>JAJRVU010000114.1 GCA_024277145.1 Planctomycetota bacterium
CCCTGAAATCAAAGATTAAAAGAGATTTGTCAGGGACGACTATCTACACTGGACGAATTGGCTGACATGAATAGCACGCTTCCCTTCAATTCAGAATTGATTATTGATCAAGCCAAATGAACAAACGGAACAAATGACTCTCATTGATATAATAAATAAACTACAGGCCCTCAATTTGACAATGCCGACCATTCATCATAGGTGAGAACTTTGAGTTCTCCCCCTTTTGTCAGTCTCATGCCGAGGGTCCGCTCGATCATTTGTTTGACTTTGGTAGCTGTCCCTTCAATTGGAGGATTCACAGTTCTGACCTGAACCTCCATACTTCCGCTGTAATGATGACCATAGTTTGAGATCAGGAGCATTTTACCATCAGGACTTAAATCCACATCTCTCAAATAGGTCCCTTCCATAATTAGCCGGGACGCAGGAAGCATACTATCGAGATTCCAGAATTGCGATCCTTTACCTGGCCCTGATACAAGAATTTGGTTTCCATCGGGATGAAATTCCACTCTCCAAATTCCATACTGTGAATCAAAGTTATAAATGGGCTTTTTAACAGGTTTTCCATCTGGAACCGACCAGAAATAGACCGTACCATCTTTACAACCTGTTGCAATATAGCTTCCATCCGGGTAAAATGCTGCACATCCAACATTTTGAGAATGTCTGATCGGTTCCGAAATTGCAGTCCGTTTTTTTAAATCCCATATTTGTGCAAAACCTTTACTATTTGTTGAAAATAGATATTTTTCGTCTGGAGAAATAGCTATGGAAAGAATATACCCTTCCATAGTTAATGTCTCTTTGTCTTCAGAAGCCGTTTTAATGTTCCAAAACCGAATTTTTCCATCACTACAACCGGTGACCAGAGTTTGATCATGATTAATAAATCTGGCGGTACTGATTCCACCAGGGTGTGTGAACTTACCAATCAGTTGGCCGTCACGAATACGGCGTAGCACAACAGATTGATTCGACACACGAGCATAAGTATTTCCATCTGACGAGACATTCTTATCCGGTCTGGAACCGTATTCTTCATACGGTCCGGCGATTTTTTGTAAAGTTGATGTATCCCAGAACCTGATGTTAAAATTTGGTTTTGATGGATCCAGTTTTTGATAGTTTTTTTTATTGTCATCAGTCATGAAGCTTTTTCCATCTCGAAGAAACTTGATTTCTGTATTCCCTTGATGAAAAACAACTTTCCCCCAGGGTTTCTCCTCAGAGATTCTCCAGACTTTTACAAGATGATCATTCCCTCCAGTCACAAATATTTTGCCATCCTGACTGAGATCAATTGTATTAATAGAATTGTCATGCCGGATAAATTGTCCTATTCGGGAAGAATAATCCAAGTTAAATACTCTTGCAATTCTATCTCCTCCAGCAGTAACAAATAGACTGGATTTTTGATTGATTGCTGTATCTATGACTGCTGCCAGATGTTTTATTGAAATTTCTCTTCCATTTGGATTATCCCAGCTTTTTAAATGGGCTAATGAAGACCCTTGTTTAAGGTATGCCAGATTTTTGCCATCTTCCGTAAAACCGTGAACTTTAGTCTTATTAAAATGTTTTGGATAACTCACTTCCTGATAATTGGAAAGATTCCATATTCTAACCGCTCGATAGGAATGGTATGCAAACCTCTTTGCCATAATATGCTTGTCATCAGGTGTGAAAGCGAGTTGATGAAGGTTTGGTTGAAAATTCTCTACCTTATCTTGCTGACCAGGATCCAAACGATGAAATTTCATGGATCGGCCGATCTGTTCCCATGTTTTAGTATTCCATAAGCGAACGTTTCCATCAAAACACCCTGTTGCAAGAAGAGTTCCATCATGATTAAAAGCTATGCCAGCAACCCCATTGGGGTGTAATACTGGCTCGTGAATTTCATCACCAGTATCAGGATCAAAGATTTTTAACATGTTGTCTCGGCTAGCAGAGACAGCAATCTTTCCATCGGGCGAGAAGGCAACTTTGGTCACTGAGTTAGTATGAGAAATAGATTCAGTTATGCTTTCGCCCGTTTCCAGATTCCAGAAATAAACTTCTCCTTTACCTTCATTTGCATTCGTTCCCGTAATCAGCAGTTTCCCGTCAGGACTGATTGCAACACAGTTCACGTTTTCGTCATGGGGAATCATTAACCTTAGTTGATGCGACAAGGGCAACCAGCTACTGATATAACTGCGAATAGTCTGATCCAGTCCCGTCATTTCCGGTGATATATTTTCAAGGCTATTGGCCAGCCAAAGTAAACCCTCATTCAGGTTATCCGAATCAAACAGATTTCGGCCTCTTTCGAATTCATTGGTTGCCAAGTCATGTTCCACGGTGAGAAGCTCATCCTCTTTCTCAACAAATTCTTCAGATTGTTTGACATATTGAATCTTCACACGAGCATAATCAACCGATGCAAAAATCAGCAGCATAAAAAAGAATGCAGCCAAAGTCACCCAAAGTTTTGCCAATGTCCTGTTTTTTTGATACCACCGCTTATACTTTTCAACATAGCTTAACGGACGAGCGACTGTTTCAATTCCAGAAAGCCAACGAGAAAGGTCTTCCGCCATCTCGTCACAGTCTGCATATCGTTTTCCGGAATCCTTTTCCATCGCACGCCGGCAGATGGCAGAAAGATCACGTGGAACCTCTTTATTAATGCTGATCGCTTCGGGGGATTCTCCATCCGTACCAACCTGGGCAATGATCGAATGGGGTGGCCCCGTATAAGGTCTTTCCCCTGTCAACAATTCAAAAAGAATCACTCCAAGGCTATATTGATCGCTGGCAGGACCTACTTGATTAATTTCTCCTCGCGCCTGTTCGGGGGACATGTAAGCAGGGGTTCCCAGAATATTTCCTTCACCCGTCATCTGGGAATCTTCATCGGTCAATTTCGCTAAACCGAAATCCATGATCTGCGGACGATTTTTTTCACCAATCATGATGTTGTCCGGTTTGATATCCCGATGAATGACTCCTTCCTTGTGGGCATAGGAAAGGGCATCTGCAAGAGACCTAACCAGGAATGCGGCTTCCTTGAAATCAGGAGGGTTGGATTTGATTTTTTGAGAGAGAGTTTTTCCTTTGACATATTCTGATGCAATGAACGGTCGTCCGTTTTCTTCGCCACTTTCATAAACAGCCACGATATTCGGATGCTTTAAATTCGCAGCAGCATGCGCCTCAATTAAAAATCGTTTGGTTTTAGATTGATCATCACTTCCAAATCGAGGAATCTTGAGAGCAACCGTTCTTCCCAGAACAGGGTCGTAGGCCTTATAAACAAGACCGAATGCTCCACCGCCGAGGGCTTCTTTCATTTCAAATCGTCCCAGGTGACGGATATCACTTTTGGGGAGTGGCCTATTCACAGTCTCATCAGCATCAGTTCCATCCTGAGTCTGGAGGACATCCATTCGCTGGTCCATTGATTGGCCACTTGAAAAAGCAATATTCTCAACCGTCCATTTATGTTTGCAGGATGGACATCGTACTTTTTTCCCAATATGTTTTTCAGTAACATTGAATTTTTTTTGGCATGCAGGACATTCTGTTTTTAGTTTTGGCATAGCAGGTCAATTCAATTATCAAATAAATAATAATTCTTTTATTCATTTCCGATATCTGGTGAATGGAAGAAGAGCCCGGTGCATCTCTTTAGCCGTCTGGAATCTTCTTTGAGGTTCTTTTTCAAGTGCTTTATGAACAATCTCTACCAAGTCATCAGGAAGAGTCAAAATTCTTTCATCAAGAGGAATGATATCTTCTTGAAGAAATGTCTGGATTCCTGTATCTGTTGTTTGATCATACGGCTTTTTTTCTGAGAGATAGTTATAAAGGGTTGCCCCTGCAGCATAAATATCTGCAGAAGGTTCGACATCCCTGGAATTCAGAATTTGTTCAGGAGGCATATAAAATAGAGTGCCTCTTATTTTACCATCTTCAGTAATCCCACTGAATCCTGCAATGGAATAATTTTTAGCCAGACCAAAATCAGAAATTTTAACTTCTGGTTTTTTATTCTGAATCGTCAGCAGAATATTCGAAGGTTTAATGTCTCGATGAACCAGTGAATGTTGATGTATATAGCTGAGACCATCCAAAACCTGACAAATGATTCCACATGCAAGTCGAATTTTCTTTTCAGGATCCCGCTTTTTTATCAGTTCAGTAAAAGAGATTTCTTTCACATATTCCATGGAAAGATAAAGCTGACCATCGTGTTGTCCAAAATCATAAAATTGAACGATCCTGCGATGCTTTAACTGGCTGACAACGCTTGCCTCTCGAACAAACAGGCGTGTCAGGTCATTATTATTCTCTGTCTCTGGAAAAATGATCTTCAACGCAACTGTTTTATTGGAAGACTCTTTCACCGCCAGGTAAACCGTTCCCATGCCTCCCTGACCCAGAACCTTCTTAATCTGGTAGCCTGGAATTTCTACCGGAATATTATTGGAATCTGGTACAGGGTTCAGTTCCTCTTCCGAACCGATGTGGGTTGATTCGTCGTACTTATTTTTTTTGGGTAATTCTGTAATGAAAATTCGCCTCTTTCTACCTGTGAAGCAATTTGATTAATTTTCAAGGAAATGATATGAAAATACTATAACAAGTTGAGCCCTGCATTAAACTGTAAAAGTTCCATCCTAATAAATAATGATCCATTGAGACAATTCTCGAAAATTAGTTTCTTTTAGGTAATACACTTACAGGAGATAATCTTTGCCAAGAATTACCGAAAACAGAAAAAGTCAATCAGGCGATCAGCTCTGTTTATGTAGTATCACAGGTCAATCCAAGTTGATTAGTTTTCAATCGGAAATACTTTGGCACAGCGGACCACTGCTTTTCATTGCGAGAATATACAAGATAAAATCGGCAGCAATGGGGGATGCCCCCTCTAGTCACCCGCACCTCGAACACTAAAATACAATTAAACTCCACGGTACGGCCGTGCCCTGGTGAATAACAGAGGTAACTTGAATCAAGAGTCAGGGTACATTACAATTTGGCCCCATTGCACTGACCTTAGTTATTCCCAATTACAACTTGCATAAGGAAACTTCACGATGTTTTGGATGCAACGTCATCTCTGTCATATTTTCATTTTCTCACTGCTGATCACAAATGCATACACTGCACATGCTCACAATCCTGTTGATAAAATGACAGTGGCTGCGGACCGTTTTCTTGACGCTCTTAACGAGAAGCAGCGAAAGCTGGCTGTACGTGATGTTTCGGACAAGGAACGAAAAAACTGGCATTATTTGCCTGACAAGTATATCAAACCCGATGGCACCCGTTATGGATTAACTCTGAAAAAAATGAGTGCAGAGCAACGCTTACTTGCCCACGCTCTATTAAAATCTGGCCTGAGTCACAAGGGATATCTAAAGGCCAAGACGATTGTTAGCCTCGAAAAAGTGCTTCACGATCTGGAAAATCAGAATCCCATTCGCGATCCAAAATTATATTACGTAACTGTCTTTGGAAAGCCTGGAGACAAGGATGCCTGGGGCTGGCGATTTGAAGGGCATCATCTCTCGGTTAATTTTACGATTGTCGATGGGCATCTGATTTCGGTGACACCTTCATTCTTTGGTTCTAATCCGGCCATTGTCAAGAAAGGCCCTCGTAAGGGCTTATGGGTACTTCGCGAGGAAGAACAACTCGCCCGCAAACTTGTTAAATCACTTTCCGACGAGCAAAAGAAAAAGGCACTATTCAGAGACATTGCCCCGGATGATATTGTCACTAGTGAAAACCGAAAAGTAAACAAAGGCCTGTTCACCCCAGCCAAGGGTATCTCCTGCAGTGACCTCAATAAGAAACAACGGGAATTTTTATTACAATTGATTAAGGCGTATGCTGAAAGATTTCGACCAGAGATCGTCAACCAGATCAACGAACGGACGAAATTATTCGATCTCAAGGACGTGTACTTTGCCTGGGCTGGTGGAATGCAGAAAGGCCAAGCACACTATTACCGGGTGCAAACACCACAGTTTCTCTTTGAATACGATAATACGCAAAACGACGCAAATCATGTGCACGCGGTGTGGCGCGACTTCGACGGCGACTTTGGAACCGATCTGTTAAGCAAGCACTATGATGAGCACCATGCCAAGTAGAACAAATCCCACTCTATCATTGATAATAACTCACTAATTTCGAACAGCGGTTGGATGCATAAGTTCACACAAGTAGTCGATCTTATAAGAGAGACTGCTTGCATCCTGGTTTGTTATTATTTGTGTTGAGTCTGGAGCATCAGGAGGGCAGCTTGTTTGGCCAATTCTTCTTCTGAACCAACACGTAGGGGCAGACCTTCGTGTCTGCCCGATTCCACGATTGTTTTCGCAGTCGAATTCGGTGGTTCATTCATTTCCGGGCGGACACATCGGTCCACCCCTACGGCATTACACAGTCCTGTATTCGTAATTATAAAATGAATATGATTAGGCATAATAATAACACTGTCACAATGAATTACAGAAAACCTGTTTTCCAATTCTGAATACCAATGTTGAACCATCTTACCCGCATTATTCATCGCCATTTTTCCCTGCAGGATATTTCCGAATAAACAAGCTTGATTCTGTGTACATACAGTAACAAAACAGGAACCTGTCTGCGAATAATCGTATCCTTTCAAGCGAATGGACCGCCGGTTTTGTTTTCTTGAATTATAATTCATCATTTCCATTCCTATACATCTTCAACCTGCATCGGAAAATCATCAATTCCTACCATACTTCAAAAAATCAATATTCCATTTTGTTTTCCCATCACAAGCCAATTGAGAAAGTATTTCCCCTAAGACAGATGCAAATTTGAAACCATGACCAGATAATCCCGCTGCAAATACAACCTGAGAACAATCAGGATGTTTATCGATGATGAAATTTCCATCAGGTGAAAGTGTATACATGCAAACGTTATGATTCGTCTGTTTCAGTTTCACTTCTGGCATGTGAACCGATAAAAATTGTTCAATTCGTTTTTGATCATTAAGGTCAACAGAACGATCTAGTTCCAACGGATTACTGACCGTTTCACCGCCTGTATGTTCTGCAATTTTAACTCCTCGCGCATCACGCATCGGAAACCCATAAAAACAACCTTCTTCAGTTTCATAGAAGAATGCAGACCCGCCCTGTTTTTCATGGTAAGATGAATCCTTATCACAGGCATACCAGTGCAGATGTTTTCTAACTACTCGCAATTTCAGATCAAGCCCGGAAAGTAAGTCACCCGCCCAGGCACCCGACGTGATGATCAGACGATCCGTCAGATAAGTTTGTTGATCAGTTGTGACGGTCACTAAACCAGCGTCGTCAACACTCCAACTTTGCACTTCTTCACCAGTACGGATTTCTGCACCCAGTTTTTCCGCATGAGCTAAATATGCCAGGATGCATTCTTCAACAAGAAGGTAACCCGCTTTCGGCTCAAACAGAGCTTCATTTCCTTCTGGAAGACGGTAACCCGGAAATCGTTTTTCCAATTCTTTTCGGGAAATGGAATCGACAACAAGCTGATGTTGGCTAGCTGCATTTCGAACACCGTTAGTCAACATGCCATTGGTCGGCCCTACTTCAAGAAGCCCCACTTGAAAAAATAATTGACTGGCCTTCATTGCTTCCAGTTCATGCCAAAGTTCATAAGCCCGAATTAACAACGGAACATAGTCAGGATGCTCAAAATAGGCCTGCCGAATAATTCGTGTTTCTCCGTACGAACTTCCACGGTCATGCCCGCCGGGAAACCGATCCAATCCAAGCACATTATCTAATCGTTTGGAAAGGTGATACAAAGTTGCACTTCCAATTCCGCCCGTTCCAAGAACAATTGCATCATATTTTATTGTCATGATTTCCTTTATTATTTGACCTGTTTAATATAGTGCGATGTTCTGAATTCAAATGCAATAAAATATTCAAGAAATGATTCAATACTACTCAAACATTCAAAATATTCTCACCTGATCTAAATGATTTCTTTGTTACCCCTTTTTCTTCCTCTGTTATCTGGTTTAGAATAATTATTAATGACCACCATCTGATAAGATTAAGTCATTCTCATAAATAATTGTGCGAACAAAAAAACGAAAAGACATCTCATAAAACATTCACGAGAAAGTCTATTCCATGAAATGTAATCCGATAAAAGCAACCATGAAATTAACTTTCATTTTTACAATCGTATTAATGAGCCTTTTCTGGGTTCAGGAAAATCGGATTTCCGCAGCAGATGGATGGAAAGCAGGAATTGCAAA
The DNA here is from genome assembly GCA_024277145.1 of Planctomycetota bacterium. GTDB lineage: Bacteria > Planctomycetota > Planctomycetia > Planctomycetales > Planctomycetaceae > JAJRVU01. The sequence continues at coordinate 8,303 of JAJRVU010000114.1, forward strand.
ATCAGTCATCACACCGGAGAAGGGGGTTTGGCTGGCAGGTTACGGTTCCAAGCGGGCACCTATCGGAAAACTTCACGACATCTGGATGAAAGCGTTAGCGTTGGAAGATGCCAATGGAAAACAGGCCGTCATGGTAACCAGTGATTTTCAAGGTGTTCCTAAAATCATGAGTGACCGAGTTTTTAAACAGGTCGAAAAGCAATTTGGACTCAAACGTGATCAGATCATGTTCACTTTTTCTCATAACCATTGCGGACCCCGACTTGGTGATGACTTGCAGGATTACTACCCCGTTGATGAAGAACAGGTTAAACTGGTTCAGGAATACACGGATCAAATGGTTATTGAAGCGGTTAAAATGGTCGGCAAAGCCCTTTCTGATTTAAAACCTGCAATCCTGAAACAAGGGGAAGGTTTATCCACTTTTGCAGTCAATCGTCGCAATAATCGTGAAGCGGATGTCCCTTCGATGAGAAAAAAGGGAATTCCATTAATAGGCCCCGTGGATCACACCGTTCCCGTCATGACGGTGACAAGACCCGATGGAAAACTGGCTGCAGTTCTGTTTGGATATGCCTGCCACCCAACGACGATGAGTTTTACAAAAATTTGTGGCGATTACCCTGGATTTGCACAAATCGAAATCGAAAAGAATCATCCCGGCACAACTGCCATGTTTGTCAACACTTGTGGGGGAGATCAGAATCCGTTGCCACGGCGAAAAATTCAACTTTGCGAAAAATATGGCCACATGCTGGCAACTGCAGTGGAAGAAACTCTCAATCAATCTTTAAATCCGATTTCCCCCACCCTGCAAACTGCTTTTGAGATTGTGGAACTTCCCTACCTGAAAACTGTCACAAAAGAAGACTTGGAATCTGCAGCAAAAACAGGCAACAGGCTTAAAAAGCGATGGGCGAAACGGCTTCTCAAAAAATTGGAAGCAGGTGATAAATTTCCCGCTTCGTACCCTTATCCACTTCACACTTGGAAACTTGGAAAATCTATGCTCGTCATAGGAATGGGTGCAGAGACCGTTGTTGATTATGCTTTGAGGTTCAAAAAAGAATTCGGCCCCGGTACCTGGGTTTGTGGATATGCAGATGACATGATTTCTTACATTCCATCTCGGCGTGTCTGGGAAGAAGGAGGATATGAAGGAGGTTCTAATCTTTATGAATATGGCCGACCTGCTTATCGATGGGCAGGGGATATTGAAATCCTAATTTCAGAATCGATTGATAAACTCGTCAAGAAAGTGAATGAATAATATTAGGAACTCGACTACATGGAACCGCTTCAATTTACGCAGGGAATGCTGACACCAGACCCGACAAGCGGGATTGATGTTAAAACAACGCTTGCCCATTTTGCAATCATCACTTATCTGGTTGATCCGGAAAAACTCAGACCACATATTCATGATCGATTTGAATTAGTCACCATCACAACAGAAGAAGGGGAAACCAGAGCTCTTGTGTCGGTTGTTCCCTTTCTTGATCAGGATTTTCGGTTTCTGAATTGTCCCTGGCCAAAATGGGTATTTGGTCAAACGAATTATCGGGCATACGTGATAGATTCTGAAACCGGAGAACATTGCGTCTGGTTCTTCGGAACTTCCCTTGATACGCTTACCATCTTTATCCCCAAAAATATATGGAAACTCCCCTGGTACAAAGCCCGAATCCATTATGATTGCCAGTTTGATCAACAACAAAACCGATTTACAAAGTACCAGATGAAAACCAGAAGTGACTGGGCACCTGCAGAATTGGAAATAGAAGATTCCGGAACGCCCGTTGAAACACTTGATGGCTTTCCTGATCTTGAAACCGGGCTCGTTATATTAACTCATCCGACAAAAGGATATTTTAACCGCAGGGATGGAAAACTCGGTACATACTCCATCTGGCATGACCGCCTTCAACTCACAAGTGGAAAACTGGTTAAAGCCAATTTTGGCCTATTGAATCAGCTTGAACTCATTCCAGAAGGTGACTTGAATTCAATCCACTCTGTCCTGCTAACCAAATCAACAGAATTCATTATCTATCTCCCACCCCGTCTCGTTTGAGTACAACTTTTCTATAAATTTCGATACAATATCAGCTTGATATTCTTATGAGATCAAACTGTTTAGCTGTTTTATAAGTTAACGGGTACTAAATAATAGAGATGGATTTTTCGAACATGATTCTCACCACGATTAATAAACGCTGTTTGCAAATTCTCATTATCATTTCCCCAATCTTCTTTTGTCAATCTGCTATTGGTGAAGAACCCGCCTCGCCATTTGTTGCAGGTTTTGATCGCTTTGCAAGACATAAGCAAATTGATCTCAAAACCAGTGGAAGGCTTCTTGTTACAGAATTAAACTGCACTGCCTGTCATTCCAGCAATAATAAAGAATTACAACCCAAACAAGGACCAATCCTGACCGGTGCAGGGAACCGCCTGCAGAATAGCTGGATCAAACAATTCCTGTCCAATCCACAAAAAACCAAGCCGGGCACCACAATGCCTGATCTGTTAAGTCATTTATCTGCAGATGAAAAAAAGAAATCAATAGAAGCCTTAGCTACATTTTTATCGACAAAGCATCAGCCATTTCCTGAATTAAAAAGCACAGGCGTGAATCCACTGCCACTGGAATACTGGAAAAAAGGAAACGCCTCACAAGGAGAGCAACTTTATCATCAAGCAGGTTGTGTTGCCTGTCATGAACCTGACCCTGATTATGAAGGTGGATCTAATAATCTTTCCCCGTTCGATAAACAGCTTGAACAACTGGATCCTGAAGACATTGAAGAACTCGGGCTGAACCATTTGCTTCGCCCCATCAAATCCGTCCCTCTTCCAGATTTAAAAAAGAAGTACACATTAAAATCGCTTCTATTTTTTCTATTGAATCCTGAGTCTGTTCGCTCAGCGGGACGTATGCCTAACTTGAAATTAAAAACTCTTGAAGCTTCTGATCTTGCAGCTTACCTTCTTAAAGATCAGAAAATCAAAAAAGCTGAAACACACGTTTCCGATTCTCTTGTAAAACGAGGACAAAAATTATTCGTTGAATTGAACTGTATCAATTGCCACCAGATAAAAGGCCTTAAACCGCTAAAAAAATTCACTTCATTAACAAAGCTCAACATTACCAAGATAAATTGTGTATCGAATTCGGATAAAGCACTCCCTCAATTCCACCTTGATAATACGCAAATTGAATCATTGAAAGTCACTCTTACTGATCTCAAAAAGAATAAAAACAAAGAGAAACTATCACATCAGGCGCAACTTGATTTTCGAATACTGAAACTGAATTGTTATGCATGCCATGAAAGGGAAAAACAGGGGGGAATTGGCCGTAACAAAAAACGTTTCTTTGAAACAATTGGCCATGTTGATATTGGTGATGAAGGGCGATTTCCTCCGGAACTGACCGGCTTGGGACAAAAAATGCTTCTAGGGTTGATGAAAAATGTATTGGAAGGAAAATCTGAAATCAGACCTTTTATGACAATTCGAATGCCCAGATATCCCGCCAAAGAAACAATTCCCTTGCCAGAATTGTTCTCAAAAGCAGATCAGTATCAAAAAATCACTGAAGCAACTGTTTTTGGTGGTCAAAAAGGCTTGGCAACAGAAGGGCGAAAACTGATTAACAATGGCTGTATTCAGTGTCATCAATTATTAGATGAAAAACTTCCGAGTGTTGTGGGTGTCGACCTTGCTGGGATGTCAAAAAGAGTTCATCCCGAATGGTTCCGCGATTTCCTGTTAGATCCTGCCAGTTTAAAAACACGAACACGAATGCCTACATTTTTTCCCGATGGAAAAAGTTCTAACCCTGATATTCTGGATGGAAAAGTTGACCGTCAGATAGCTGCAATATGGGCTTACCTGAAAGAAATTGATAAACATCCACTGCCTGAAAAAATACTGGCTGCCCAGTCCCGCGACACTGAACTTGTTCCCGAAAAACATCCTATTCTTATTCGTACATTTATGAAAGAAGCGGGAACACATGCGATTGCCGTCGGATTTCCGGAAAAAATCCATTACGCATTCAATGCAGAAAACGTTCAACTTTCTCAGCTATGGAAAGGACGTTTTCTGGATGCAAAAGGGACCTGGTACGAACGGTTTACCCCACCTGCATTGCCTCTGGGTAAAAACCTGATTTCAATGCCCGCAAAACCATCCTTTGCATTTCTTAAAAATCTCAAACAGGATTGGCCAACAGAAAACAATCGTATCCAGTTTCTGGGTTACCGGCTGGATAAACAAAAAATCCCCACTTTTCTTTATCGTTTGAATAATCATGATTTCCAGGATCGAATCAGCCCTGATGGCTCAAATGGATTCACGCGAATTATTCACCTGAATAAATTTTCACAAGAAAAGAATTCGGGCAAACTTTATTTCCTTGTGAATTCAGGAAAGAAATTGAAACAAAAGAAACCCTTTTCCTACACAAATGAATCAGGGTTAACATCAGTTCTTCCAGAATTATTAAGCAAAAAGGGGATTCTCCACAAACAAGAGGAATTAACCTTGTGGATTCTGCCTCTCGAATCAATCACTCAATTTGAAGTCAAATATCAGTGGTAACCCTGTTTTCCAATATTAATTCTTTTTTAAATTACCGTTCGGATTCATTCATCATGCAAAAAGCAAAATCTGTAACCGCTGCATTATTTCTTTTCTGTTTAGTCATCGAATTTTTTAGCAGCACAAGTAATTTTATTCAAGCAGCGGAATCGGACTACTACAAAATCGTTTCTATTTTCACACCCAAAGTTCAATCAGATTCCAGATCAAAAAACTGGAAACCTGCACCCAATGGGTTGGCGCTGGAGGTTAGTGGAATGGCCAAAATGAATAATGGCCGATTGGCAGTTGCTATCAGGAAAGGAGAAATCTGGATTCTTGATGGAGTTTACGATGAACCTCCCAAAAATGTTACCTACAAAAGATTTGCCTCCGGATTACATGAACCATTAGGCTTATTGAAACACAAGGATTCTTTTTACACGGTACAAAGATCAGAACTGACAAAAATTCGTGACCTTGATGGTGATGGAATTGCAGATGAATATAAAACCATTGCAAAAGGGTGGGGAGTCACCGGTCATTATCATGAGTATGCCTACGGTCCCAAGATGGATCATCAGGGAAATTTATGGCTGACACTCAACATTGGCCTCGGACTAAAAGCAGAACACAAAAAAAAGACGTTGTTTGAACCGAATTTAAAAGTCAGGCAGGGAAGTTGGCGCGGCTGGGGAATGAAAGTCACGCCACAAGGAAAGCTAATTCCGGTCTGTGCGGGAATGCGTTCTCCCTGCGGCATTGGTGCTAATAGTGAAGGAGACATGTTTTACACGGACCAACAAGGGAACTGGGTTGGAACAAACACTCTGCATCACATGAGAAAAGGAGCTTTCTTTCATCACCCGGAAGCACTCGCATCAATGGTTTTACCGAATTCTCCTATCAAAGGGATTACTGAAATCCCCAATGGTATCCCGTTCCCGAAAGCGATTGAAAAACTACCTCAATTAAAACCGCCCGCTGTTTGGTTTCCTTATAAAAAAGTAGGCCAGTCAGCAACAGATATCCTTCTTGATCAAAGTGGCGGAAAATTCGGACCCTTCGCGGGACAATTCTTTATCGGGGAATTCACGCTCTCTTCAATTAACCGGGTTTTTCTTGAAAAAATCAAAGGCGAATATCAGGGAGCCTGCTTCCCGTTTCGAGAAGGGTTTGCATCAGCTGTCCTCCGACTGGAACAGGGAGAAGATGGAAGCCTGTTTGCAGGCTTAAGCAACCGTGGCTGGAGCAGTCTGGGGTCTGCATCATATGGATTGGAACGGCTTGTCTGGACAGGAAAAGTTCCCTTTGAAATCAAAGAAATGAAAGCCAAAGCAGATGGATTTGAACTCGTCTTCACCAAACCGGTTGATCCAAAATCAGTTAGCAATCCTCAATCTTATTCCATGAACAGTTACACTTATACTTATCACTCCACTTATGGCAGTGATGAAATTCAGAAAAAAGATCTGAAAATTGAATCTGTAAAAATCTCACCAGACAGGTTAAAAGCTCATTTAATAATTACTGGCCTTCGTGAGTTTTACGTCCATGAACTTCATGTCAAAGGAGTAAGAAGTTCCACAGGCGAGCCGGTTCTTCATCCAAGAGCTTACTACACCCTTAACCAGATTCCGTAAAAAAGCCATTATTTACGTGATGCGGTATCTGGAATTACTCGCCGACAACCTGATCCAGAATGAATTCTTCAATATAGATGGGTAGCGGGGGATCATAATGAACAGAAAGCGCAACAGCGTCACTCGGCCGACAATCCATTTCAATCAATTCTCCTGTTGGACCTTTCAATCGAATCACTGCATAGTAAGTGTGATCAATCAGGTTGTTAATCACGATATCCTGAGCTTCCCAATCCTGCATCTGGATCACTGACTTAATTAAATCATGAGTCATCGGCCTGGGAGGAATATTTCCCTGTACGCGTCGATCAATAACAAGGGCTTCGTTTTCACCAATAAGGATGGGAAACGTTCGACCACCGTCAATTTCACGAATATAAATCGCATATTGATCATTAATTTCACTGATGATAATGCGAGAAAGTTCCATTTGGATTAGCAAAACAATACCCTTTTATTGAATGACAGCCAGTTTGATGTCTTTTATCGTATAAAATATTTTATCACGAGAGCGTTTCTGCAATTGATGTGGAAGGTTTAAGTTTTATCCCGACTATACATACATCGCGCCACGTTCTACTTCATTTCCAGACATTGTCTAGTACCTTGCCAAGGCTGAGCCCTGTTACGAAAAAGGGGGGGGTGTAAGAACTCTAACGCACTCCGTTGTCGTGCTTTATGCACTTTACCAACCCCAATCTTTAAATTTGACGAAACACTAGTGTAATACGGTTTTTATCTAAACAGAAGTATAAACTCATCGCGAAAATGTCAGCAGTGGAATAAAGGGGGATGAAAATTCAAGACCGATTTTAAATTGTTACGGTCAGCCTCAATCCTCTTCCAACTGTTTGATAATCTCTTCGATACTATTAAGTTGTTTTTTTAAACCATCCAGGGTGACTCGAACCTCGTCAACAACCTCTTTAGGGGCACGGCTTACAAAGTTCTCGTTCTCCAGTTTTTTGGAATGGCCTGAAATAAATCCGCGAATCTTCTCAGCTTCCTTTTGTTGTCTGTCTAATTCCTCTTTGCGATCGACAACCCCTTCTAAAGGAACAAAGCCATCAGCATCACCGAGAGAAAAACTGGCAGAACCGGAAGGGCGTTCAACATTCATCCCTGCAGATTCCAACATTGTTTTTGACAAGTTTTCAAATTGCGTTGAAACATCTTTCATTTCGTTTGCAACATTCTCTGAACATGGCATCGATAGTTTCAACGGAGTTGCAGGGGGAATTCCATGAACTGCCCGTACATTTCGTACTGCAATGATCGTTTCCTGCAATCGTTCAAACCGTTTTTCCAATTTCTGATCCTGCCAATCCTGATGAACTTCCGGCCAACTGGCAACCATAATGCTTTCAGAAACTTTTTCAGGTTTTGATAAACCACGAACTTCTGCAATTTCGCCAAGACGATGCCAGAGTTCTTCCGTGATAAATGGAGCAAACGGATGCAGTAATCGTAATAATGAATCAAGAACGATAGTAAGTACTCTTTGTGCAACTGGTTTCAATTGATCATCACGAAGACGGTGTTTAATCATTTCCAGGTACCAGTCACAGAATTCGTTCCAGGTGAAATCACGAATCGCCCGGGTTGCAGCGTCAAATTGATAACGCTCCAGATATTTTGTCATCTCTTCTGTGACATTGGAAAGCCTGCTTAAGATCCAGCGATCTTCCAGATGTAAATCATCATTGCTGACTTCACCTGGTGTGTAACCTTCTAAATTGATAAATGCAAATCGGGATGCATTCCACAATTTGTTACAGAAATTTCGACCATATTCAAATCGATCACTTACAACTTTTGCAACAGGCTCACCCGGATCAGGTTGAAACCATGCACTTGTAAACTGGGATTCCTTCTTGCATTTCGGGCAGGCAACAACAGGTTTTTTTCCACCTGCTGGAACCAATTTCTGATGCTTTTGAGTTTGAGGAATGATTTCCTGACAATGAGGACATTCATAACCGACAGGAAGCCGAACATCCTGGGTTTCACCACAAAATGACGCAATCGTAAATCGAACAGCATCGGTTCCATATTTACCTATCAAATCTAGTGGATCAACTCCATTCCCTTTGGACTTGGACATCGTTTGTCCGAAACCGTCCAGAATTTTCGGGTGAATGCAGACATGCTTGAACGGAATATCTCCCATATTATACAAGCCTGTCAGAACCATTCGCGCAACCCAAAGGGTAATAATATCCCGGCTGGTCACCAGCACACTTCCCGGATAAAAATAATCAAGGGATTCCGTTTTATCTGGCCAGCCTAATGTTGCGTGTGGCCAAAGAGCAGAACTGAACCATGTATCAAGCACATCTTCATCCTGAGTCAGTTGATGATCAGGTCCCAGCTCATCTCCTTTTAAATCAACTTCACTGCAAATCAGCCAGTAACGATCTTGATCATCTCTTTGGTAAGCAACGTCATCGCGATTTCCGAATGCTGCTTTTAATTCTTCTTCTGTGCATGAACTGCAATACCAGATGGGGATGCGATGTCCCCACCACAATTGCCTGCTGATGCACCAGTCACGTTTTTCTCCCAGCCAGTCGAGATAAGTTTTAGAATAACGTGATGGAAAAAATCGAACTTTTTTGTCTTCCACAACATCAATTGCAGACTGGGCAAGATCAGCCATCGCAACAAACCATTGATCCGATAGATAAGGTTCAACGGGGGTTTTTGATCGGTCGCTGTGCGCTAAATCAATTTTTCGTTCTTCAACATCTTCAAAATGTCCCAATTCCTGCATTTCTTCAACAATGCGAGTTCGGGCATCATAACGGTCCAGTCCCTCATAAGAACCTGTATTATTATTCAGTGTTCCGTCCGGGTTTAAAATGTTAATCATTTCGAGTTGATTTCGCAGACCGCAGGCATAATCGTTGGGGTCATGCGCAGGAGTCACTTTGACGGCCCCGGTTCCCATATCCATTTTTGCAAGAAGGGCATCTGCAATGATGGGAATTTCTTTTCCATTGACAGGAATGCGAACTTTTTTCCCAATCAGATGTTTGTATCTTTCATCAGAAGGGTGAACGCAAACAGCGGTATCTCCCAGCATGGTTTCAGGTCGGGTTGTTGAAAAGGAGATCGATTCATCACTATCCACAACCGGATAATTGAATCGCCAGAAAAAACCATCAACTTCTTCATGGAACACTTCATCATCAGCAACGGCAGTTTGAAGAAAAGGATCCCAGTTGACCAATCTCTTGCCACGAAAAATTAAATTGTCGCTAAAGAGTTTTAAGAAAGTTCGTCTAACTGCTTTTGAACAGACTTCGTCGAGGGTGAATCGGGTTCTTCTCCAGTCGCAACTTGCTCCCAATTGTTTGAGTTGATTCAGAATTCGTTTTTCGAATGAATCCTTCCAAATCCAGATGCGATTGACCAGCGCTTCACGTCCGATATCATGGCGGGTTAAACCCTCTTCTTCCAACATTCGTCTTTCGACAACAGCCTGCGTTGCAATCCCTGCATGATCAGTCCCCGGCATCCATAATGCAGAATATCCCTGCATTCGTCGCCATCGAGTGAGTAAATCTTGAACGGTTCCATTCAAGGCATGCCCCATATGCAAAGCACCCGTCACATTAGGCAGTGGAATCATGATGGTATGTTGTTTTTTGTTGGGATCCGGTTCCGCATTGAAGAACCCATTCTCCTCCCAATAGGAGTACCATTTTTCCTGTGCTTCGGCTGGTTCGTAATTCTTTGGGATTTCTGTCGCCATGTTTTCTGCTTTTTATATTTTCTATCGAATTAATATTATTGGATAGCGATTGATAAACGCTTTTTTAAAGAGCAATCATTATCAATTATCATTCAAGTTTTCAGCGTCGCGGTACAGTTTATAATCGACACTATCCGCAAGCGCCAGCCAACTTGCTTCAATGATATTTTCACTGACTCCCACAGTACTCCAGACTTCATTTTCGTCCCGACTTTCGATAACAACACGAACTCGAGCAGCAGTCCCTTCTGCGGAATTGATCACACGCACTTTATAGTCAACAAGGTGCATTGATGCAAGGTTTGGGTAGGTCTCCAGCAATGCCTTTCTCAAAGCTGTATCAAGTGCATTCACCGGTCCATCACCTTCGCCCACAACATGCTGATCCTGCTCTCCTACTTTCAGTTTGATTGTTGCTTCTGTAACAGGTTTATTTTCACTTTCGGTTTCCACGTTAACCCGATAATGAATTCTCTCAAAATAAGGCTGATAGGTTCCTGCTTCTTTTTTTACCAGCAAGTCAAACGAAGCTTCTGCTGCTTCGTACTGGTAACCTTCATTTTCTTTTTCCTGAACCCGTTCGAGAATCTGTTTCATCAGGGAACTGCCTGAATCAATTTTATGTTTTGTTGTTTTGGCAACAATGTTCGATTTGCCTGATAATTCACTTACAAGAATTCGACGTTCATTTCCAACTGTTTCAGGATTAATATGTTCGTAGCTACGAGAAATTCGATTAACCGCACTAACATGCATTCCACCTTTATGCGCAAAAGCGCTTGCACCAACAAAAGGTTGGCCAGAGCGGAAATTCATGTTTGCAATTTCATAAACATATCGGGAAAGTTCGGTCAGTCGTTTCACACCATCTTCAATCAGGATGTCATGATTCTTTTTTAAAGCAAGATTCCCTGCAACGCTGATCAGGTTGGCATTTCCGCAACGCTCCCCAATTCCATTGATGGTTCCCTGAACCTGGATCGCGCCTTCGTCCACCGCAATCAGGCTATTCGCTTCAGCTAAATCACAATCGTTGTGGGTGTGAATTCCAACAGGAATAGATAAGGCACTTTTCGCTGCCCGAACACCGGAGGCAATATCTTCAGGTAAGCTTCCGCCATTCGTATCACACAGCACAACAATTGATGCACCTCCCTTTTCAGCAGCCTGTATTGTTCGGAGAGCAAATTCAGGATTGTTTTTATATCCATCAAAGAAATGTTCTGCATCGTAAATGATTTCCTGTCCTTGTGAGCAAAGGTAGGATATGGAATCTTCAATCATGGAAAGATTCTCTTTTTCATCAATACGTAACACTTCCTTGACGTGTAAGTCCCATGTTTTGCCGACAATTGTGACAACAGGAGCAAGAGAATCCCGCAATGCGATCATCCCGTCATCCTTGTCAGCAGTAATACCACGTCTCCTCGTCATTCCAAAGGCAACAATTTTGGCATGTCTCAGTTCAAGTTTTGCAGCTTCCTGAAAATATTGATAATCTTTCTGGTTGGAAAGGGGAAAGCCACCTTCAATATAGTCAAATCCCAATTCATCCAGCTTCTGGGTGATGAGTAATTTATCCTGTAGTGAAAAATTGACACCTTCACCCTGACTTCCATCACGTAAAGTTGTGTCATACATTTGAATTCGAGACATTGCTTCAGTTACCACCAATACTGTTTTAATTTTTAACGGGGTTCTATTTATTCGGGCTATTACAAAAAACTGGTCTGGTGCCTTGTCAAGGCTTCGAATTGGGGTGCGTGAGAGCTATAACGCACTCCGTTGTCGTGCTTTACGTATACCACAAACCCCAATTTTTAAATTTGACGAAACACTAATTAAAAAAACCCCCAGGCAAGTAACCTGAGGGTTTCTATTTGATCTGTTTTAAATCATACCTTCGGGTCACTGCGAAAATCATCAATAATAATGATGGCATTCACATCAATAAATGCGATCTCGATGATCGGAAGATTTTTGAGTTGATTTAAAAACATTGTATTTTTACTCTTAAAGCCGAATTAACAGGGATATCTTAAAAGATTTTCTGACCAGAGGCAACCCGTCACCTCTAAAATGGGGTTAATCCGGGAAATATCTGCCGGTTTTGACGTTCAATTCTCTTAATCTGTACCGGTTCTATGAAATATATGCAGGGAGAGATTCTTAAAATGCTTCTCCACATCTCAATGGTCTTCCCGGAAAAACCGTTAAGGTTTTCCAGTATGGCTCATATATTCTCTAATCAGAACAATCGCATATATTGATTTTTCTTCAATTGAAGTTGCTAATGTGATTCAAAAGAAATCTCTTTTTTACTCCTCGTTCAGAAAATTGTGATAATTTTTAAGTAGGAAATAATCAACTTCATAATCATTGCTCGTCACAATGTCATTAGTAGTTTTGCTGGTGTTCGAATTATGAAATGAGTTGTTTCCTGAAATAACTAAACCGCTGCTCTCCTTGTGGAGGCAGATGATGGTGCGTGTCGCTTGGATGATTTCACACACTTCTTCTACTTGATCCGGAAGTGTGTGGAATTCGTCCTTTGCGATCATGCTCTGCGACAATTTCAACTTACTGATTATCACGACACGAGGTCTCCCATCAATTACTACCGGCTTCGCACAGATTTAATAGCATTGGGGTTATTAGCCACAATCGTTTTCTTAGGGATTAGCTTGTTTAGCTATCATCCCGCTGATCCCCCTGCGCAAAATGAGTATCCGCAAAGTGAAATCATTCATAACCTTTGTGGTTCCCTGGGAGCAACAGCAGCCTATTATTCTCAAGCCCTTCTTGGAATGGGTGCCTATTTATCCATTATTCTGATGCTTTCATTCGATATCAAACTTTTTTCGCGTGAGAATGAAGAGAGCTCAATTTTTAGATTAATGGGGCTGGGTGCTGCGCTCATTGCGTTCTGTGTTGCTTTGCAATATTACACTCCGAATATCATTGGTAGCCCAATTGTTGGTAGCGGAGGTTTTATCGGTGCATGGGGAACGATTCTTCTCTCAGAGCATTTTACCTTCATCGGAATCACAATTATTATCGTTTCGCTTTTTGCAGCAGGCTTGTTGATGGCAGGAGAAAGCCTGTTTCTCAGCCGCGCTTTCGGTTTAGCATTTGCGCCGGTTGGGCTTGTCGGTAGACTCAAAAATCGCGGAGGCTCTTCTACAAAAACCCTTCCTTTCAAACGAAAAGAAAAGAATGATCTGGAAGAGGAAGATGAAAATGAAGAATATGAGGATGAAGAAGAATTAGAAGAGGAAGAGTACGAAGAAGAGGGCAATGAAGAGAAGAACGTCTATAAACTTCATGTTGAAGAGGACGGAGATGATGATGATGAAGGTGAGGAACTAGAGTACGAAGAAGAGACCGAAGCTGAGGATGAGGAGGAAGAAGACGATGGAGAAGAATATGAATACGAAGAAGATGAGTATGAGGACGAGGAAGAATTAGAGGAAGAAGAAAAAGAAGAGGAAAGATTGATCCCGATTAATGCGCCCAGTGCATATCATGTTGGCGAAGAAGAGGAATTCGAAGGTGAAGAGGAAGAAGAAGCCGAAGAGGAAGAATGGTTTGATGAATATGAACTTCCTGATCTTGAAATGTTTGAAGATCCAGAAGAGTTTCCGTTTGAATTACTTGCAAAAAAGGCTAAAACCGCTGCAGTGATTCTGGAAAAAACCTTTCAAGATTTCAATTTGAATATTCGCGTTGCATCCATTGATACTGGTCCGGTTATTACTCAGTTTGAACTGGAACTTGAAGCAGGGCTCAGGCTATCGAAAGTAACTGCGCTTTCTGATGACCTGGCAATTGCGCTGCGTGTTCCTTCTGTGCGAGTTGTCCCCTCAATTCCTGGAAAAAATACAGTTGGGATTGAAGTTCCCAACGAAAAACGAGTGATGGTTCGGATCAAAGAACTCATCCAGAATTCTTCTAAAGAGATCGAGAAAATGAAGGTTCCGATCTTTTTAGGAAAAGATGTCAGCGGTCATCCTTTAACAGTTGATTTGACAAAAATGCCTCATATTTTGATTGCAGGTCGAACAGGAACAGGAAAAAGTGTTTGTTTAAACACTCTTATCCTGTCAATCTTGGCAACGAGAACACCTGATGAAGTCAAGATGTTGATGATTGATCCTAAAATGGTGGAACTGAGTCCTTACAAGGAACTTCCGCATTTAATGCATCCGGTCATAACAGATATGAAAAAGGCAGAGGCAGTCCTCGGCTGGGCTGTTGATAAAATGGAAGAACGATACGATCTTCTTGCCAGAGCCGGCGTGCGTCATCTGGAAGGCTTCAATAAATTAGGGAGAGATAAAGTTCTTAAAAAATGTGGGATTGCTCTCGACTCGGAAGAAGCAGATGCCATTCCGGAAAAAATGCCTTACATTATTATCGTCGCTGATGAAATGGCTGATATGATGATGACTTCCGGGAAAGATGTGGAAGGGCATATTATCCGTCTTGCTCAAAAATCACGAGCAGTCGGTATTCATCTTGTCTTGGCCACACAAAAACCAACTGTGGATGTGATTACCGGATTAATTAAATCGAATCTTCCTGCGAGGCTTTCCTTCCAGGTTGCCAGCCGAACGGATAGCCGTGTTGTTCTTGATGAAATGGGAGCAGAAAAATTACTTGGAAATGGAGACATGCTTTACCTTGCTCCCGGAACAAGTAAAGTGACTCGTGCACAGGGAACTTTTGTCAGTGATGAAGAGATCAATAGCGTGATTGAGTTCTTTAGTGAGTACGAAACAGACTACTGTGAGGAATTGAAGAAAGTTCATTCCAGTGCAAAAGCAGGGAATTCTACCCCGGATGAAATGCGCAAAAAAGATGACCTTTATGAAGATGCTGTGGATGTCATTGTGCGGGAAGGTCGAGGAAGCGTTTCATTATTGCAAAGGGCACTTGGAGTTGGTTATGGACGTGGCGCTCGCCTTATTGACTACATGGCTGAAGATGGTATTGTCGGAGAATACAACGGTTCCCAGGCCAGGGAAGTGCTTTACAGTGCTGAAGATTGGGAAGCTGCCAAAGCGAAGTGATGATCTGTAAAAAACGATAACAATCAGCGCGAACTAGGAAACCTGTTTTTCAATCCAGCTTAATATTTCTATAGAGATATCAGATTTGTTCCCTGAAAATGAAACTTTCACTTTTCCGGTAGAATCCAGAATTTCAACGTCATTGGTTTCAGATCCGATAGCGGAGGGATTGTTCAGGATAATCCAGTCACAGTTCTTTGATCGTAATTTCTGCAGAGCATTTTCACGAGCATTTTCTGCTTCCAGTGCAAACCCGACGATCCAATGATCATTTTTAGTCTGTCCCAGTTCAGCCAGGACATCGTCTGTCTCGATCATATCGATCGATATGGGGTTTCCTGTTTTGGCTAATTTGCCTTCAATTCGATTCACAGGTTTGTAATCACAAACAGCAGCAGCTGCAATCACTCCATCACATCGGGAAAAACAATCGTGGCAGACTTCCTTCATCTGGGAAGTTGTTTCAACACTGTGGAATTCACATCCCTGTGGAGGCTTCATATCAACAGGTCCGCTGACAAGGATCACTTCATGACCTTTTTTTAATGCAGCGGTCGCCAGTGCATACCCCATTCGCCCACTACTTGCATTCGATAAATAGCGAACATCATCCAGATATTCTCGAGTAGGACCGGCGGTAATCATTATTCGCATGGGATAATTTTCAGGTTCATCATCAGAGCATCACCACATTCAGGTGCTGATTCAATCTGATTTTAGTGTATGTCCAATTGCCATTATTTTTCTGAGCGGAGTTGTTTGATTATGCATTCATGAATTTCTTCAGCATCAGCCATCCGTCCCATGCCAACCAATCCGCAACTTAACCAGCCACTCCCTGGCGCAATGATTTTCACTCCATCTTTTTCAACCTGTTTCAGATTCCTTTGTAAGGCAGGTTTATTCCACATATCTGTATTCATGGCAGGGGCCATCATCATTGTACATGTGCAGGACAAGGCAAGGGTTGTCGCCAGGTCGTCAGCAATACCATGCGCCACTTTCGCAATATAGTTGGCAGTAGCAGGGGCAACGACAACAAGTTCCGCCCGATTTGCCTGTCCGATATGTTCTCCACGAAAATGTTCTTGTGGAAGAAACATTTCTGAAAGCACAGGCCTTCCCGTTAAAGCCTCAAAAGTTGCAGGTCCGATAAAGTTCGAAGCATGGGCAGTCATCACGACAGAAACCTTTGCCCCATCCTGAACCAGACGGCTCACTAATTCTGCCGATTTGTACGCAGCGATCCCGCCGGTTACGATCAACAGAATTTCTCGTCCTTCAACCATCAATTTAACTTTCACACCGGTTAAGGAGAATTGCTTGACGTTATAAGTTATTCGTCAACTTCACCCATAATATCATCGAGTGTCGGGCCAGCATCATCTGTCACAACGTCAAGACCAGGAGTATCTTCTCCTGATTTGACCGCAACGTTACCGGATTCATCAAGGAAAATCTTGTCTTTCATGATTTCCTCAACAACAATTTCCATTTGCGTTTTTGTTCCTTTTTCAACCAATGGACTTGATCCACGATTCAAAGCGACAAGGCGTTTCTGGATCAAAGTTGATAACTTGAAACGTCCACCAATCTTATTAACAAGAACTTCTTCTTTAAATGCGTCTAGCATTGAATTCTGCCTCTCGGTTTATCAGAATTTCTGAAATTTCCTTTACAGCCCGGTCAAGATCTTCGTTAATGATCACATTTTCATAATGACCAGATAACTCCAACTCTTTCCTGGCTGTAGACAATCTTTTTTTTATCTTATCTTCGTCTTCAGTTCCCCTCAAACGAAGCCTGTTTTCGTATTCTTCTTCAGAAGGTGTTTTTAGAAAAAAAGTAACCGCTTCCGGAAACTTCTTAACAACTTGCATTGCTCCTTCAACATCAATTTCAAGTAACGCCCATTTTTCAGAATCATTTGCTCTTTTTAATTCTGACAATAACGTGCCATACCAGTATCCTGCACCAAAAACTTCAGCACACTCTAAAAGCTCATTGTTATCCCGCCGTCTGTCAAACTCTTCTCCTGTCAGGAAATAATAATCTACTCCATCCAGTTCAGCAGGTCGGGGAGAACGGGTTGTTGCTGAAATTACTTTTAATAAGGGGACCGGTGATTCTTCAACCAGCCTGTTCACGATTGTTGACTTGCCGCTACCACTTGGTCCGGAAAGTACAATGATTCGTGGTGATCCCAAATTATTTTCTGTCATAGTTGATATTAAGTTACACGGTAGTAAAAACAAGATTCACAATTAAATCAAATATTCAAGTCACTCCACATTCTGAAGATTTTCTCGCATTCGTTCAATAGAAGACTTCATTTCAACCACATGATGTGCAATTTTCACATTATTTGCTTTTGATCCAATTGTATTGACTTCCCGAAACATTTCCTGAGTCAGAAAATCAAGTTTTCTTCCCTGTGAATTCTTATCATTCAGAAAAACAGAAAACTGTTCAAGGTGAGAACCCAACCGGGAAACCTCTTCATTAATATCACATTTGTCTGCAAAAATACTGACCTCACGAATTAAATCATTATTCTCGACGGAAACGGATGCATTTTCCAGTAGCTTGTTTACTCTTTCTGCAATTCGATCCCTGTACGCTTCAACAACTTCTGGAGCATTCTTTTTAATGGCTTCCAACTCGACAGAAATGGCCGAAAGTTGAGTTTTCAAATCGACAACTGTTGCTTCACCTTCCTGAACCCTGAAACTTTGAAGTTTTTCCAGTGCTTCGTTTAAGCCATCCTGAATTAACTTCCAGTCGGAGTCAGAAATCTCCTGATTTCTTTCCGCATCATACATGGCGTCAGGAAGGGAAAGTAAACTGCTCATGTCTTCTGGAAGGACAGTTCCGTTTGCTTCACTGATGTTTTTTAATTCTTTCCAGTATTCTTCTAAAATCGGCCTGTTCAGCTGGTATCTCTGAGGATGTTCAATGCGATCAATACGAACTGTCAGTGTCACACTTCCGCGGGAAATCACTTTCCGAACAATCTTTTCAATATCCGCTTCACGGGACGAAAATGTTTCCGGTGTTTTTGTGACGAGTTTAAAATATCGGTTATTGACTGATCGGATTTCAAGGGAGACATTAATTCGCCCGTTTTCTTTTCGAGCATCTCCAAATCCAGTCATGCTTAGTAGCACAAGAGCCTCTTCCTATGAAACCAGCAAATATTCATGTTTCCCGGTTACTTTAATTCAAAACAGAAAATCCAGATTTAAGCCTACTTCTTTTCTTCTGTCTTTTTCTCTTCAGCTTTAGTTTCTTCCGGTTTCTTTTCTTCAGAAGGCTTCTCTTCAGCCTTTTTATCAGTCGCTGAATCTTCTTTTTTTGTTTCTTCTTTTGATGTTTCTTTAGCTGGTTTTTTATCAGAATCTTCTTCCGATTTTACATCAGCTTCCGATTTCTCTTCATCCGAACCGTCTTCTGTAGATTCCTTGAAATTCACTTCATCATCTGAATTTTCACCATCAGTTTTTTCGTCAGCTTCTTCATCAGATTCAGGGGTTGAGATAGAATCTCCTGCATTGGATTTGAACCGGCTGTTCACTTCTTTCTCAACATAAATTCCAGCGATCCCTGCAAGAAGTACCCAGATCACAGCAAGAACAATTGTGATTTTGGTGAAGACATCTCCTGCTTTGGTTCCAAATGCACTTTGTCCACCAAGTCCACCAAAGGCGCCTGCTAATCCACCGCCTCGTCCTCGTTGAAGGAGAATAACGAAAATTAATAATATACCAACTAATAGTAAGGCTACCGTTAAAAATTCGGCCATGGATGCTCTGGTCCTTATCGGGCAATGTGATCAAAATGATAAAATATATCGATATCAGGGAGGAATAAGTTCATGTCATATCTCATTTGAGCCTGCAATTTCAGGATGACAAAAACAATTTCTTTGTGAAACACCTTATTTAAGCAATTCCTATCAATTTGAACAGGGTACTTAAGTCTGTTTAACAAAATTCCTGACACATTCAGATGTTATATCAAACTGTGATATCAATCTGAAAGCGTCAAAGGGCTATTAGATGAAAATGTCAGGAACTTAAGCCGACTGCTGCTTCAATGATAGGCAAAAACTGATCAGCTTTCAAACTCGCTCCACCAACCAGGGCTCCATCAACGTTAGTCTGGGAAAGCAATTCATTTGCATTACTTCCTTTAACGCTTCCACCATAGAGTATCTGCATTTGTTCACTAACTTCAGCGTTGTAATTCTCAGAAAGCCAGTTTCTCAGGAACTGATGGGCTGCTTCTGCCTGTTCTGGAGATGCTGTGACGCCAGTTCCGATAGCCCAGACTGGTTCGTAAGCGATGACAATTTTCCCCATTGCACCCGCTTCGACACCTTTTAAGCCACCTTTCATCTGGGTTTCAAGAACAGATTCTGTTTGATTTGATTCGCGATCTTTCAATAATTCCCCCACACAAAGAATGACGGTCAAGCCTTCATTCAGGCAGGCATGAACCTTTTTATTGATGATTTCATCTGATTCACCCAGAACATGTCTCCGCTCGCTGTGCCCGAGAATCACATGACTGCACCCAATATCGGTCAGCATGTCAGCAGAGGTTTCCCCTGTAAAAGCTCCCTGAGCTTCAAAATAAGCATTCTGAGCACCGAGCTGAACCGGTGATCCATCGACAATACTTTTAACTTGAGACAGATAAGGGAAGGGTGGGCTGATCAGAACTTCCACATCAGTATCTTTTAGACTAACGCCATCAACCAGCCCCTGAGCCAGTTCCTTTGCAGAAGCTGATGTTGAATTCATTTTCCAGTTACCAGCGATGAGGAAACGCCTCATAATATATTTTCCTTAATAATTTCGTGTTAGAATTTGTCTTGAAACGGAATTAAGCTCGTTTCAGAGTCATTAATATAAGAGTTTGGTGATTGAATTGGATGGTTCATCTGCTGATTAACGCCAATAATAAGGAAGGAATAATCCTGACTCTCATTTTTGGTTTGACGGTCTGGAATCAGCTTTTCTTAACCATGAGCCTCGCTTCTTGGATATGAACCAAGAATTTCCATGCGAACGGCATCCTTTTCCAACGCAACCAAGGCTCGACCGACATTTGCTTCGTGGCAATGTCCTTCAAAATCGAGAAAGAATAAATATCCAGATTCCGGTCCTCTTAACGGGAACGATTCAATCCATGTGAGATTAATCTTGTTCTTTTTAAAGACTGCAAGTGAATCAGCCAATGATCCCGGTTTGTGAGAAATCTGCAACAGGATTGCTGTTCGATCTGCCCCTGTTGGCTTAGTATCCTTATCCCCAATCACAGCAAAGCGAGTGACGTTGTTGGAGTTGTCTTCAATGTCATCTGCAACAATCTGCAAGTTGTATTCCACTGCAGCTTGCTGACTTGCAATCGCTCCCACACCCGGTTTATCCCTTGCCAATTGAGCAGCTGTCGAAGTACTTGTCACTTCAATGAGTCGAGCCTGAGGCATGTTTCGTGCAAGCCATTCCCGGCATTGTGATAACGCCTGAGGCTTACTGTAAATTTCTGTAATTTCACTTCGTTGACATCGTGCCATCAGGTTGTGATGGACATTAATCTGGATTTCACCGCAAATCCGTAGTGGTAGACGAGTAAACATATCGAGCGTATCGACTACTCGCCCATCCGTGCTGTTTTCAATGGGAACCAGACCAAATTCAGCATGCCCGCGATTCACTTCTTCAAAAACGGCAGCGATAGTTCTGACTGGAATTAAATCTGTTCGTTTACCGAATCTTTCAATGGCTGCAATATGTGTAAAACTGAACTGAGGTCCGAGGTATGCTACTCGTTGAGTTTTCACACGCCTTCGGGCTGCACTCAAAACTTCGTTGAAAACACCCCTGACAGACTGATCAGGTAATGGACCAGAATTCCATCCCTCTAACCGTGCCCACAGTTCATCGTCTGCTAGTGGATTAAACATGCCTTCCTGTGGATTTGGAAGCTTTTCAATCGCTTTTGTTGTCATCGAAGTTCGCTTGTTAAGCAGCTTGAGGATTTCTTTATCCATTCTTCGAAGATCTGCTTCAGCGGATGCAGCGGTTTTCTTTTTTCGAACTGGAACGTCTGAAGTCTTGGGTGCAGCTTTTTTCGTTGCAACAGTTTTCTTGGCAGCAGTTGTTGTGCCTGTTTTTTTCTTAGCCATGAGCCCCTTCCATTCTGGTCAACTTTAGCAACAGGCTTTGAAAAACTGTCTTCATGTGACCAGATGTGATATGTATTTATGCAGTGATGCTAATAGACGTTATGATTCCAATTTAAATGGTTGATTGTCGACTGAATCATCCGTGCAGAGGGAATGACTTATTCAATTTTCATTCCTCATAGCCTTCCATTTCGCCACGGACTCCAAATTTCAATTCTTTTATCCTGACGGCGTTTATTTAAAAAATGCCTGGATAAAATTGAAACAGGAATGCCTGAAACGGGGAAGGTGCTGTGAAGTATCCGTCCATCACTGACTCAATTCAAAAATGAAAAAGGGGACGTGACCTTACGTTCACTATCCATGATTGATTTTTGTGATTATTCGTTGTACTGTCATGAATTGCGACTGTCAAGGAGCACACGAATCTTAGCACTTATTTCGTCTTTCTTCGCTATAAACAGACAAGTGTCTTTATGTATATTCAACAGCTTTATCTCTCTACTGGTATGTATCTTATATCTAAAAACACCCTATTGTACACTACTTCCTGAGTTGAGTGCCAATTTGGCATTAACCCATCTAATGGGCATCAAGTAATTTTATGTCAATATGACAGATATATCCAGTTGTCAATGTCTCCTATAGTAGTAAGTTGTTCTTAACACATTAATATATAATGAGTTATGGGGAATTTAGAAATACTGCTTCATCTTGGCACACTGTTTGCCTATATGAGCTTATACTCTATGCAATAAACGTAAATTAGAATCAGCATACGCTTATGTATGCCCTTCAATATTAAAACATAAATTATTATCGATCTATCGAGAAGAAAAGGGAAATAATCATGGCTGCAGAAGGTGGAAAAGTAATCGGTATTGATCTTGGAACAACCAACTCAGTTGTTTCTGTTATTGATGGTGGTGAAGCCAAAGTCATTGCAAATCTGGAAGGAAGTCGAACCACTCCCAGTGTGGTGGCTTTTACGGACAAAGGGGAAACCCTGGTGGGAGAGCCTGCAAAAAGACAGGCAGTCACAAACCCAACCAATACCATTTATTCAATCAAACGATTCATGGGGCGAAGACATGATGAAGTTGGTTCTGAAGAAAAAATGGTTCCCTACAAAATTGTTGGTGGGGCAAAGGATTATGTGAAAGTCGACGTGAATGGGACTGAGCATACACCTCCGGAAATCTCAGCAATCACACTGCGAAAACTTCGTGAAGCTGCAGAAAGTTACCTGGGACATAAAGTCAGTCGGGCTGTAATTACAGTTCCTGCTTATTTCAATGATGCCCAGAGACAAGCAACCAAAGATGCAGGTCAGATTGCCGGTTTGGAAGTGGAACGGATTATTAATGAACCGACTGCTGCTGCATTGGCTTATGGCCTTGAAAAAAAACGGGATGAAAAAATTGCCGTCTACGATTTTGGGGGCGGTACGTTTGATGTCTCAATCCTGGAAGTGGGCGATGAATTGGTTCAGGTTCTCAGTACCAACGGTGACACTCACCTCGGTGGTGATGACTTTGATGAAGTTCTCATCAACTACATCGCTGACAAATTTAATGAAGAGCAGGGAACTGACCTGAGAAAAGATCCGATGGCGTTACAGCGATTGCGAGAAGCTGCTGAAAAAGCCAAGAAAGAACTTTCTTCTTCACAATCAACTGATATTAATCTGCCATTCATTACTGCTGACCCAAGCGGTGGTGCAAAACATTTACAGTTGAATATTACGCGTGCAGAATTTGAAAAATTAATTGATCCCCTGGTTGAACGAACCCGGAATCCAG
This sequence comes from Planctomycetota bacterium, assembly GCA_024277145.1. Lineage (GTDB taxonomy): Bacteria > Planctomycetota > Planctomycetia > Planctomycetales > Planctomycetaceae > JAJRVU01. Next base: position 31,357 of record JAJRVU010000114.1, read on the forward strand.
TTATGAATGCATTGAAAGATGCAAAGCTTTCTCCAAAAGATATTGATGAAATTGTGATGGTTGGGGGTTCAACGCGAGTTCCTAAAGTTCATGATTTTGTCAAAGAACTTTTCGGAAAAGAACCACATAAAGGGGTTAATCCTGATGAAGTTGTTTCCATTGGTGCAGCTATTCAGGGTGGAATTATCTCCAAAGAAGTTGGCGACGTTCTTCTTCTGGATGTGACGCCACTTTCTCTCGGAATTGAAACCGAAGGGGGAGTGATGACATCCTTGATTGAACGTAACACAGCAATTCCACAATCCAAATCAGAAAAATTCTCAACCGCTTCTGATAACCAGACTGCTGTTACCATCCGGGTTTTTCAGGGTGAACGACAGATGGCTGTTGATAACCGGTTGCTGGGTGAATTCAATTTAGACGGAATTCCTCCTGCACCTCGCGGGTTACCACAAATTGAAGTGACATTTGACATCGATGTTAATGGCATCCTGAATGTTTCTGCCAAAGATGTGGCCACTGGAAAAGAGCAGTCGGTTCGAATTGAAGAATCAAGCGGTCTTTCTGAAGATGAAATCGAAAAAATGCGTCAGGATGCGGAAGCCCATGCTGATGAAGATAAAAAACGATTGAAACTTGTCGAAGCACAAAATAAAGCTTCCAGCATGGTTTATTCAACTGAAAAATTAATCAAAGAGCACGAAGACAAACTCGATGAAGCTTCAAAAACGGCTCTGGAAGATTCCATCAAGAAAGTGAATGAAGCAGCGAAAGGCGAGGATGCAGATGCCATTGATGCCGCGATCGGTGAATTGGAACAGGCATCTCATGCACTTGCTCAGCATATGTATGCTCCGGAAACACCTGAGGCAGGAGCAGATGCACCCGAAGGAAGTACATAAGAAAGTTCTGCAGGAAGTGACGACGATGTCATTGATGCAGAGTTTGAAAAATCAGAATAATTCCAAAGATTATTTACGAGACGATAATAAAACAGATTTCATTTGCCCCTCATTTATTGAGGGGCGGGTGGGGTCATACTCACCTGCCTGAATCATTCAGATTAAAATTGAAATCAGTGTTGAACATCTTCAATACTTGATAGTATCTTTTTTTATAATACCTTTATTAAAATCGACAGGAACTGCCAATCAACGGTTTTATCTGTTCCGGGAGTTCGTGCGCGAATAAAATAGCCAGGCATCACAAAAGAATATATTGAATAGATGGGAGTATCTTCATGTCTTTAAACTTTGAAAAAATGACTGTAAAAGCTCAGGAAGCTGTCCAGAATTCTCAGAAAATTGCAGAACAGAATAATCATCAGCAATTGCTTCCCTTGCATTTGTTGCAGGCATTACTCAATGAAGATCAAGGCGTGGTGAAACCGCTATTCAAAAAAATTGGAATCAACTGGGAACAATTGGATTCTATGATTTCTGATGAACTGGATCGAATTCCCAAAGTGACCGGGTCTGGAACACAGCTTTCTGCGAGTCCTGCAATCATGCAAGTCTTTGATAAAGCACAAAGCCTGGCTGAAGAGATGAAAGATGAATTCCTTTCGACAGAGCATCTGATTCGTTCACTGACTTTGGTTGATGATCAGGCAAAGAGATTACTTGAAATGAATGGGATTGAAGACAAAGATGTTTTGAGTGCATTACAATCCATAAGAGGGGGACAATCGGTGACTGATCAAAATCCGGAAGATAAATATCAGGCGTTGGAAAAATATGGACATGATTTAGTCGCGCTTGCAAAGCAGGGAAAAATTGACCCGGTGATTGGCCGAGATACGGAAATCAGGCGAGTAATCCAGATTTTATCCCGAAGAAGAAAAAATAATCCTGTTCTGATTGGCGAGCCGGGAGTAGGAAAGACTGCAATTATTGAAGGGTTAGCTCATCGCATTGTGCTCGAAGATGTTCCCCAAAACCTGAAAAATAAATCAGTAATCTCATTAGATATGGGTGCCTTGATTGCAGGAGCAAAATATCGAGGGGAATTTGAAGATCGCCTGAAAGCTGTTTTAAAAGAAGTAGAGCAAGCTGAGGGAAGAGTCATCCTGTTTATTGATGAACTTCATACCGTGGTAGGAGCAGGGGCATCGGAAGGAGCAATGGATGCTTCTAACCTTCTTAAGCCTGCATTGGCTCGGGGCGAATTGCATTGCGTTGGTGCAACTACTCTTGATGAATATCGAAAACATATTGAGAAAGATCCTGCGTTGGAAAGAAGATTTCAACCCGTTGTTGTACAGGAACCGAATGTGGAAGACACCATCTCTATTTTGAGAGGGTTGAAAGAACGGTACGAATCTCATCACGGTATTCGCATCACGGATGACGCCATTATTTCTGCTGCTACTCTTTCTGATCGGTATATTAATGATCGTTTTCTTCCGGATAAAGCGATTGATTTGATTGATGAAGCTTCCAGTCAACTGCGAATGGAAATTGATTCCATGCCCGCAGAAGTGGATGAAGAGACCAGGCAATTAACTCGAATGCAAATTGAAGCAACTGCACTTGCTGCTGAAACCAGTTCGGAAAGTAAAACCAGGCTGGATGAACTGAAAAAACAGATTGCAGATCGGGAAGAAAAAGTGAATCGTCTGAAAGCACAGTGGCAATCAGAAAAAGATGCGTTATCCAAATTCAAACCTCTTCAGGAAGAAATTGAACAGTTGAAAATCAGTTATGATCAGGCATTCTCTGCAGCCCAGAGAACCAACTTGAACGATGATTTTGTTCGTGCTCATGAAACCGAACTAAAACTGAAACAGGCAGAAGATCAATTGAAAGAACTGGAAGAACACTCTTCAAAAATGAAAGATTCCGAAGAGAATCGATTACTGAGGGAAGATGTTACCGGGGAAGATATCGCAAAAGTGGTTAGCATGTGGACTGGAATTCCTGTTTCCCGAATGTTGCAATCAGAGAAAAACAAACTTCTGGAAATGGAAGAACGAATTCACCAGCGAATGATTAACCAGCACGAAGCAGTTGAAGCAGTTTCAAATGCTGTTCGTCGATCACGCTCAGGATTACAGGATCAGAATCGTCCGATTGGTTCCTTCCTGTTTTTGGGGCCAACTGGTGTGGGAAAAACGGAACTTTGTAAAGCTCTTGCAGAATTTCTGTTTGATGATGAACGGAATATGGTACGGATTGATATGAGTGAATTTATGGAGAGACATTCTGTGGCGAGGTTGATCGGGGCTCCTCCGGGATATGTTGGCTATGAAGAAGGAGGACGATTAACTGAAGCAGTCAGGCGGAATCCTTATACTGTTATTCTGCTGGACGAAATTGAAAAGGCGCATCGGGATGTCTTTAATGTGTTGCTTCAGTTGCTCGATGATGGAAGGTTGACTGATAGTCATGGAAGGACTGTTGATTTTTCAAACACTCTCGTTGTTATGACATCAAACATCGGCAGTCAATCCATTATTGAATTGGCTTCGGAGGAAAAACAGGAAATGATCAGGCCAGTGGTCATGGAAGCACTTCAAAGAGAATTCCTGCCAGAATTTTTAAACAGGATTGATGAAACGATTGTCTTCCAGCCATTAGGCAAGAATGAAATTCGACAGATTGTTAATTTGCAACTGAGACAATTGGAAAAACAAATGGAGGAAAATAATTTCACCCTGACAATTAGTGAGCATGCAAAAGATGTTCTTGCAGAAGAAGGATACGATCCGGTTTACGGAGCGCGACCATTAAAACGAGTGATCCAACAGAGATTACAAAACCATCTTGCCAGTGAAATTCTGTCTGGTCGGTTTGAAAAGGGAAGTCACATTCATGTTGATGCAACCCTTGACGGATTTATCTTTACGAATGAGGAAGAGTAAGATTTAATTAATAATACAGCCATAAAAAAACAACCCTCAGTTTTTCAACCGGGGGTTGTTTTATTTTGTTCTATACGAAAGAGATTGCTGAATTGAAGTTAGACAGCTTCTTCCAGATTGACGAGCGGGCTGATTCGACGAACCTTCGCTGCAATTTCATCTTTAGCTTCCTGAGTTTTTGCTTCCGCATAAAGCCCTCGATATTTTTTGAGCTTTGCTCTACGAACTCTTCGGCGTGCAATTTCTCTACCTCTTTCAACTCGTCCCATTGTTCAATAATACCTTAAATAGTTATTTAATATTTTAAGTCGAATTCCTGCCGGGGAAAAATCCAAAACACTGAACTGAATTTGAGTCAGAACAGAGGGGAGCTTTTTCTACTTCAATTGAATTCTTTATCCGATCCTCGCCCGATGGCAGTGATTCGGTCAGATTGATTGTTTATCAAGACTCCCTTTTTATCAATCTCCGACATTCAGGTCAACTGACAGGAGAAAAATCCCTGAAAACCAAAGGATTTACGTTGATTTTGAGCTTTTTTCGGACAGAACTCCAGTTTTCAGCTAACTCTACCATTCAAGGTACAAAGAAAAATCGCTTACCGGAAAAGTGATAGTAAATATAAATATAAATCAACATACCGGATCCGTAAGTTCTTTCGTGTAAACACATTACGGGGGTTTAAGCAGTTTCTCCTGCTAAGTTCTATTGACGAATATTCCTGATAATGATAGATCACCTCTCCCTTCAATGATCCGGTTAGATTCAAAAGTCATCTCCCTTCCAAAATCACATCTCCAAAAGTCAATTCCTATACCAGCAGGTACTGTTTTCTTGAATATTATTTCCAGAACCCATGTTCTCACCTATTTGTTCCTGATGTTAATTTGGAATTGCTTGATCATTTCTGAAATTTCAGCAGATGAAAATGATTTAATTTCTCTGCCCGTCTCTCGCCCTGTTTCTGAATCGATTAATCCGGTTCCGGAATCTTCAATGATTACACAGCCCTTTGAAACAAATGTGCAGAATGATCCTTCAAGTCTGTCTTACCAGCGACATTCTATTGATACAAATCAAATCCATGAATTCACGACGGAGTCAACGACAGAAGCATGGAATTCCGAAAATGTTTTACAGGGACCAGTGCCAGGCGTTGTCCAGGAAAAACCAATCTACAATCCCGATTTTTTAAATCATCAGGAAAGTTTTTTCTGGATGGCAGGGGGGGATGACAAAATTGGAATGACACGAATTGGAATTCGGGGAGAAGTACCGTTGACCAATAATATGACATTCTCACCTTTTTACTATGTGAGTTATCTGGATGGTCCACGAAATACAGATTTACCAGCTAGGCTTTATGAAACAGGGATAGAAATTCAATGGATTAAAATTTTCAATCCTCGGTTTCAAGTCATTTCGACAATTTCGCCAATGATTCAAAGTGATTTTGATAATGATACTTCTGATGCGTTCCGGTTGATTGCAAAATCGTTTGGAATATTCATCTACTCCCAGCAAACTCAATTTATTTTTGGTGCAGCTTATCTTGATCGTGAAGATATCAAAGCTCTTCCGATTGCAGGATTAATTCACCAGTTCAATCCCGGCCTCAAAATGGAACTTGTTTTTCCACGTCCGAAAATCTCTTTGAGGGTTTTAAATGATTCCCAGATAAGTCAATGGCTCTATTTAGGAGGAGAATTCGGCGGGGGATCCTGGGCGATTCGCAGAAGTAACGCAGCAAGGAGTATGGATATTGCAACTTATAGTGATTTAAGGTTGATCCTGGGTCTGGATACAAAGAAAACCACCGGCGAAACTTCTTTTCTGGAAATTGGTTACGTCTTTGATCGAGAACTGGAATACAAATCCGATGTTGGAAACTTCGACCCGGATGAAACGTTTTTTGTCAGGGTGGGAACTCGCTACTAATTTATATTATTCAGTAAATTAATCAATTTTTAGGGACATTCACCCAGGTTCGTTTCTCAAAAGATTCAAGGACTGCATCCGCCACCGCCTGTGCTGAAGCTCCGGTATCAAATCCCGGAACTGCATCTCTTTCCTCAATAATGGATGAGACAAATTCATAAACAAGATCATATCGAAAAACAGTACTCGGATCACCTTACGTAACATCTCTCGGTGATCCCGGAACTTTCAGGAATTCTTCGGGAACCGGAATTTTCTCTAATGATTCGCCATGTTTTCCCATCAGGATGTGATTTGGCTCAGTCAGTTTATAAACAGCAGAAGCTTCACTTCCATTGATTTCCGCCCATTCAAAACCGAAGCCATTGTTATGATGACCTTTCATCAGGGTGCTTCCTTCCCAGACTCCGACAGCACCGCAGGAAAACTGACCAATAATTGCAGACCAGTCATCCACTTCCGATGGATCACATACTTTCCCGTCCGCAGTTTTGTCTCTTTTAGCAAATTGCGCAACGGCACCACATAATGATTGAATTGGTCCGAGAAGATCCTGTGCAAAATCAATCCGGTGAATTGTCATGTCATAAAGGTCTCCAGCGCCGGCCAGTTTTTTACTTTGTCGCCATCCCCAACTTGTTTCAGGCCAATCCAGAAAACGTTGGCTGCGGAAATGCCGAGGCTGCCCAAGTTCGCCTGATTCGAGAAGATGCTTTAAATATTTCATGGAAGGGGCAAAGCGATACGTGAACGCAGTCATATGGCGAACACCTGCTTTTAAAGCCTCCTGGTGCATATTTTCCGCTTCCTGATAGCTAACCCCCAACGGTTTTTCACACATGACATGTTTGCCAGCCTTTACGCAGGCGAGGGAAATATCATGATGTGTGAAGTTGGGTGTCGCAATAATCACAGCATCAACATCAGGGTTATTTGCAATCTCTTCGTAATCTTTTGTAACGAAATCACAATTCCATTCTGATTTTCGTTGCTGTAACAGTTTTTCATTCGGATCACAAATAGCGACCAACTCTGCCCGTGGATCAATTCGAATTCCCGGAACATGATGGTAATCGGATACAGCACCCGCGCCGATAATTGCAATACGAACCTGACTCATATCATTCTTCTTTCAATTCAGATTTTGATAAATTTATTCCTGAATCATTATGGAAACGAATGACTTGAAGAACAAGAAGCTGGTTAGCAGATTCGCAAAACAATCAACGAAAAATAACTCAATTACTATTTAATCGTTTTGCAAGTTCAAGAGCATCATCCCGGGAAGTGATTTCCAGATTCAGTTGGGAATCTCGCAATGTGTTGAGAGTTTCTTTGAACTTTGGTCCCGGTTTCATTCCCATTTTAATCAGGTCTTCTCCTGTCACTAAAGGTGCAGGGTTAATTTCACTTTCAGGATGATTCGCAATAAAATCAAGACAAAACTGTAATGATGAATCATCCATTCCATCAGCCTCAAGGCTTACTTGTATCAGTGTGCTCAGGGGTTGAAAATACTTATGAGAAAGTGATCTTTTTAAATCGCACAGAGGCATTTCAGAAGCCTTATCAAGTCGATTCTGATTCAAAAGCAGCCAGCATATTTCGTCTTTTTCGTTATTGGAAAGTCTCATTCGTCTGCAGATTTTTCCCGCAGTCATGGAGACATGTTTGTCTCGATTAAGGTCATTTGCCTCATCTTCATCAGGAATAAATAGTGAGCCAATAAACAGGGCCAACGTAACTTCAAAAGTGGCATCGTACTTATGCAGTAACCGAAACAGGGTACAGGTTCTTTCCCAGCCGGGATGTTTTTCAAACGAATCATTTCCATACAATAATTCAGGAAAGATCTCTTTCAGTAATCCGAGTGAATCAATCAGTTCAATTGCATATTCCCGATGAGAATCCAGAATCATCTTCCGCCATTCCTGCGTGATTCTTTCTTCACTCACCTGGTGAATTTCAGGGGCGAGATTTCGTATTGCTTCCGCAGTTTTTTCATCCAGTTCAAATTCAAGAGTGGCTGTGAAACGAACCGCACGAAGCATTCGAAGTTTATCCTCTTCGATACGTTTGAGTGGATTTCCAATCGCTTTGACAATTCCTTCCCTGAGGTCTTTTTCACCATCAACAAAATCAATGATTTTTTCTTCAACGGGGTCAAAAAACATTCCGTTGATTGTGAAGTCTCTTCGCTGGGCATCTTCTTCCGGGGAACTGAAAATGACGGATTCAGGTCGCCTGCCATCAATATAAGCTCCGTCATTTCGAAAGGTCGCAATTTCAATGTCACTAGAACCATGCGGTCCATGAACAATGATGACTCCGAAATTGGCTCCTACAGAAAACGTTCGTTTGTTTCCAAAGATATTTCTGACTTCTTCAGGTCGGGCACTTGTTGCAACATCGTAATCGCCTGGTTTTCTGTTTAGCAGAAGATCACGAACACATCCTCCCGCCCAATATGCCTGAAAGCCTTCCGAGCGAAGACGTTCCACAACCTGCAGGGCAAACTTGTATTGCGGCGAATGTTTTTCTTCCTCTGGAATGTACATCTATTCTTGTTTCTACTTCTGTTGCTTATTCAAACGCATTGTTAATGATCATCACTTTTTAACAAAATACGTGTCCGCTTTTTATTTAGAGGGAAATTTATAAAATTTGTTCATGATGATTGGTCTAATTTTCTGAATTAGGTCATCTTAACGAAAAACAGCCAGAGCATACAACTCTGGCTGCCATGCACCAAGAATAACCCTTTTTAAACTAAAAAGGGTTTCGATGCAAAAAGGGATTCCTGTCAGAAATTCATTCCGCCAAAATAAAGTTGAGAAATGAACTCCTTTTGATATTTATGGAAGAACGGTCACCTCTCCATCAATCCTGCTGCCGAGGTTATTAAACAGTGTATAGTCCATTAGCTGGCTGAAAAAATGAACAGAACCATCACACAACAGAAAATGACATCCGCCATTATGCTTGCTTGAGAAATTCACGATATGATCTGTTGTCATCGGAGGATGGTTCATTGCAGGCGTCATCCCGATTGCTGGCTGTCCAGCATGCCCCAGAACCATGGAAGCAGAACCTTCCGTCATCATCGGCATGGCAGCCATCCCTGCATTTCGATTCACTCCCGGAATGGCAGCGTACCAATTGGTGAAAGCTTCCACAGGAATGTTGTTGGTGTAGTTATGTTCGTGACCTCGTTCACCTACGCAGACAGTGTTCGCTGTTCCATCTTTCACATCTGCAATTCGAGTGCTGCTGTTGCGATAAAATATTCCTGGTTCAACAGGATTTCCGGGAGCAGCTGTAACGCTTCCATACCCATACATGCCTACATAATTTGATGTTGCAATGCGATACTGGTTTGTTCCATCATCAGCAATAAAAAAGTTGGGAGAGTTGTCGGTTGGACATTTATAATGGGGAAGATTTCTGAGGGCTATCGATAAATTGGAACTGCTTGCACTATCCACACTGGATAAATTAAAATCAATTTGACTGTGCAAATTATTTTGTTCCAGGAATGGTAATAGAAATGAACCCCATGCGAATCCCGGTCCTGTGTCAGAACTTGATGGATCTGTTGCAGAAACGCCAGCAGAAATATAGCCTGGAGGAAAAACGAGGTAAACATCGTGATAATTATGGAGTGCAAGTCCAATTTGTTTAAGATTGTTCCGGCATTGTGTTCGTCGAGCAGCTTCGCGTGCTTGCTGAACTGCAGGTAATAACAAAGCAATAAGTATGCCTATGATGGCAATCACTACTAATAACTCAATCAGGGTAAAACCCTTTCTAAGCGGTTTTTTTCGATAAATAGACGTGTGTGCAAACTGATTCATAATCAGTGTCTCCTGTTTTGAAATAAGAATAATTAACTTTTAAAATAATTAATGTTAAAGAGAGGAAGCAGCAGCCAGCCATTAACGATCTTTAAGGAATTATAAGTTCCAATAAAGAAAGGTTCGCAGGACAGATTCCATTAACACCACTTCATCTTTGGCGCATAAACACCTGTGATGAAATAGGAAGTTGCTTCACTGACATTAAAAGAGGGAGCTATCTGTAATCAATTTAATTACATGCTCTATCAGGAGAGAATTTGTGGAGGGGGAGTCTCAGGAGAATTACTGAGTGAATCAAAAAAGTGGTTTAAGCTGAAAATTGCATCATGGACCGAATTTCGGGAAATCGTACAAACAGGTTTATCTTTGAACATTGGCTGCATAAACGACATGAAAAAAGAAAATTCAGACATTCCGCAAATACATCCAATCCACGCAGGTCCTTCCTGTTTTTTTTGTTTCTTAACAACAAGACGTTCTTTAGTTTGTTTTTTGGCTTCCGATGTGGAACAACATGATTTCTTTTCACTTTGAACTATTCCAACTACTTTACTAGAACAACAGCCATTCACAGATGAGCAACAGCAAGTTCCCGAACGTTTTTTTTCTGGTGAGCATTGGCAGCCTGATGTCGAAATTGCAGAGGGGTTGATCCTTCCACACATTTCTCCCGGACTTGTCATGACCATACTGATCGATTCAACGGTTAAAGGGCTATCACCACTTTGGTTAGTCTGCTTTGCAGATTGAGCGGTAGATGCGTTCTGAA
>JAJRVU010000115.1 GCA_024277145.1 Planctomycetota bacterium
ATAATTTGATTAAGTTTTTTGTCAATCAGTTGGAAGGCTTCCTCCCATGTTGCTTTTCGCCAATCATTTCCTGAACGAATCATCGGGTGCCTGAGCCTGTCCGGGTCCGAATCGAGATCCTGTACTGCTACTCCTTTCGGGCAAAGATATCCTTCACTGAAAATATCGTTTTGATCACCTCGAACTGCTTTCACTTCTCGACCGGAAATATCAATTTCCAGTCCGCAGGTTGCTTCGCATATGGGACAGATTCTTAAACAGGTTGTTTCGGACATGCAAGATGCTCACTTTGATAAATAGAAAAAAATGATTGGAAATAGGAAGCCTACTAGAAATGACCAGTTATTTCCCAATTTTGTCACACATGATCAAAAGAGAATCAACAATTGCCTCTTCGCGCAGGTGGCTGATTTCCTTGTATTCCGGATCAGTTATAAATTCGTGAAAGACTTTTTCGCTGGGCCATTTTACAGTGAAAACGAGATCAGCATCAAATTTCCCAATGATTGCTTTTTGGGGAATGTAGGAACTCAGTTTTTCCCCTCCATGTTTCAGCATGACCGGACCGGCAGCTTTAAGATATTCGCGGTATTTTTTATCCCCGCCGTCAGGTTTGTACCAGAGCGCATTCAACATGTAAATTGGCTTGTCATCACTCACGATATTCTTCCCTTTAAATAAATATTATTAAAATAATCGCTTAGAGATTATTATGGCAACCAGAAACAGAGGTTTCTCAACCTTGTACCAGAATATTAGCTTGAACGTTTCAGGGGAATTGGAGATTTGCTACCTATTAGAAAGTTTATCAACCCTGAAAGAAAGAGAACAGAGTCAGGCAGCGGGAGGGGAAAAGAAATGAGAGGGGCAAAAAGAGGACAGGCGTGTCAGGGATGTATTGGAAACCGTAAAGTTATTTAACTGCCATGATCATAGACATCAAATTTACTATCAATCCAGAGGACGTAGAATATCCTTTGGTCTCGATAGCCAATAAATGCTCTATTTCCAAGATACCGAAAAGAAAGTAGTTTTGTATCATCAGTTAGCCAGCTAGGTATACTGGCTTTAAAAGAACTACGGGAAATAATTTCGGTCCCAAGTCCCTTTCTACTCGATTCATTTATATCTTGCCATCGCAATTTACTAAGTCTTACTAACTGACCAATAAAAGCAACTTTGTCATCTTTTTCGCAATCAGTGATGCAGTGACTTTTTTGAATTTTTTCAAAAGAGAAAACGGGGGGCAGTTTTTGAGAACCAATAGGAGGATTTTCATTGGATCCTTTAAGCGTATTTCCCTGCTGACCTTTTCTTAGTTTTGGTCGTTTAGCCATATAGATTTTAACTATCTATTACTTGAGTTTTAAAATATTCAAGCATCTTCTCATGGGAAATAATTTTACTTGTAGCTGTGGTTTTCCATGGCGATTCTTCATGTGTCATATCACGTAATCGCCAAGCTGAAAACTGTCCATAAACATCGTAAACTTCATCAAGTAATTTTCTTATTTCTTCAGGAATTGATTCAATACTGAAATTATCAGAAGCACTTAGTGGGCCGTTACCACAATCTTTAAGTTTGTGATAAATTTCTTTAACTACAGGTCCATGAATCCATGCTTCAACCGGATTATTAAACAACGGCTTATCAAGGCAAGCTAAGCTGAAACCTTGCGCATAATATAATAATTTTTGAAGCTTGAGATTACTGATTGTTTCGCCTATTTCTGGTTCATCTTTGGTGATGAAATAATCAGCTACTTGTGATGCGGTAAGCATTGTTCTGTCTCCCTGATATTGTGCGATCGGTCAGTATTATACACCGAGAGGAATCATTTGTACAGAGGGTATTCCAGTTGTTTAATATTCCCGGCGTTGTCTGGAAGAGGGGATGTCGAGTTTTTTGCGATATTTGGTGACGGTTCTTCTCGCCAGTTTATAGCCATGTTCTGCCAGTTTTAAAACGAGAGCGTCATCGCTTAGCGGACGTTTTTTGTCTTCGTTATCAACTATATCTTTCATTTTGAGACGAATGATATCCCAAGCAACTTCCTCACCTCCTGCAGTTTGAGTTCCTCCACCAAAAAATCTTTTCAAAGGGAAGAGTCCACGAGGCGTTTGAATCCATTTATCATCCACTGCACGAGAAACGGTAGTGACATGAACCTTAACATCGTCAGCAACCTGTTGCATTTTTAAAGGATGAATATGCTCAGGACCTTTATTCAGAAATTCTGATTGACGATCAACAATAGACTGCGCCACTTTTTTCAAAGTGTTCTGCCTTTGCGCTATGGAATCAATAAGCCACTGCGCTGATTCAATTTTTTTCTTGATGTACTCTTTAGTTTTTTCGTCCGGCTTGGCTTTCAGCATTTTAACGTACCGAGGAGAAATCCTTAATTCCGGAACATATTCATTTTCCAGCTTCACCACATATCTGTCTTTAACTAATTCAACGCTTAAATCAGGCGTGACTCTTTGAACGGCTCGTGTTTCAAAACCACGTCCCGGCCAAGGATTCAGTTTTTGAAGATACAGGATGGCATCTTTAATTTCTTCTATCGCATAGCCTGTTTTACGATGAATAACCGGCAGGCGATTTTGCTGAATGTCTTCCAGATGAGAAGTAATGAGCGTGTGCAAAACATCTGCATAGGGATTGTTTTTTTTGATTTGTAAGAGCAAACATTCTTTATAGTCACGTGCACCGACTCCCGCTGGATCAAGTTTCTGGATCAATTCCAAAGCATATTCTGCTTCGTCCATCTCAACAGATTTTCCGTAAACCTGGACTATTTCGGGTAAAGTTCCGGGAAGCCGACCATTCTCATCAAGGTTCTGAATCAGGTATTCACCGAACTCTCGTACTGCTTCAGGATAATTGAAAAAACCGAATTGCTCAACAAGATATTCATGTAGAGATTGAGGTCGTCCTTCCATGTTCGTCATTGCATCGTGCTGGCGGTCTCCCATTTCATCAACGCGATTGGAAGAGACTTTTGCACCGGCTGAAATATTATCTTCAGGCCAATCCTGAGACATTTCGAGAAGACGTTCAAAATCAGCTTCGTTATTTTTATCAGGATCGACCACCAACTCTTTTTCATCAAGTGAAGTTGCCTCTATTTTTTCATCAAACGAGGTTGCCTCTGTTTCTTCACGGGATTTCTCTATCTCACGGTTAATTTCTGTTTCAGTAACATCCGCATCTTCGAGATTATTTTCCAGTACAACGTTTTCAGCTAATTCTTTTTCAACACGTTCCTGTAATGCAAGCACGGAAAGTTGAAGAATTTCCATTGATTGAATCATGCGCGGAGCCAGCTTCATTTGCTGGCCCATTTTCATTTGTTGTGAAATATTTAGATGCATGATTATTCTTTAAACGTTGATTTGATTATTCGCTGTTTGATAATGCTTGTGAAAGGATCGGAAATTTAGTCAGTGTTTAGTTTTAAGTCCATAGAAGAGATGAAAAATATTGGTTCAATGGGGACTGATATCCTTTTATTGTTATCAAATGAAATTGTTTTGAATTCTTTTCAAAAATGTTTTGTTTAGAATTCCTGCCTTCCACGTAGTGCATCTGCTAACATTTCGCGATTTGCAAATTCCAAAACGCTTCCGGAGGCAATTCCTCTTGCAAGTCGTGTAATTTTTACAGATTCTGCCTCTAAAAGGTTGGAAATGAATAATGCAGTCCCATCTCCTTCTAAAGTCGGATTTGTCGCCATGACAACTTCTTCAATACCGTCGTTCCGAATGCGTCTGATTAGGGCATTCAAGGTTAAATCTTCCGGTCCCACGCCATCTAAAGGAGAAATTTTTCCTCCCAGAACATGGTAAACTCCGTCGTAAATTGAAGCTGCTTCCAATGCAACCACATCTTTTGATTGCTCTACAATGCAGAGCACATTTTGTTTCCTTGAAGGATTTGAACAGATTGAGCAGTTTTCCTGATCAGTCAAAAAGAAACATTTCGGACAAGGGTGAATGGTTGACTTCACTTCTGAAATCGCATTTGCCAAGTCCTTTGCTTCTTCCGGGTGACAGGAAACAACATGTTGCGCCAATCGTTCGGCTGACTTTTTTCCAATCCCTGGTAATCTGGAAAACTCTCCAATTAATTTTCCAACTGCAGAACCATAAGGATGCTCTGTCTCAAAAACAGACTTCCTGTTCATTATTTCTCACTTAATAATTAATTAAAATTGTCTTTAATAAAATCTCGTAATTCAAAGTCTGGAACTCGTCTCAAATTATCAGGGCTAGTTCTATTAGCCTAATCCGAGTTGAGACATTGCATCCCCTAATCCGGGAAGATCCATTCCGCCTGTCAATTTGGCCATTTCTTCTGCAGCCAATTCTTTTGCTTTGTCCAATGCCTGGTTGGTGGCTGCTGTAATCAGGTCTTCCAACATTTCTTTATCATCAGTTCCGATTAATTCTTCTTCAATTCTGATAGAAAGGATTTTCTGGTGTCCGCTTGCTTCGACAACAACCATTCCACCTCCTGCAGAACCTTCGACTTTCAGGCTTCCGAGGCTTTCCTGCATCTCTTTCATTTTTCCTTGCATTTCCTGAGCCTGTTTCATCATGGACGCCATGTTTCCAAGACCTTTAAACATTTTCATTTTCCTTATAAAAAAGATTACCCACTTTAGATTTATATCGTGTGATTTATTATTTACAGAGCGATTTACCGTGTGTGTTACAATTAATTATCAATTAATGAACTTAATCAACAATAGCAGATCGGAAACCGTCAAACTTAATCTTCAATTCTTTTTTTGAATTCAGCTTTTTTTGAATTCAGATTGTCTAACGTTGAATTCCATCAACTCGAACGATGGAAGCTTTAAAAACTTCTACCGCCTTGTCAACAAGATCGTCTCCGACGTTTTCCCCTGCTTTAGGGACTTGCTTCATAATAGATTTTACAGGTTTGATTTCAGATTTGGTTGAAGTCGAATTGCTGGAAGACTTTTCTTCCTCGGGAGTTTCCGAAAAAACGACTTGAATCGGCTTTCCCACAATTTGAGAAACTGATCCTTCAATCAATTTTTTGTTTTCCGACTTCTCACACATCTGCCTGCCGAAACTATAGCTCGCAGGAAATTGTAAATCCAGTTGATTTGGTCCGATAATTGCTGACTGTGATACTTTTTCAAGATAAGATTTGATTGTATCACTCGTAATAGAAAGAACTTGCGACCATATTTCTTTATTGTTTTCAGGTAGGAATTTAATTAAATTCGGGGAGACACTTTCAGATTCCTCTTCATTTTCAGGGCTGAGATCCTGTTCCGCCGTTTTTTTTTCGCTGCTTTCATCACTTTTTTCAGAAATGGTTTCTTCTTCTGGAACTCGGGAATCTTCATCTTTAGCTAGAGAATCATCTTTTTCAGCAGGGGGATCAGCCTCCAAGCTGGTAGTTTCATCCGGTTTATTTTCAGATTGTTTCGGTTCAACAACTTCTGGCGTTTCTTCCACAATTGTTTGCGTTACGGGTTTTTGTGTTTCAGGTTCTGGAACCCCAGGCTGCGAATGAGAAATTTGCGACTGTGTATCAGAATCTTGTTGAGGTGTTGTCGCAGTCGTCTCTGTTTCAGTAGTCGTCTCTGTTTCAGTAGTCGTCTCTGTTTCAGTAGTGGAAGGATTAGGGATGGAAGCTGTCGTATTCGGAATGGAAGCAGGGGTAGGATTTGTGTTGGAAATAATAGCTGCTGGGTTGGAAACGGAAGTGACAGGAACAGGAATTCCCTGACGAATGGCTGCCACCAAATCACTGATTGAATCAAGATTTTGAAGCAACGTAATTCGAATGAGCGCCATCTCAACCAATGCTCGACTAAAACTGGCACGAAATATTTTCGTTTTCGTTTCTGCAAGAATTTGAAGTCCAGCCATGATTGTCTGAAGCCCAAACAATTTTCCCTGTTCAGTAAGAGCCTGCCTGCTGTTGTTCGACACGGAAATTAATGAAACCTGTTCTGCTTCGGTTGAAATGACCATGAGGTCCCGGAAGTAATTAATGATCTGGTCAAGAAGTTCGCCAAGCTGAACACCCTCTGTAAGTGTTTTATCAAAGCATTCTAAAGTCTCTTTCCTTTTTTGATTCAGCATGTAACCGGCAAGTTCAATCAGGCGATCATCACCCGCAGTTCCTAGTAATCGGTGAACATCCTTAGCCGTGATGTTCTCTTCACCAAAAGCAAGTAATTGATCAAAAAGTGATTGGCTGTCTCTCATGGATCCTGCTGCTCTTCGGGCAACAAGTTCAAGGGCATCTTCAGAAACTTCGTAGCCTTCCAATTCAGCAATCTGTTTGAGTCGACTGATAATACTGGTGATTTCAATGGTCGAAAAATCAAACCGCTGGCAACGAGAGAGAATGGTATCAGGAAGTTTATTCGGCTCTGTTGTTGCGAAAACAAATTTCACGTTGGGAGGAGGTTCTTCCAGAGTTTTCAGAAGCGCGTTAAATGCTTCTTTCGTGAGCATGTGAACTTCATCGATGATATACATTTTGTATTGCGTTCGCATCGATTTGACATTGACGTTCGCGCGTAAAGTTCGAATATCATCAATACCGCGATTAGAAGCTCCATCTATTTCCAGAACATCAACATCATGTCCTGCAGAGATACCCAGACAAATTTCACATTCATTGCAGGGGTTGCCCTCTTTCAAGTGAGAACAGTTCAGCGCTTTTGCAAGAATTCTGGCCATGGATGTTTTGCCAACACCTCGTGCGCCGGTGAATAAATAAGCGTGAGCCACTCTTGAAGCCGCAATTGCATTTTTCAATGCCTGGGCAATATGTTGCTGCCCGACCACTTCATCAAAAGTTTGCGGACGAAATCGTCTTGCAAGAACGGTATATTGTTGTTTATTTTTACTCATATCATTGCCTTAAAAGGCTTTTTCTGTTGCCTTCATCTTCAGTCGGAAGGAAACGGATTTTCCAGGCTGCATGCGTTTCTACAGATGATATAGCAAGCATTAGCGCTAACCCGGAGTTGAATCCATTCCATTTACCCATTGATCTCCTGACCAATCGGACCTTCATTGTAGCATCTTCACGCCAATCCGATCAGCAACAATCGCCCTTTCAAGGCTCTTTTTTTCGATCTCGGACGAACCCTGTTTTTATCGAAACATTTCGCTTTCATCCTCCGGAAACAGGGTACACAACTTCAGTATTTCCGTATAATATCAATTGACGTAGATTTGTTGATGCGTCATCATTAACAAGACATAAATAAGCGGGATTGGATCAAAATAACCTTACCCGAATAGCTGTTCGAAATTAGTAAATATTTGTCATTCACTTTTTTAGAAATGTGATATGAGTTTTTGTCATTCCGGACTTCATCAATCAGGACACGCATTTTCCAGTTTTCTCCCGCTGGTACAAGACGGGCTAACGGTTCGGTCTCGGCGAAATTTTATTAAAGCAGGCTTGGGAGGGATGGCTGGACTTTCTGTCCCGAAACTTCTTGAACAAAGAGCCCTTGCTTCAGAAAATAACAAGCCGATCAGCAGCCAAAAATCGGTTATCCTTCTCTGGATGACCGGAGGGCCAAGCCACATTGATACCTGGGATCCAAAACCGGATCGTCCGTTTAATAACCGTGGTCCTTTTTCTCCGATCTCAACATCAATACCGGGAATTGCAATCTGTGAGCACCTGCCCAAGCAGGCAGCGATGATGGATAAGTTCACGTTGATTCGTTCCGTTGATCCGAACAAGAGCAGCCACGAACCGAACATGGTTTTTCAAACCGGAAACAAAGCAGCCACCCCCCGTACGAATCGCAATGGAAGACTGTATCCTGCTATTGGTTCTGTCTGTGCGAAATATCGAGGACCGAACCATCCTTCCATGCCTCCCTATGTGGCTTTCAAAAAATCGAGTTCCCACATTGCTTACGGCGGTTATCTCGGCAAGCAATATGATCCGTTTGACGGAAACAAGGCAACGCAACTTCCTGTTTATACTTTATTGGGAAAAGATACCGGGAATGTTTCGGGAGCAGATATTTTTCGTTTACCGGGAGAGCTCAGCCAAGACCGTTTAATGGAACGTCGACTATTAATGAAACAGTTGGATCGAATCCGAAACGATCTGGATCAAAGCGGATCAATGGAAGCGCGAGACAGCTATTTTCAACAAGCGGTTGAAATGGTGATTGGTAAGCGAGCACAGCAGGCATTTGACATCAGCAGGGAGCCGGAAGCGGAACGGAATCTGTACGGAAGCCATCTCTGGTGCCAGCAGGCATTACTAGCAAGAAGACTTGTTGAATCGGGTGTCAACTTTGTCACCATTGACCTCAGTTACCACACTGCATCCGGCACGTGGGATAATCACGGAATTCCTGGGGGAGTTTATGGCGGAATCAGTAAAGGACTGAAGCCAATTCTCCCACTTTTTGACCACATTCTTACTACGTTGGTCAATGATCTGGAAAAAAGAGGATTGCTTGACGACACCCTTGTGATTGCAATGGGGGAGTTTGGTCGAACGCCTTTCATGGGAACACAGAAAAGTATTGATGGCCGAAACCACTGGACTCAAATCATGTCTATGATGATGGCAGGGGGCGGTTTTCGGCACGGGCAAGTTATTTGCTCTAGTGACAGGGAAGGGGTAACAATCAAATCTCGTCCGGTCACCCCCGGCGACATCGCTGCAACAATCTATCATCATATGCAGGTTCCCCTTGATACGACCTATCTTGATGGAAAAGGTCGCCCGACTTATATCGTGGAAAACGGTTCCCCCATCCGCGAAATGGTTTGAACGGTTTTTAAAGAATTTCCCATTGAATAAAATTCGTCCTGGTGTTTTCTGATCTACGTCATTGATGTGTGCTTGCGTAGGGTCTGCTTTGCAGACCAGACATGTTATAGCGCAAACTTTATTGATGGTCTGCACAGCAGACCCTACACGACCAAAAGTCTTTTTAACCTATCAACAGGCCCGGCACGCCGATCTTTATTCGGAAGGCGAAACAGCGTTCTCCAGACATTCTTTAACCCTTTCGGTTGTGTCTTTTTCGATCGATTTCAGAGAGTCGTATTTTTCGCAGGCGAACATGCTTGGGAGTGATTTCGACGTACTCATCACTTTCAATGTATTCAAGCGCTGCTTCAAGTGACATATCACGCGGAGGTTTAAGCATGATGTTGTCATCAGCACCGGAAGAACGGATGTTCGTCAGTTTTTTCTCTTTAATGGGGTTGACGGTCATATCGCTATCACGGGAATTTTCTCCCACAATCATTCCTTCATAAACATCAACTCCCGGGGGAATAAACATTTCAGCCCGGTCCTGCAGTTTCCATAAAGCAAAGCCGACACTTTTTCCATTTGCCTGAGAAACGAGTACGCCATTTTTTCTTTTGGGAACTTCAGCTTCCATTGGTTTATAAGAATCGAACTGGTGATGAATGATTGCTTCCCCTTTTGTGGCGTTCAGCATTCTTGTTCTCATGCCAATTAATCCACGTGCAGGAATGGTGAATTCCAGATGGCTCATTCCGAGTTCACTGGTTGTCATGTCGAGCAGTTGTCCGCGACGGTTGCCGACGAGTTCCATAATGGGACCGACATTTTCAGGAGGGACATCAACAACCAGAAGTTCAAAAGGTTCATGCCATTTTCCATCAACTTTTTTCCGAATGACTTCCGGTTTTCCAACAGAAAGTTCATAACCTTCACGTCGCATCTGTTCAATCAAAACAGATAAATGCAAAACACCTCGGCCGGAAACTTTAAACGCTTCTCGCACCTCGGAATCTTCTACACGTAATGCAACGTTGGATTCGAGTTCTCTTTGTAATCGTTCCCTTAAATGTCGGGTGGTGACAAATTTGCCATCCTGACCGGCCAAGGGAGATGAATTAATTGTGAATAACATAGACAAAGTTGGTTCGTCCACTTCAATTCGTTTGAGTGCAGCAGGAGAAACGGCACAGGCGATGGTGTCTCCAATTTCAGGATTAGGCATTCCTGTAATGGCGACGATATCTCCGGCTATTGCTGTTTCAACCTCTGTTCTGCCGAGTTTATCGAACACTTCAAGTGTTGCAATTTGTGCTGATTCCTGTTTGCCATCTTCACGAATAATAACCACGTTCTGACCTTGATGAGCAGAGCCACTGGAAATCCTTCCGGTCACAATCCGGCCTACATATTCAGACCATTCAAGGGAAGTCGTCATGATTTGCAACGGGCCATCCGGGTCAACATCAGGCCCCGGAATGTTTTCAATAATCATATCGAGTAAAGGTTCAATGGTTCCTGAACGGGCTTCCGGATCATCGGTAGCATATCCTTCCCGACCACTTGCATAGATATAAGGGAAGTCGAGGAATTCATCATCAGCACCGAGTTCCACAAACAAGTCAAAAGTTTCTGAGAGAACATCATCAGGCCGACTGTCCGATCGATCAATTTTATTCACGACCACCATTGGCTTGAGTCCGCATTCCAAAGCCTTCTGAACCACAAAGCGTGTTTGTGGTCGTGGTCCTTCAAAAGCATCAACGAGAATTAAAGCACCATCTGCCATCTTCAAAACACGTTCGACTTCACCACCAAAATCCGCGTGACCGGGTGTGTCGATAATGTTGATCTTTTTCCCTTTGTATTCAATTGCAATATTCTTTGCCAGGATCGTAATTCCGCGTTCCCGTTCAAGATCATTGGAATCAAGAATACATTCTCCCTGTAATTGAGAGTCTCGGAATTGACCACTCTGTTTTAAAAGGGAGTCAACTAATGTGGTTTTCCCATGATCAACATGAGCAATGATGGCTACGTTTCGTATTTCGTCTCGTCGCATTGGATTGTGATTATTTCTGATTGATAAAAAAGCTATTAAACTCGGTTGAGATATTTCTGACGCAGAAACATCGTAATTCTTATTTTGAAATCGTTCTGCAGAATTCTTCTACAGGAATGATATCGGAGGCAGGGCTACAATCGTTTTTCGTCAAACGAAGGCATGATCTACATTGCTCACCTGTTTCACTCAAGCTAACCAATCCACCCGGATGAAAAAATATTATCTAAGGGGGTTGCATACTCTTTCAGGCTGAGCCGTCTCATCTTCAGGGATGCGCTCTTCAAGGATGCGGGAGTGTAACAATTGATCAGTCTTCACAATAGGGTAATCTGTGAATTATTTGCTCCAGTTTCATGCAGGGAAGGGGCATAATACAGTCTAAAAGGGAGAATCTGACTTTTTAAATATCTGGAGTACAGTCATTCCACAACGCAAGCCTATGTTATGATAAGAGATACGGTAATATTGGCGATCGTCTTAGAGATTGGATTCTTCCTGAAAAAGAATCTGTGAATTCCGGGCCAAGCTGGCGACAACAAGGAAAAAAGAAGGCTGATGTTCAGATATTGCTCATGTCACCTGATCCCGGAAGATTGTGATCATTGAGTCAAGCTGATAATTTGAAGGTGAGTTTAGAAGCCAATATATCAACAAAGAAGGTACTGCC
>JAJRVU010000116.1 GCA_024277145.1 Planctomycetota bacterium
AAACCAATCGAAAAGTGTTGGAACTAAATCAACCGACTGAACTAATTCGAGTGAGCGCCCGGAATAATATTTTTGCGAATTGGCTTGTTCTAATTTTTCTTTGGGCACAGGTAACTGAATCACAAACGGAACTTTAAACGCACTCTCTGAAAATCCTTCCTGAATTCGTTCGCACGCTTTGTTCTCTTTGAGTTCCTTCTCGATAAATAATGAATCTCCCTGAGAAGCTGTGACGATTACCATCACCTCTTCGCCAAACAGTTCATTGACTTTGTTGAGAACCTTCCCGATATGATGATTAAGCATACAGCTGTATGCGGAATAAATTTGAGTCAACAGTTCTTTGTCATCTTTGCTTAATGGTTCCTGCTGATGAAAATATCGGTCAAATAATTGTTCAAGATATTCAGCCGGATTCAAATCGGTTGCATTTGATTCCGCTTCGGCTCCATCATTCTCCTCTGCCTCTAAAATGAGTGACTCACCAATCATTTCCAACCATTGTTCAGGAACAATCCAGGGGTGAGGGACACCTTCTAACCCCAGCCAGACTAACCAATTCTCATCCTGAGAATCTGCTAACTCTTCAAGTTTCACACCAGCTTGATTCACTAATTGAGAAATGGAAGTTGATCCAATATTAGTGGTCGCCTTTTTCTCACCGGAAAATATTTTGGCTTCATCAAAATATTGACTTGCCCAATCAGAAATTGAACAGTCTTTTTCTCCGTAGAAGAAAGTCCTGATGTTACAGGTGCGAAAATGCCCGGTCCAGGAAGACTTCTCAGAATTGGCTTCTTCCGTATCCGCTTTTTCTGTCTGGCTCAACACCCCTGATTGCCAGCAAGCAGTATTATTCCCCGCTGAAAAATTGGTCGCCAACGCCTGATCAAAAACAAAGGAATTCACCGACCATGCATCAAGTTGTGGAGTCCATTCATCGAAATTCCCATAGCATCCCCAGACATTCAAGGACATCTGATCCAGCGTAATTATCAATGATTTCATAAACGATTATTCAACTCTCATTATTAAACGGTCTGTTTTGAAATGCCCTCGCATGGATACATGCATACAACCTGCAAAACGTAAAATGTTAAATTAGTCAAGATATTCCGGTTATGCGGATTATACCGATATTTCCTGTCACGCGAACTTTTCAAGGCAACCTTAACGATTGTAACAGATGCACCGATCATTCTGCCATTCTGGTTTAATCCAATTGGACCAGAAAGTCGAGTATACGAATACAGTGATCCTCTATCTTTTAAGGGATCTCCAAAGTATTCGACTGAGAAATAAACATGGTTAAGTATTAAGAACTAATTGAATCAGAAAATATAAGAGTTAATGCAAAAAACTGGCCTGCAACAATTCATCATCTCTGCTCTCTTCACACTGATAGTCATCACGTTCTGGTTTTCCGATTCCAGGTTACCTGAAACTGTCGGTGCGCCACCGATCATGAGAAACCTGCAGCATCAATATGATCCTGACTGGCCAGAAATAAATTACATCCTAAGACACAAATGTTTTTGTTGTCACAACAATCATTCAAAGCAATCCAACTTGAGCAATTATAGTGAATTGATGAAAGCAGTTGATGAAGAGGGAAAAAAACTGATTGTCCCCGGCTTCCCGGATCAATCGCCGTTTGTTGAATGCATCGATTGGAATTCCGAAGAGCTTGTTGATTCCAAACTGAATGAAGAGCCTTCCATGCCTCTCGATTCCAAAGAATGGCTGACTACCGGACAAATCAAAAAAGTCAAACGCTGGATCAAAAACGGAGCTTTGGAATTCCGATTGCCAGGTACCTGTAATATCAAACCGCTAACTGAACTCGATTTTCCATCCGCAAAAGAATGCAAAACCTGCCATCCAAAGCAATACGAGGAATGGTCCAGATCAATGCACGCCTATGCACAGCATAGCCCGGTCATGGAAGCATTCGCACAGACACTTCAGGAAAAAACAGGCGGAACACTCGGCACATTTTGTGCCCGTTGCCACACACCGATTGGAACAGCGCTAGGAGAAAATGGCGTCATTAGAAATGTTCACCGCTCCAGAATTTCGCGTGAAGGTGTGACTTGTGTTGTCTGCCATCGAATTTCCAAACCGTATTACAAATCGAATGTCCGAATGAATATCGAACCGGGTAAACGAGAATTGGCCTGTATTTACGGTCCGTTTGAAAACGATGCTCATTCAAAAATGAATGGCCATCCCTCCAAAAAACAGAACTACCTGAAAGATTCGGCCTTCTGCGGAACTTGTCATGATGTGACTACTCCGAGAGGAGTTCGCCTGGAAGAAGCATTCAGTGAATGGCAGAATTCTCCAGCAGCCAAACAAGGAGTCACTTGCCAGAATTGTCACATGGGACCGGTTCAGGGAATTCCAATAAAAGATTGTGAACGACCACGGGGATATGCTGCCGTTGTTCCGGGTCTTGATCCGACCCTTCTACCGTTAAGGCATCTTTCAGACCACACATTCGCAGGACCTGATTATTCTCTTCTTCCTGATACAGAATTTCCTCACAAACTCGATTGGATGTATGAAACGGATTACAAAGATCAGGAAAATTTAACCAACCATCAGATTAAAACGTTGAAACAGATTCGACTTATCAATCGAAGACAATTGGAAATCGCAAATAATAAACGTTATGAGCTTTTGAAAAACGGAGCCCGGATTCATGTTCATGTTCCTAAACAGGCAGAAGCGGGCAAAAAAATAAAAGTACGGGTTGATGTCGAAAGCACCACTGCAGGACATAATTTCCCAACAGGATTTTCTGCAGAACGTCAACTCTGGGTTGAAATCACACTTTGTGATCCCGCAGGCAGACCTGTTTTTCAATCGGGAAATTTGGATAGTAATATGGACCTGAGAGATGAGCATAGCCAGCAGGTGGAACATGGAATGATCAGACGAGATAAATATCTTATGAATTTCCAGAATAAATTTGTCGGACAAACGCATAGGGGAACAGACCGTTCCTTGCTCCTGCCGGTCAACAGGCATCTAATGCCTTTAAACGTACTGAGACCGTCATCGGAAATACCAGCTTCATTCGGTCGCCGTTCCACGTTCCGAATTGCAAAAGCGAGTATTCCACCATTGGCAACTATCTCAAAGAAATATCCAATGAGGTTACCTAAAATTGCAGGCGTTTATTGTTTGAAAGTCCGATTAAATTTCAGGCACCTACCCCCTGGAGTTCTTGATGGCCTCGGCATTCCGCATCTGAAAAATTTATTAGAGATTGTTGTCATTGATCAATTTGAAACAGGCATTCGAGTAACACGTTAAATAACTAAGAAAATAACTAAGAAAATAACTAAGAAAACAGTCATTACGGAAAACATTTTGAATATAAAGCGAATCATTATTTTATCCAGCATTCTGATCACGGGAATTTTATTCCATGTGACGAACAGGTGCTGCGCGGATTCGCCTCAATTCATTATCAAGCCGGGGCAATCAAAAAAAGACTCTGGCACGAACGAGAAACAAGCCAAACCCTTGACACCGATTAAACGAGGTTTCTTTGTCAACAAAATAACAAACGATCTCATTAACCGGGAACAAAATCATTCCCAAAGTGATCGCTTTGTTTTTGACATTCAAAAGAATACGGATGACCTGTTTCTCACCACGGAAGAACCCCCTTTCTCCCTGCCCAACATCAGCCTTCCCAGCCAGTTCGGGCGATCTTCTGCGAATAAACCCCGGTCGTTAAAAACCAGAAATAAAATGACCATTAATCAATTTACGACCCAGAATTCTCCCATACTCCAAACTCAATCAATTGAAGACTTCCATAATCGTTCAGAAATCAGAAGTTTCCCAACATCTCATGCGGTTCCCGTTTTCCAGGAGAGAAAAAAGTTCACGCCACCAACACTTGGTTTTTCAGAGATCAAAGAACTTCCTCCCCAAAAAATAATGCCGGTAAAACAAATTCTGAAAAAACAAGTACCGATAAAACAACCGCAGCAAAAACGAGTTCAGAAAAAGAACATCCGGGGAGTTAAATTACTTCCACAGATTGAACTCCCAGTGGACCGTGTCATCCCTGATGTTCCTCAAACACCCAAAAAAAAAGAAATTTCTCAGTATTCCAAACAGTCTTTAAAAAAACTTTCAAAAACAGAAAACAAAAACCCACAGCTGAAAAATAAAATTGAATTCCAACAAGCCATTCTCAAAAAATCTCCGTCAGTTGCGGTCAATACAATCCTGACAGGAATTGAATCTGAGGAAGGCGATGAAGATTATTTTGACGTGAAGTATTTAAGAACTGCAGCGGGATTGGAAACGCCGACCCAGAAAGAGCTTGAAAAGCAGGAACTCCTGCCCCTTGATGAAGAACTGGCCAAACATGGCGGATCTCACCTTTATCTTCCGGAAGGTGATGTATTCTATTTTAATAACAATTCTCCAAACAGCTCTCATGCACATGGAAAACCGCTCAGGCTTCCTGAACATTGGCAAAAACCAAAACCGTTAACCGGATTTCAGGAATTTCTGGGGGCAGATCCCATTAAATCGTATCCGGGACTTCAATGGTTTGGTAAAGAAGGATACCAGTGGGAACCCCGATTCACCGCTTACGGAAGCTATGAAGTTTTTGGGATGTACTTTGAAGAAGGAAACCGGAGACAGAATGGAGTTGGCCATCAACTTCTGGTCGATCTTGATTTAAGAATTACCGGAACCGAGCGTGCCCATGTTCAATTCAGGCCATTCGGAAGAAAAAATTCCGGGGGTTCCTTTTACCAGTTCAACTCGCCTTCAGGGTATGACGATAATTCCACTCTCATTCCAGACCGCTACTGGGTCGAAGGGGAAATCCGGTCTATATTCAATGGCCTGATCAACGATTCATTCACGCCGTTGGATTACCATTTCATCGTGGGAAAATTCCCGTTTGCTCTTCACAATAATATTTTAATGAGTGATGACGTTCACGGAATTGTAATCAATAAAAACACACTGCTCATCCCCCCTTTCAGCAATATGAACGTCCAGTTCTTTTACCTGTTTGATGATGTTGATACCGCTCTCGGTTCCACTGCAGATGTACTTGGAACACACCTGACTGCAGATTATCAACACTCTTTACTGGAAGCGACTTTTGCGTATGTGAATCCCTCCGGGCAACTCAACGATGAAACCTATTATG
This sequence comes from Planctomycetota bacterium, assembly GCA_024277145.1. Taxonomy (GTDB): domain Bacteria; phylum Planctomycetota; class Planctomycetia; order Planctomycetales; family Planctomycetaceae; genus JAJRVU01. The sequence continues at coordinate 5,198 of JAJRVU010000116.1, forward strand.
CAGCAGGAGCCTGGACGGAATTTATCGGCCAGCTTTCCGTCACCGGCAGAGTCCTTTCTAAAACAGGAGAAAGCAGAGTTTTTGATGATGCACTTTTGTATGTACTGGAATCAAATTATCACACTCCTCTTCCGGAATTTTTCAAAGAGTCTACCAGGTTTGATCATGCTGTGATTTACTCAACTGCCTTCCACGCAACAGAAGGATGGGTCCCAATCAGTGGAGGAAATTTTGATCGTTTAAGAAGTACGTTTGAAGTTGACCCTTTAATCTCCATTTCGCGAGGAAGAGTCAACGACGACACCACTGGAATTGCATTGGGATGCCAGCTATTTGCAAACAATGACGATGAATCACTCATCCCGGAAATCGCGTATGAAGAACCGGGAAATGATTCCATGTACGGAATTTCTCTCAAGTATCTCTACAAACTGGGACCAAGAACTTTCCTCGATTGCAGGACCATTCAAACGTGGTCCAACAATAGCAATCTGGAACGTACAGGAGCCTTTGTCTCTACAACAATCATTTTCTAAAACAGTAAATTTGCGTGGAACCATGTTAGATGAAGAAACCTGTGACCATTTGTGTGAATCTGTGGTTCCTGTCTTAAAAATATATTTATGAAAACACTTATGCAAAAAAAGCTCGAAGAAAGGAAAGGAATCCCCAACTTCGAGCTTTTCGTATTCAGATATTTACAATTGAGAAGTTTCAGACTTTCCCGAAAATTGTTTTTCCGGAAGAACAGAGATCAACACAAGCCTGTCCAAGTCGGGCAGCTGTATTTTCTTCTGCTTTTTTCAGGTAACTACGAGGATCGTAAACTTTCTTGTTTCCAATCTCACCTTCAATTTTAAGAACGCCATCATAATTTTTCATGATGTGATCAACAATAGGTCGTGTGAAAGAATACTGGGTGTCGGTATCAATATTCATTTTCACAACGCCGTAAGCAAGTGTTTCCTGAATCTGGTTTTGAGGTGTTCCTGACCCACCGTGGAAGACGAGATCAAACTCAGCTTCTTTTCCAAATTTCGCAATGACTGCTTCCTGTCCTTCTTTAAGAATTTCAGGACGAAGTTTGACCGCACCCGGTTTGTAGCTGCCATGAACATTTCCAAATGTTGCAGCGAACATGTATCTGCCGAGGCCATTTAATGCTTCATAAACTTCAATCATATCTTCTGTAGATGTATAAAGTTTGTCAGCTGGGAGTTCTGAATTATCGACTCCATCTTCTTCACCACCAACAACTCCTGCTTCCACTTCCAGAATTATTTCATTCTCTGCACAAAGCTTCAGAAGTTCCTGAGACAATTTCAGGTTTTCACCAAGTGGAAGTTCAGATGCATCAAGCATGTGAGATTGGAACAGGTTAGGTAAGCCAGCAGCGCGACGTTTCGCTGTTTCTGCAATCAACGGCTTGAGGAAATTGTCAACTTTTCCAGGCTGGCAATGATCAGTATGTAAGGCGACAAGAACATCATATCTCTCTGCCAACTGACGCGTTGCATCAGCCAGGACAATTGCCCCTAAAACATTATCTTTCACAGCCAAGCCGGAAGCAAATTCGCCACCGCCTGTGGAAACCTGAATAATTCCATCAGATTTATTATCAGCAAAAGCTTTTAAAGCTGCATTGATTGTCACAATCGAAGTCACATTCATCGCAGGATATGCATAGTCACCTTGTTGAGCAGCATCAAGCATCGCACCATATTGTTCTGGTGTTGCAATTGGCATCGGTTATTCTCTTTCTCAATTTTAAATTTGTGGAGAGTGATTCAAAAGGCTGAAAATTGTTTCAGACAGTTTTAAGCGATTCTGCCTCCATGGAAATAGTCACTCCAAAATTGTGCGACATCCAGCCTTGATAAGACTCCATTTTAGCCTGCTTTTATATTCATTCAACCAATGGAGAGGTCGGAGAAAAAGATTTCACATTTTCTTTATGAAATCGCTGAAATAAAGAAGAATATGAGCATTTCTGGCTCGGAACGGCCCCTCAATCATGTCCGCTTTTGGCACAGTCGAACCCATATTCAGGCAACTTGATTATTATCAGGATCATTTCCTGATTCTTTCCCACCCTGAATCAAAGCTTCTACTTCTTCAGGAGATGCCTTCACCATGCAGGCAATTTCCTTTGTGGAAAAACCTGCAGAATCGAGCTGACTGATCACCATGAATTGCCGGGAGTTCCTAACTTCTTTCTGGACCAAATCAGCAGGCTGATCTTTTGACTTCAATAATTCTTCCAATCGGGAAATTTGTGTTTCAGCAGAAAGCACCAATTGCTGAAGTGTCGCCATTTTGGTGGAGACCTGCCCTTCTACTTCACGCTGGTATTCTAACAACCTGACTTCCATTTTCTGAACTCGGGACTCAACAGTTTGTTCGGTCCTGATAATTTCCTGTTTTGATTCATTCAGGAGATTCCTGCCTCGGGATTGTTGTAATTTACGTCCTCCACGCAACACAACAAAACCGGTGACTAGCATTCCCAACCCAATCAGGATCATTTGTAATGGATTATTAAACATGAAAAAGGCCTCCTTGCCTTTGTTTCTATTTCGGAATTTATTGATCGTGATCGTGATCGTGATCGTGGTCGTGGTCGTGGTCGTGGTCGTGGTCGTGGTCGTG
>JAJRVU010000117.1 GCA_024277145.1 Planctomycetota bacterium
TCCCATCAAGGTGATCAGGATTCAGGTCAACTGCGACTGCAGTTGTAATGGCAAAAGGACCACGGGTTTACCCGTGGGTATCTATAGGAAATGAGACAATTGTGTTCTTGGTGTCAAATCCTGGATGATGTGCTCCCTTATTATGAATTGCCCAAAAAGGAACTACGGGACAATCAGAACAGATTAAATTAGATTTATGCAGGACCTTGATTTTTTATTTGAAGGTTCCTGTTGCACCTTTGATCGGAGTCCCGACTCTTGTGACAATACATGCCCATTCACGTCCCTGTAACATCAGAAATCCTCTCAATATTTGTTTAACAAACACAATTCCTGCAGGGGAACTGTTGTTTTCTTCATGAAATGAAATAAGACGGGTAATGCCTAGCCGATGATGTGGAAATTGGTGAGTTTTATATTTCGTCTGGGTTATATTTTTATACCAAAAACTTCTGCAATTTTTGTCACAAATGTTTTGTGCTTTTCAGGAACACGTGAATGCCATCCAGACAAATAAGATTTCAAGTTATTGTTATCAGTAGTAGGGCCCAGGTTTAGATACCGCACTGCTTGCCAGGATTCAGGACTATTTTCAAATAGAGATAATAATTCAATTGCAATCCAACGGTTTCTTTCGCGGTCATTTGGATTTTTTTCAAATGTTAGTAAATTCTTCTGGTAATAATCACGAATGCTGAATTTATACTTTCCTTCAACCGTATTTAAGAGAGCTTCGCTGTAACTCTCTAATGATTTATAATAATCACTCCAAATGGGGTATGGAGGTTTCTTCTTCCATTCTATAGCCATTCTTTTTATCGCAAATAGGGATGCACATTCACAGATTGTTTCTTCAAACCACATTTGCTTATTTTTTACTTTACGGTAATTACAAATTATATGGCAAAATTCATGAGCAAATTGAAAGGCACATTGAGCCCATCGCCGATCTTTCGTATTCAGGTGTACCAGATATTCTTTATTGTTTCCATGTTGAAAGAACACTATGGGACCCAGTTTTGAATTGTGAATCAGGATTGGATCGATAGTTTTACCGTCGATATTCTTCCAAATAGTGTTAGCAGCACTTAAGCAAACCGAATACACATCCGGCAATTCTGACTTCCCCCAATTCCCAGGTACAATTTTAATTCTTAAACTATTCGAGGGTTCTTTTAATTTAACTGATTTATTATCTATCTCGGTTTCAGAAGAGACTGGATTAATCAAAGTTGAGATTACGATAAATAATGCAACCAAGAGACGTTTTATTATTCTTGAATAATTCATTTGATTGATTTTTTGAAAGGTTAGATTAAGTATGGTTAAGTAATTTAGCATGATTGTTTTAGCATAAAAAAAGCTCCTGGTCCAATAATGAATCAAGAGCTTTTCATTTTTCGAGAGCGGAGAGAGGGGGATTCGAACCCCCGGTACCTTGCGGTACACAGCATTTTTAGCAAACAATTTACGAAAAACGGCAAATCGCTGGGAGTAACTGGGGAGTGTGTTGGGTGCATGAATTGTCTTTATTTGACAAGCATTGATTCATCTCTCAGAGAGATCGTTAAGGTATGGTATACACTTCCAGGGCAAATCAAGAAAGCAGTCGAGGCAATTTGCCTTCATCCTGTGTCTTAAAATGTCCAAATCAATTCAGTAAATAAAGCAACGATTGCATAAATTCTTTACATATTGAGATGGAATCAAGATTGGCAAGCTAAAACAGGTTTCCGAGCATTGAGTTTTCACTGCATAACTTTTAATATATCCCGAAGTATCCATGCTTCATTGCATGCAAATAAATATTTGGTTTGTGGTTCCATATTCTCAGTTGGTAGGGTTAAAAAGAGGTTTTTAGATAACTTCAGCGTCTTTAATACAAAGCACTGTTCCTGGAATTCCTCTTCGTCGAGGAAAAATTCGAGATATTTAGTTGGACAGCGACAGTTTGTCGCTACTGATCGCATCAACGCATTTGATTGGGTTTTATCCAATGGTATTCTTGGCAAGGGGCGAATCTTAACAAAGTTAAGTGAAATGTGGTTTGAACGATTGGATGTTAATTATCATTTAAGTTAATTATCATTTAATCAGTATGGAACCCAATGCTGTCCCTCTCCCTGATGGAAGTGATTATGAACCCCTCTGAACTTCCCGAAGAGATTGTTAAAAAAACACGAGACAAATATATCGAAGCTTATGAAAAACTGGTGGAAGAACCATTTTTATGGAAGTTCAAAGGTTTTTCAAGCATCTTGACAAGCACTATCCTGTTGGTAAAACTCGCATTGCAACAGTTTCTGACGCACAGACTTTTCCTTGGACTAACTATCGATTATGACGAAAATTAAACGACTACTAGTAGCCAACCGGAGTGAAATTGCAATTCGCATCTTTCGCAGCACTCATGAATTAGGGATCCGTACGGTGGGTCTTTATACGCATGAGGATAGATATGCATTACATCGCTTGAAAGCCGACGAAGCATATTTGATTGGTCAACCGGGCAAGCCAATTCAAGGTTATCTGGATATTGATGCAATCATCACTTTGGCAAAACAGCAGAAAATTGACGCAATTCACCCCGGGTATGGTTTTCTATCGGAAAATCCTGCTTTCGCGCAAGCATGTGAAGATGCGGACATCATCTTCGTCGGACCACGTGTGAAGACACTTCAGCAGTTAGGCGATAAGATCAGTGCACGGAAGATTGCTAATCGCGCTGGTGTACCCGTGCTTGGTGGCAGTGGAAAGGCCATTGCCAACGTTGCCCAAGGGAAACAGACCTCGGAGGAACTAGGTTACCCTGTTATCCTGAAAGCTGCACATGGCGGAGGGGGGCGAGGGATGCGCGTTGTTCAACATTCGAAAGACTTTGGTGATGCATTTGAACAGGCACAACATGAATCGCTCAATGCCTTCGGTAGTCCGGACATTTTTGTAGAAAAATTCATTGAACATGCACGACATATCGAAGTACAATTGCTCGGTGATGAACATGGAAACCTTGTGCATCTTTATGAACGTGATTGCTCAGTGCAGCGGCGGTACCAAAAAGTTGTGGAAATCGCACCTGCGCCTAAGCTTGACGATCAGGTTCGGCAGGAGTTATGCGAGGCTGCCTTGGCTATTGGTCGCGAGGTAAACTACGAAAATGCGGGAACTGTAGAGTTTCTCGTTGATGCAGATACCAATAAGTTCTTTTTCATTGAAGTTAATCCGAGGATTCAGGTCGAGCATACCGTGACCGAACAAGTTACAGGTATTGATATTATCAAGTCTCAGATTCTGATCGCGCAGGGGACACAATTGGCAGATCCCGGTATCATGATTACCTCGCAGGACGATATCAGGGTTCACGGATATGCTATTCAATGTCGAGTCACAACCGAAGACCCATCGAACAAATTCATGCCGGATTACGGGAGAATGTCGTTTTACCGCTCGGCTAGTGGAATGGGAATTCGATTGGATGCCGGTACGGCATTCTCCGGTGCCATTGTATATCCGTATTACGATTCGCTTTTGGTGAAAGTCACTGCTTGGGCGCGACAGTTTAAGGACACTTCTTTGAGGATGGAACGTTGTCTGCAAGAGTTCCGTATTCGGGGTGTGAAAACGAATATCCCATTTCTGATTAAGCTTGTAATGCATCCCACATTTGTTTCGGGTCAGTACACAACGAGATTTATTCGCGATACTCCTGATCTGTTCGAGTTTCCGCTCCGGCGTGACAGTGCCACAAAGCTGCTTCCTTATATAGCTGAGACAATTGTCAACGGTAATACAATTGTCGAAAATCGTCCGAAATCCAAGCGGCGGATTCCAGCGCCTGTTCCAAAATATGATGCTTTGCCCAAAATTCCCGATGGATTGCGACAGAAACTGCACAAGATAGGTGCCGAAAAATTCAGCCATTGGATTTGTGAAGAGAAATCGTTACTGCTGACCGACACGACATTTCGCGATGCACATCAGTCGCTTTTGGCAACACGACTTCGTAGTTATGATCTACTTCAAATTGCGGATGTGTATGCTCGCCATTGTTCGAATTTGTTTTCGTTGGAAATGTGGGGCGGAGCAACATTTGATACATCAATGCGGTTTCTGAAAGAATGTCCTTGGAGACGATTAACCGACCTGAGGGAACGAATTCCTAATATCTTGTTTCAGATGTTACTTCGAGCCTCCAACGCTGTTGGTTACAAGAATTATCCTGATAACGTCGTCAAGGAGTTTGTCCACGAATCCGCAGCGGCAGGCATCGATATCTTCCGTGTCTTTGATGCGCTGAACTGGTTGCCTAACATGCGTGTGGCAATGGATGCCGTCCTGGAAACTGGTGCAATTTGTGAAGCCACCATTTGCTATACAGGCGATATCCTCGATCCGAATCGTACAAAGTACGATTTGAAGTATTATATTCAAATGGCGAAAAAACTTGAAAGCATGGGAGCCCATATTTTAGCTATCAAAGATATGGCTGGCGTGTGTAAGCCATATGCGGCCGAGTTATTGGTCAAAACTCTCAAACAGGAAATTGGGATTCCGATTCACTTCCATACGCATGATACGGCCGGAATCCAAGTTGGTGCGATTTTGAAATCTGCCGAGGTGGGTTTAGATATTGCTGATGCAGCAATGGCCCCACTGTCTGGTGGAACATCGCAGCCGAATCTTAATACACTGATTGAAGCACTGAGGTTTACAGATCGGGAGTCAAATCTTGACTCACACTACTTGGACGAAATATCGGAATACTGGCGCGCGGTTAGAGAATTCTATACGCCATTTGAAAGCCCAACACTTCCTGCCAGCGCAGACCTTTTTGAACATGAGATGCCCGGTGGTCAGTACACTAACTTATTCCAGCAAGCTCAATCGCTCGGACTAGCTGACCATTGGGCGGAAGTCTGCCGAGTGTATGCAGATGTGAATCAGTTGTTCGGCGACATCGTTAAAGTAACACCAACTTCCAAGGCGGTTGGGGATATGGCCCTGTTTATGGTGGCCAATAACCTATCGTGCCAGGATATTTTGGATAGTAGCCGTGATTTAGCGTTTCCCCAGTCGGTGATTGATCTGATCAGTGGTAAAATGGGTCAAACACCGGGAGGATTTCCTGAGAAAGTTTGTCAGCGTATTCTCCGTGATGAGAAACCAGTCCAAGGTCGACCAGGTGCAAGCTTGCCGGCTGCTGACTTTGATAAAGCTGCTTTGACGATTCAGCCGATGTTGGATCGAGAACCGTTACAGCGTGAGACTGTTTCCTATCTGCTTTATCCTCAGGTGTACAAAGAGTTTTCCTCTCACCA
>JAJRVU010000118.1 GCA_024277145.1 Planctomycetota bacterium
AAAACTGTTTAGTATCCCGGATGCAATCCCTGATAAAGCATCATGGGAGACTGCTGCAGAGGCTGATTACTCAGTTGCAAAAGTTGTTCTCAACCTTCCGTTATTAACAGAATTTCATTATATCGTACCGGATGCCCTTCGGGAATGGATTGGTCCGGGACATAGGGTAAAAGTTCCTTTTGGACGCGGAAATCGCTTTGCGAACGGGTATTGTGTCGGGATTTTACCTGCAAAGGAACTCGAAGGAAAATTCAGAAAGCTCAAAAGTATCGCGGAGGTGCTGGATAAAGAGCCTTTAATTTCTTCTCGCATGCTCGAATTGACAAAATGGATTTCAGAATATTATTTAAGTGGATGGGGGCAGGTTCTCGAAGGTGTCATTCCAGCGGGAGTCAAAAATAATTCCGGAACTCGGGAAATTCTTTATTTGCATCCTGCAGAAAACCTCCAGGAAAAATTGGGGTCCCTGAAGTTACCTCCGAAGCAGAAAGTGGTTCTGGATGTTTTGACTGCATCAGATTCCCCTTTAAGAATTGATGAATTAACCAAGTTGGCGAAATGTGGAACGGGACCCGTTAACGGACTTCGTGAAAAAGGTTTCATCGAAGCAATCAGGCAACGCGCAGATGTAACCGCACCTGAAATGAAAGATTTCGCAAAAGAAGAAGACCTCGAATTAAATTCATCACAAAGTGAAGTTTTGAAGCATATCCTCAGTTCCATTGGATCTGGAAAACATCAGACTATTCTTCTTCATGGAGTAACCGGCAGCGGTAAAACCGAAGTTTATATACAGGCCATTCGGGAAGTCGTCAGTTATGGCAGGCAGGCGATTGTTCTTGTTCCGGAGATCAGTCTGACTCCACAAACCATTCGTCGGTTTCGCAGCCGATTTGATTCTGTAGCTGTTTTGCATAGTCATTTGAGTGATGCAGAACGGCATTGGCATTGGCAGCAAATTGCAAAAGGAAAAATTCAAGTCATTGTCGGTGCAAGAAGTGCCGTCTTCGCGCCAACCCCTCACCTGGGTTTGATCGTAATTGATGAAGAGCATGAAACATCATTCAAGCAATCGACTACTCCACGCTATCACACACGAGAAGTCGCTAGAAAACGATGTGATATTGAAGGAATTCCGTTATTATTAGGAACTGCAACCCCAACTTTGGAGAGTTGGAATCGTGCCATCACAAAAAAAGATTTATTACTTTCATTGCCAAGCCGGGTTTCTGATTTACCGTTGCCTCCTGTTGTTATTGTTGATACACGAAATGATCCTCAATGCAGCAAAGGGGCTTCTATCGGACGGATTCTGGAAACGGGAATTCGAACAGCGTTGGCAGATAAGGGACAGGTGATTCTCTTCCTGAATTTACGTGGATTTGCACCTGCCTTGTGGTGCCGTGCTTGCAGCGCTTCTATTAAATGTCCTGACTGTGATATTTCCCTGACCTGGCATAAAGATCGTAAAATTGCCCTGTGTCATTCCTGTGAATATCAATCTTCCTCACTCAAGGAATGTCCTAATTGTCATCAACCCGGTTTGCAATTTCTAGGCGTGGGAACACAACGACTTGAGCAGGAAGTTCGTGCAAAATTTCGAGGTGTCAAATGTTTGAGAATGGACAGTGACACAATGCGAAAACCGGGAAGCCATGATATCGCACTGGAATCATTTCGACGGGGAGAAGCACGAATTCTGTTAGGGACCCAGATGATTGCGAAAGGACTCGACTTTCCGAACGTGACTGTAGTGGGAGTGATTTCTGCAGATACCATTCTTAACCAACCGGACATTCGGGCAGCAGAACGGACCTATCAGTTGATCTCGCAGGTCGCAGGTCGAACAGGAAGAAGTGAACGTGGAGGACGTGTTTTTGTGCAAACTTCTTCCCCGGACGAATATCCAATTCTCTGTGCTGCGGAGCATGATTATCTTCGTTTTGCTAAACAGGAACTTGTCCATCGACAAAACGCACTGACCCCACCTTACACACACCTTGCCCGTGTCATCATTCGGGGGGAAATTGAAGAAATTGTGAAACAACGATCCAAAGAAATGGCCAAAGCCTTTCTTGAAGCTCAGGAGAATTCAGAACACTCAGAAAAGGTTCGGATTCTGGGTCCTGCCCCTGCTCCCATTACTAAATTAAAAAAGAATTATCGCTACCATTTTCAGATGTCAGCCAGAGATGTCAGCTTGATTCATCAATTATGGAAAGAATCTTCCAAAGATTTCTTGAAAATGAACGATGTAGAAATCGTGATTGATGTGGATCCGGTCGATTTACGGTGATCTGATTTCGCTTTTTTTACGTTGTTATCTTTCTGGGAACTCATTTTAATAAGTAATTGTCCAGACTTGATCAAACCTTGTAAATACAGGATTTTTCGTTCTGTCAGTGAACAAAAGTTGACTTCACATTTTCGCCTCATGTATAATGGCGGTAGAAATTTTGATTTTTGAGAAAGTGACCGATACGCTTTTGCCTTTAATTCTTTTAAGGTCAGTTAGTTCGATCACGATTAATTCCGCTTAACAGGAAAAAGAAATGACAAAAATTGTCTGTTCTAAAACGGTTCTCTTCTGGGGATGCGTCTGTTTACTATTATTTGCAGTGGTGGTTGTTCCATTACATGCACAGGAAAAACCCAAAGATGAGAAACAAAAAAATGAACCAGTAGCGGAACCCCTCAAAAAGAAGTCTGGCAAAAATACAACAGACCAAAAGAAAACAGGCAAAGAGATTGTTAAAGGGAAGAAAATTCTTCCAGCGGAATTATGTCAATTCATCACATTAAAAAGTCCTGTTGATGATTCCGTTTTCGGGCAAGTAAAAAACAGCGCCTTAAAATTACAGAATCTTGCAATGCAGTCAAATTCCAAAGCTGTTCTGGTTTTAGAAATTCGTCCTGGAACAAGCCCATTTCATCAGGTTCATGGATTGGCTCGTTTTCTGACATCTGCGAATATTTCGGAAGTCAATGTTATTGCCTGGCTCCCGGAAACGGTTACAGGGAATAATGTTATTCTTGCATTGGCTGCTAATGAAATCGTCATTCATCCTGATGCGGAAATTGGCGACATTGGTCGTGGAGAAGCCTTGAGCCAGGATGAGCAGGAAATGGTTTTTCGGCTGATTGACAAACGCCATAATATTAAACTAAGCCATTCTTTAATTCTGGTAATGATGAATCCGAAAAGTGTTCTTTTGAAAATAACCATTCAGGTTGGTAAAAAAAATAACCTTTCAAATGATACAAAAATTGTCACTTCCGAAGAATTAAAACGGTTGCAAGAAAGTGGGATGGTGATCCTGAACGTGCAGACAATTAAAGAAGCAGGCGTTCGCGGGATATTCTCTGGGAAGGGGGCTCGTGCACTTGATATTCTTGTTTCACAAACACTTCTTTCCCGGAACGATATTGTCAATGCGTACAATTTACCGATGGAATCCATGAAGGAAGACCCGACATTCGGCGGGAAAGCGATCGTAAAACGAATTCGAGTTGATGATATGATTGAGCCGGTGCTGGAAGAATTCATTTATCGACAGATAAATCGGGCGATTAAAGCCAATTGTAATGTGATTATTTTTGAAATTGATTCACCGGGTGGTTTTGTTATTTCAAGTAAAAATATTGCTAATGCTATTGCTGATTTAAGTGAAGTGAAAATCCGAACGATTGCTTATGTTCCCAGCCAGGCAATCAGTGGGGCAGCAATTGTTGCTTTCGGGTGTGACGAAATCTATTTGCATCCTACTGCAAAAATTGGTGATGCAGGGCCGATTGAAATTCGAGAAGGTAACATGTTCCATCGAGCTGATGAAAAGATCCTGAGTGAACTACGCGGATATATGGCGGAACTGGCTGAAAGAAAAAACAGACCTCCTGCATTATTAATGGCTATGGCTGATCGAAATTTGAAGGTTTATCATGTTTCACATCGTGAAACCGGTCGAACGTGGTTCATGACGGAAGAGGAAATTCATGAATCAAATGGCGACTGGATTAAAGGTCGTCTTGTGCCGGAATCCGATAAAAACCTTCTTTTGACAGTCAACGGAATAGGGGCACATGACCTCAAACTGGCGGAGCCCCCTGTTCAGGATTTTCAGGAATTGAAATTGAGGATTGGCATCCCGCCTGATGAAGCGGTTCCCGTCGAAGCAAGAACCTGGCTGGATACGATGGTCTTCCTGTTAAATACGCCAATGGCATTTGCGTTCCTGCTCGTTCTTGGGATTTGTTCTTTATATGTCGAAGCACATTTGCCCAGTGGCCTGTTTGGAATTCTTTCTGCAGTCTGTTTTGGAATTATTTTCTGGAGTCGGTTCCTGGGAGGAACTGCAGGTTGGCTGGAAGTAGTACTCTTCCTGATTGGGCTTGCTTGTATTGGTATTGAAATATTTGTGATTCCCGGCTTTGGAGTCTTCGGGATTTCAGGGATATTATTGATGATTGCTTCAATCCTGATGGCAAGCCAGACTTGGAATGCCATTGATTCATCGCAGAATTACGTACAGCTCTCAAAGAACCTGACTGCATTGTTTGGATCTTTATTTACCGTGATTGTTCTCGCGATTCTCATGAATTATTTTCTGCCTCGAATTCCGTTTTTGAACAGGATGATTCTGGTACCTGAAGGGTACGCTGATGATCCCGGAGCAGAACCGAGATTGAAACCGGAATTAATGAATTCACCACAATCCATTCATAGCGTGAGTGAATTCGGTCAGCTGCTTGGTCTTCAAGGTAAGGCAATTTCTGTCCTTCGCCCCGCTGGAAAAGTTCGCTTGAATGATCATCTCTATGATGTCACTTCAAATGGTCCGTTTATTAAAGAAGGACAAACCATTGAAGTTATTCAGGTGGAAGGTAATAACATTGTTGTTCGTGAAATTTCCTGAACGAATATTTAGGTGTAGGGTCTGCTTTGCAGACCATCAAGAAAGATTGAGTTATAACATGTCTGGTCTGCATAGCAGACCCTACTAGTTCAACTACAGATAAATGTCACTTCGCTCAGATTAAGTTGCACACCAACGAGCGTGCCATTTGAAAATTGACACCGGACATTTAAAGCTCGCAAGAGCACTACTAGAACACGATTTTCTTCGTGGTAAATAAAAAAAGAGATTTGTTGAGTTGGTGACAATTATTGATCACACTCTCTTTGGTTTATTCGATTTCTGCGTGATATTAAAGATAAACCATTTACGCAAAAAGCCGGCTGTCTGGGACAACCGGCTTGCGGGGGACAATATCTTGAGTCGAAAGGTCCATTCAAATTTGTAACTCTTTTATTGTTCTGCTGAAGCCACCTTTTCAGGTGAACTTGGTGCAGGCATTTTGTATCCCATTGCTTCCCATTCTGCCCGGGCGATGGCTGCCATGTCTTCTTTCGGTTCTTTCTGTAATTGATAAACCCCTTCATCAATCATTTCGAAAAACTGTTGGAACCAAAGCATCTGGCCGACATTCGGTTGAGGTGTGTAAAGGAAAAATTCAATCCCTTTTTCATGCCAGTCGTAAAGCATCCCAAAAAACCCACTCGGAATGTATTTTACAAATGTCATATCAACCCCGATCATTTCTTTTTTCTGATCCTGAATTAATTCAAGAAGTGTGTCCCGGAGAAGAGAAAGGTCTGCACCATCCCAGATATCCATTTCTCCCAGATCCATAACCGTCACGCCTTCTCTGACAACGATATTCATTCGATCTTTTCGTGTACTCATACTCACCTGCTCTTTTTTAAATCTTGGCTGAGGAAATTGTTGCATTAGAGGGAATAGAAACGAACTGCTTCTTTGTTAAAAGATCTATAAGCAAAGGGCAGACCAAAGAAGATGATTCTTCTTAATGAGGGGAGTACGCCGACCGTAACCTGAGTATATAAATAGGCTTAGGTGATGTTATTATTAACGGGTCCCTGATGGGGCTTTTAGGAAACGTTTCAAAATTGAAACATTGTAATTGTAATTGTTGCTTTTACGAGACAGTTGGTTTTCAGACTGAAACAATCTGTAAACTGAACGATATTCAGAAATAAAAAGAACCCCATAGAAAAATATTCCATGAGGTTCTGATAAATCATTTTGCTTTGATCAAAGAACTTGTTAGCCAGATGATGTCTATTCTTCGTCTTTATAAAGAATTCGGCCGCAGGTCTTGCAGAGGATTGTTTTATTCATATTTAATTCCACCATCGTGTTGGCTGACTGCATATCGTAACAGGATGTACAAGCTTTATTTTCTACAACTGCCAGTGCACCCGCTCCATGTTTTTTAACCAACCTGCGGTACATATCACCTAGCGATGCAGTGATGACAACAGATTCACAATCGCTGATCAGTTTTTGCAGTTCATCTTCTTCCTGCCTCAAACCGGGTTCAGTAGCTTTCACGTCAGCTTCAACCTGTTTTTTCTGTTCAACAGCTTTTTTTGTGCTCTCCTGATTTTCATTGATTTTCTCTTGAAGGGTATCAATTTTGTCAAAAGCTTCCAGGATTTCATCTTCCAGAACAGAGTTGGCCATTTCATCAGCTTCAATCTGGGATTTAATAATCTGAAATTCCTTGTTGGATGAAGCTGCATTCAGCTTCGCTTTCAGTTCCAGAATTTTACTTTCATTGGATTTCAACCTGAGGTTCTTTTCATCTCCGGTCATTTTCATTTTCAGAATTTGTTCTTTGAAATTATGGGCTTCCGCTTCTCTTCGTGCAATTATTTTTTGCCTGATGGATATCTGTCTCGGGCCTTCTTCCAGTTTTTTTTGAACGACTTCCATTTTTAGATGAAGTTCATGAAGACCTTTTAAATTGTTGGTTACCGTGACCATGAGGATGAATGCCTTTAAATATTTTTATAAGAACCTGAATGGTTCTAAATAGTCTAATCAAGTCGTATTAATAATCAATGAAACGGACAACCTGTGAATCAGTTTTATCCGGTCGTGTTTTCGAAGTCGTGTTTTATCTGGCCAAAAAAAAAACCGGCCATTTCTGACCGGTTTAGTATAACCTTATTCACTTTCAGTGACAGTCTCCAGAGAGTCAAGAAATCCTTTTAATTGCTTGCTCCTGACTGGATGCTGCAGTTTCCGGACTGCTTTAGCCTCAATTTGTCTCACACGTTCCCGTGTGACCTTGAAAATCCGGCCGACTTCTTCAAGTGTATAAGTATAGCCATCACCCAGACCATACCTTAACTTGATGATTTCCCGTTCACGGTAAGTGAGCGTTTTCAGTACAGAATCGATTTTGTCCTTCAACATTTCTTGAGTTGCAGCTGTGACAGGGTTTTCAGTTCCCTGATCTTCAATGAAGTCACCGAAGTAACTATCTTCACTTTCTCCCACAGGACGATCAAGACTGATAGGATGTCGTGAGATTTTCAGAACTCTTCGGGTCTCTTCCAGGCTGATTTCTGCAGCTTCTGCAGTTTCTTCAATGGTAGGCTCTCGTCCTTTTCCTGAAGAAGCTGTTTGCTGACTTTACGAAGTTTTGACATCGTTTCAATCATATGAACCGGAATCCGGATTGTTCTTGCCTGGTCAGCAATCGCACGGGTAATCGCCTGGCGAATCCACCATGTTGCGTATGTTGAGAATTTGTAACCACGTCGGTATTCATATTTATCAACAGCACGCATTAATCCGGTATTCCCTTCCTGGATCAAATCCAGAAAACTCAAACCACGATTACGGTATTTTTTGGCAATGGAAACAACCAGTCGAAGGTTTCCGCCGGAAAGCTCACGCATTGATTTTTCATAATCAGAAAAACGTTCATCAATCAGGCGAACTCTTTCAGTGAGAGTATCAGGAGTTTCCAACGTCATTGCCATCAGATCGTTAAGCTCTTTCTGCAGGTTAGCTCGTTCATCTTTGGCAGTTGTCAGTTTCTTCAGGCTTTTAATCTGGGCTTCAATGTCTTTCATACGAATTGCAATCTGGTGCATTCGTTTAAGACAAGGTTGAAGTCTCTGAGTTCTCAAACTTAACTCTTCAATGAGAAGAACAGTCTTGCGACGTCGTTTGTTCAAAGCTGTCATGCCTGCTTTTCGTTCCGCAGCAGTGGAATCTTCCCTGAGAAAAACAGAAAAATCTTCTGCATTCATTTTTCGAAGAGGATCTAATGTTGCAAGATTGTAAGGCATGCGACCTAAAATCTGAGTTTTTTCCAGACCTTCTGTTACAGAAACCTTAATGGTTCTGTCAAAAGGAAGTTCACCCATATGGACTTTGCTTAAAATCTCAAAAGCGGTATTGAGAGCAAAATCGCTTTCTAGCAGTTGTCGGCGAAAACGTTTTCGGGTCATTTCAATTTTCTTGGCCAGAAAAATTTCCTGTTCCCGAGTCAGGAGAGGAATCTCTCCCATTTGTGTTAAATACATACGAACCGGGTCATCAATTCGCTTTGATCGTTCTTCCATTGAGGAATCTCTGGAACGACCTCTCCCCCGGCGGCTTGCTTTTGGGTTTTCTGGCAATTTGTTGTCAGCGATCAACTCAATTCCCAGCTCATCAGCAGACATCAGCAGGTCGTCCAGCTTTTCAGGATTCTTTGCTTCGTCAGGTAGATAATTATTCACTTGCGAGAAAGTAAGGAAACCCTGTTTCTGGCCTTTAACAATTAACTCGTTTAATGCTTTATCAATTCTATGCACTTCTGTTCCTCCGGATGGTATGTGTAATGTTGCCTGTTAATTTAATGTTGAATTCAACCTTGAATTTTCAGAGCAAACATCTATTTGCTATTTTTTATGACCCGCTCGCATTGTGTGAAATTGGGATGCCTGTTTAAGTAGCTCTCGATCTGAATCGGATAATTCCCCGGAGGTGAATGTGGAAATCTGCGTGCGACCTTTCGCTGCCAGATTCTCTTTTTCCATTTCCATTCGGCGAAATTTCAAAATATCGAGGGCGTGGTATAACAGGATGGGAATCGAGGTTTCTTCGTGAAGTTGCTCTGCATTTCGCATTTTTTCTGCAATCTTCTTCTCACGAGAGATTTCGTCAATTCGCTGTGCGAGACGTTTCAGTTCCGGATCCTCCAGAGCTATTGTCACATTGTGGTAAGACGGCTCCTGTCCTTGCTCCGCCATATCAAAACAAAATTGTAAAAGCTCCGCTCGGACCTGATGTTCAAAATCCTGTACGGAAACCTGTTGTTGTATCTTTTCAATCCATTGAGGAGCCGACAAAATTATTTCCAGTAGCTCCTGCTCTGCCAAGTCGTATTTTTGACTCTTTTTCAGAATTGATTTAAATTCACCCTGTTGAGGGTCTATTCGGCGTTGTCTGTTATTATCTTTAAAGCCAGCAGGTGACTGCATTTGTGTTTGAGGCCGGCTTGTTGTTCTTTTCTGTTTTCTTATTTCTTTATATTTTTGACGAATCACAATTTCAGAGACACCTAAACGGTTTTCCAGTCGTCCCAGAATCATGTTTTCTCGAACACTTCCTGCTAATCCCGGCGACAATGAAAGCAATTCCAGCATTTCATTCAAAATTCGCTCGCAGGAATCAAGACTCTCTGTTCCATATTTTTCCAGGCAGGCAACAAATTTAAAATCCCAGGCTTCTTTTGCGTTTGTAACCAAATCCTGAAATTTTTCGAGACTGTTTTGTTCAATATATTCAGCTGGGTCCAACCCATCAGGCAGAGCCAGTATTCTTAAATCAACTTCTTGTGAAAGGAATTTGGAAATCGCCCTGTCAGCCGCATTCTGACCTGCATCGTCCCCGTCAAAAACAAGGATGACTTTATCAGCAAAGCGTTTCAGTTCCTGAACATGCATTTCAGTCAAAGATGTCCCCAATACTCCAACCACGTTAACCATTCCTAACTGCTGACATGTAATGCAATCTGTATACCCTTCCACCACAATTGCTGTCTTCGTTCGGAAAATTCCGTCTCGTGCGACATCTAAACCGTATAATAGTCTGCTCTTAGAGAATAATGGACCCTCCGGGCTATTCTGGTACTTCCCTTTGTTTTCCGCATCCGACCCCGGTAAGGCACGTCCTCCAAATGCAACAGTTCTTTTCTGTTTGTCGCGAATTGGAAACATAACGCGATCAACAAAATGATCGTAATAACCATCATTCCCGTCACGTTTGGCGATGAGTCCCGCTGTTCTTAAGGCTTCATGGGAAAAACGCCCTTGTGATTGGTTCTGGATCCAGTTCCAGTCTTTCGGGTGGTAACCGATCCTGAATTGCAGGATGGTTTCCTGAGAAAAACCTCGGTCAAGCATATAATCAAGAGCTTCCTTCCCCTGTTCCGTCTTCACCAGACTGTTATGGAACAGGCTTTCAGCCCATAAAAGAATTTCGTACAAGTCAGCGTTAGAAATTCCATTGCTGTTTCTGTTTGATCGGGAATGCTTGGGAATTTCAATTCCTGCACGTTCTGCAAGGTATTCCAGTGCTTCCCGAAAATTGATGAGGTCCCGCTTCATGACAAACGAGAAGCAATCTCCCCCTTCATCACAAACCCAGCAGCGATAGGATTGCTGCTCAGCATAAACCCGGAAGGAAGGATTGTGATCATCGTGGAAGGGGCACAGGCCGACGTATTCACGGCCACCACGCTGCGCGGTTAACGCAACTCCTTCACTCACAAGGTTAACCAGGTCTGTTTGAGTACGTACCTGTTCCTTGAAATCACTTTGAAAGCCAGCCGACAACAATCTCTCCAGTAGTCAATAAATATGAATATGTCTTATGGATGCTCTATACGAGGTAGGATCTTTTTTGATGTTGGCTGAGACGTGGGGTGTTGTCGATCCCTCTGAAGCAGTAAAACAAGTCGACAGGCGTATAAGCCTGCCCGCATCCATGCAGCACGTCGAAACCAAGCAATTCTACACGTTAGATAGATTCCGTCAAGAAAATAATGCTCTCTTTGCAGGATGTTTTCAGAACATAAATCGTGAATCTATATAATGTTAATTCATTATGTGATTGCGCAAGTCGTATCTGATACTCAAGGTTGCTCTCTTCTTCGTAATCAGCACGACGATCTTCATTATTCCATGTTCCCCAGTCAATTGCCACTCAACAGGACAGTTGGTTTCCAAGACTTTTTTAATATTCGGGTGAATTTGCGAAACATGTTAAGCAGAACTGTTACAAAATATCAGTTCAGCTGCGTATACCCACGGTGCTATTTGCTTGCAAACCAGTCTATAATTTGTTGGCTATTATAGTTATGCAAAAGACAAACTTGGTAATTTGGAAACAATTTATTTTGCCACCTGTTATATGGGTGATGATATAATAGCATGTCTTGGGTTTTCATTATGATGGTACATGTCTAAAATAAAACAGAGGGACGATCAGGATGAATCGTAAGCAGTTAATAATACGCATTTTTAAAGGTGTCATCGCAGGAGCATTAGTTGGGATTGTAATTGGTGATTATATTGCAGAAGTTTCAATTGATGAGCTGATGCAAAATGAAACATTCAATAAGCAACTTTACTGGATGATATTTCCGCCTTACTTCATTCTATTTACCGTGTTAGGACCATACATAGCTGTTGCATTCACTGGCTTACAAATTCGCAATGCAATTTATGGATTCTTATGTAGTATTGCTCTCATTGTTGTGGCCACAATTTCAGTTGCAATAGTTACTGGGATTATAACAGAAATTTTTACGGATACTTCTGTGGGATACAAAATGGGGCCTATAGCTGAAAATATCATATTTGGTTTGCACAATGCATGGAAAATTGGATTTCCGCTTGCATTGATCTTCGGTCCACCCATTGGAATTTTTGTGGGAAAAGCGAAGAAATCCGTCTAAGGAAGATTCACACGTAGTTGCAACAACAAACTAGAATTCGATAACTTTCAGCTCAACGGACTGAATAGCAGATAATCAATTCTATCACCAAAAAGCAAACAAACTCTTTGCAAGCCAGAAACTTATTCTGCTGAAGGGACTTCCGGGGCATCGGAGGCTTCGTCCGAACCTTCTCCTGATTCCGAATTTTCCATTTCCGCTCTCTGGATAATTTCATCAGCATTGGCCAAAGAATAAAGGGTGGTTGAACCAAATTTCGCTTTGCATTTGGGACATTTCGCTTTGGCGATCCCTTTGCCATTGGCTCCACCAATTTTTTCCTTCTTGCGTGCATCTTCGCTGATTTCCAAACCGCAGTTTGCACATCTTCTGCCGACGATAATCACGTCAAATCCGGGATCCCCCTGATAGTAAGTGTCATCTGGCAAGTATTTGAATTTAGCATCGCTGTAATGGCAGGTCGCTTCATCAAATTGATCTGTTAGCGGGAGACCGCAATCTTCTCCCAGATCATTGATCTCGTATAGCTCGTTCAGGTTTTGAGAAAATTCCCGGAAGATCGAAAGTGAGAACGAAATGAATTCGAGTTCTTTTCCTTCTGCTCGGGGAGGAATTCGGACAGCAATCTTTCCTTTTCCAAAAACGGGTATTCCTGCGAACATGGAATCTTGATTTTTGGGAGCAGGGAAAACAACTCGACATTCAGTGATCTCTTCCGCTTTAAAAACGTGATGGTTTTTTGCAGGGAGATCATTAATGTATTTTTTATCAGAGATGTGTTCCCAGACTGCGTCGCGTGCTTCTTTCTTCTTAAGTTTATCTTTGTCGGTTACGCCAAACATACCTGCTTTGAGATTGTAATCAACAAGAATGACATTCTCAGGAGCCATCCCCAGATCAATTGTTGAGAAGGCTGATTTCAAGCTGTCTGCTTTCAGTTTCAATCGAGTCGGATCAACGACATGCAGATGAAGATCTTCCATCCACTTTTGATAATCTCCTGCAACCGTTTTCACTTTAGCTGGAGCAGCTTCTGCTGGCTGTCCATCCTGCACAGGAGGAGCTTCATCTTTAGGAGGCGCTTCCCACTGTTTTTGAGGAACCGTAAAAGGTGAAGAGCATTTAGGACATTTTCCGCTTTTTCCACGATGTTTATCCTGAACTTCAATACGGTGGCCATTCGGACAAAAGACAAGAAATCCTGAACTCGCCTCTCTTTTTTTCTTCTGAATGAGCTTTGTGCGTTCTTTTTCTTCTTTTATTGCAACGTCCAGCAATGTCTCTTCAACAGGAGCATCATCACCTCCCTCAAGAGATTCTTCGCCGGTAATTTCGGCTTTGGAAGTTTTAGTTCCAGAGGTTTCAGCTTCAGATGTTTCCGGTGATTTGGATTCTCCCTCAGGATCGGAAGGCTTATCCTCAGATGCAGATTCTTCATCGGGATCCTCAAGGGTTTGAGATCCTTCTTTGTCTTCTGCTGTTTCCGTGGAAGCAGAACCATCAGCGGCAGAATCTTGAACGCCGTAGGATTCCTCGGTTTCAACTGTGTTTGTTTCTTCGGTTTTGATGTCTTCAGGTTGTCCCTGAATCATCTGGACGTCATCAGCAATTTCAAAACCATCTTCTTCATTTTCATCAACCAGATGCATTTCACCCGTATCAAGTAAATCTTTGTTCGCAATCTCGTTTGGGGGTTCACTGTAAATAATCGGCGCAGGGTTCGCTTGCAGTTCGCAGTACTTGGCTGCAATATCATCACGCATGAACGTTCCACAATTCCAGCAGCGGACTAAACCAACTCGAACCTGTTCATTACAGGAAGGGCAAATCTGTTCTATCGTTTCATCACTAATCAGTCCCTTATTCCCGGAATTTTCCGAAGATGCGGTTTTAACGACGGGCGCAAGTGGTGTTGAAGTCTCCGCAACGTCATCCAGAATAATATGATTGCAATGGGGGCACTGAACCGTGTCGGGCAACACCGTTGAATTGCAACTGGGGCATGTACTAATCGAAACCGTCATATTTTTCTTTCATCCAGATGTGTGCCTGTGGAATATCAGGCTTTTAATGTCGAGTCGATTTTCCTTCTTTTTTGGAAAACCTTTTTCTTTTATGGTTAATTTGGCCCGGATTTGATTTTTTAAGATGGTGTCAGTCAGCTATTCAGCTACTTGATAATGTACTATTTATTATAAAGCATTTCTTCTGTACGTCGAGAACTTCTCCATCAAAAATCAGTATGTAATTCAAGAGAAAAATTGCCCCGGAATGGCTGCTTCTCCAATAATTTTAGAATCTTCATCCTCCAGTATAATTTAGTGTAACTCCAGACCTTACAGGGACTTCTTTTCCTTTTCCTTAAATCATATGAGCATATTTTGTTCACTTATTTGTTGTAATCGTTAAAATCGAGAGAACATCCTTCCTGATTTCTGTCCTTCAAATGGGAATATCCCGCTGATGTAACTCAATTCAGGGAAACAGGATAGAAATGTATATCAGCTGTTAATTTTCACAATTCAGAATTTTGAGGCTGTTTGTCTCACCTTGATCTCAGGCTTTCGTTTTTATTTCAATCACTTTTTGGATGAGATTTGATTTGACGATCTGCCTTTTGTGAACTCCTTTGCAGATCAGTTCTTTCTCATCAAATGCTTCAATCTGGAAATTGATCACTCGGCGATCCACATGAATCACCTTTGCTTTACAGGTAACTTGATGCCCCATGGGTGTCGCCGCCAGATGTTCAATATCGATGTGAACTCCGAGGGACATTTCATCAGCAGGAAGATATTTATCCAGAAGTTCGTAAGCTGTATGTTCTAATGACCAGATCAGCCAGGGAGTGGAAAGAATCGGAGGAATGCCTTTTGACTTGAATTCCACACAATCTTTCTCTTCAACTGTAAACGTTCGTTCATGCTGATCTCCGACTTTTGGACTCTCGCTAGACTGGTTTTCCACGTTTATAAATCTTTCTAGTACTCTTTCGAGCTTTAAATGTCCGGTGTCAATATCCAAATAGCACGCTCGTTGGCGTGCAACTTAACCTGAGCTAAGTGACATTTACCGGTAGTTGGACTACTAATACAGGTTGCACTTAACTGTAGAGTTGTTGGATAGCATTGAGACTTTATTTCAAGAATTTAACCCGCTACACGTAAAAAACTCGCTCTAAACACTGAAGTTCAAGAATATTTACCTTATCTCAGGGATCAAAACCCCTGAATTGAAAAACTGGTAATGACTTGGATACCCATTTTTATCTAAAATCCCCAAACCAGACAATGTCTGGAAATGATTTAGAACGTGGCGCACTGTATAGACAGTCGGGATAACACCTGAACCTTCGACATCAATTGCAGAATCGCACTAGATATCCTCTCATTATTGTATGACGGGGAAATGACTTATTCAATCAGGATCCGCCAGCAATGCCTGATTGGATCATCGATATTTAAACGACAATTTCACACCAGAATTTTACAGGGACTTACAATGGCTCTGCTCCGAATAGTAATATCAGTATTTAAAACCGGGTCTGCTTGTTTTAAACGCAATGACCCAATTCTCAGGAACTCAAATCCACAAGTTTCAGCGTTTATTATCCTGATGCTTTGTCTTCTTTCAGGGTTCTCAAGTGGCATTTTACATGCTGCTGAACCCCCCAAGCCTGAATTGGCCATGTCTTTCCGGCCAGCTCAAAAAGGTATTGATTACGAAATTCCCAAGAAAGAAGAGATTTCCAAGTGTGTGGTCAAGGTTGAAAAAACGAAATCCACATCAGGTTGGATTGTCTATGGGCCATCGGGTCAAATTTTAAGACGATTTATTGATACGGATGGAGATAATGTTGTTGACCAATGGCGGTATTTTCAGATGGGCATTGAAGTCTATCGGGATATCGACAGCAACAATAATAATAATGTTGATCAATCACGCTGGCTGAATACAGGTGGTTCCCGTTGGGGAGTTGATACCAATGAAGATGGTAAAATTGATTACTGGAAAATAATTTCTGCAGAGGAAGTTTCCAAAGAGGTTGTTTCAGCAATGGCCAACAAGGATGAATGGAAACTTAAAGCATTGCTGATTACAAAAGAAGATTTGAATACATTGGGCGTGAAACCGAAACTTGCTTCTCAGATATTAAATATGATTTCTTCCCCAAAAGAAAAAATGCTTAAAAATCTGGAAGGGAGCAAGATCATGAACGCAAAAACCAAATGGATGCGTTTTGACAGTTCCACACCCGGGTGTATTCCTGCAGATCAGGGAAAAGCAACTAAAGACATTATGGTGCATGAGAATGCGATGGCCATTGTTGAAAGTGGCGGAAAAACCGGATTACTGCAGATTGGAGAAATTCTCCAAGTTGGAAAAGTGTGGAAACTGACTCAAATCCCGATTTCTCTTGAAGGGAATTCAGTCCAGGTTGTTTCCGGGGGAATATTAATTCAGCCCGCTGATCCGGAAGAAACCGCTTCCATGCAGGCGAATTCGGAAGTCTCTCCCGAAGTACAAAAACTTCTTGATGAATTAAGCAAGTTGGATTCAAGCAGCCCGCTTCCGACAGTCGGCTTGAAAGTTTTAAGCAAATACAACAGTCAGAGAGCAGATATACTGGAAAAACTGGTTGCTTCAGCTAAAACCGATGAGGAACGCAAGCAATGGACACAACAACTCGTTGATGGTGTGACTGCATCTGTTCAAACCGGAGCAAACCCTGAAGGGATTAAGAGGCTTGAAAAAATTGAAGCAAACATTATCAAAGCCGATTCAAAATCACCATTGATTGCTTATATTCGGTATCGAATCCTTCTTGGAAAATTCAGTCTGGAATTTCAAAAAGCCAGGAATGAAGATCGCCAGAAAATTCAAATACAATGGATCAAATCCTTGGAAAATTATGCGGAATCTTTTCCTTCTGCACCTGACACGCCTGATGCATTGTTGCAAATTGCGATGACGGCTGAATTTAATCGAAAACCAAAGGAAGCCCGAAAATGGTATGAAAAACTGAACAAGAATTTTGCCTCTTCCATTCCGGGCCAAAAAGCAACAGGAGCATTGAGACGTTTGGACCTTACTGGAAAAACATTCCAGTTTTCCGGGCAATCACTCACCGGGCAACCGATTAATGCCAAAGCTTTTCAAGGAAAAGTTCTGCTCGTTTTATTCTGGTCAACCTGGTGTAAACCATGTAGCGAAGACCTTCCACAGATCAAGGCGTTGTATCAAAAATATCGTGGACAAGGTTTTGAAATTCTGGGTGTGAATCTTGATTCAACGAAAGAACTTATTGAACCCTACATGAAAAAGAACCAGATGATCTGGCCACAAATTCATGAAGGCGGGATGGATAGTCCACCTGCTGTTGCATTCGGAATTATGTCTTTACCAACAATGATCCTGGTTGACTCCAAAGGAAAAGTTATCAGTCGAAATACGAATGTTGCAGATCTCAAAAGTCTGGTTCCCGGCTTGTTGAAAAAACGATAACGAAATCAAGCTGAGATTAGAACCGATTGTCGTTTCTCGAATCAATTTATTGAAACAGTGGTAAGACTCAGGTGCAAAGAACCCAACCCGGCGTATTGAAACGCGTTGAACTTCATTTAAAGCGAATGGTTAAACAGGTCGTGATCAGTCATCATCAACGTTCCAATGCTGTCTTATTCAGTGACACCACTCTTCGTGATGGCGAACAGATGCCCGGTGCCACCCTTGAACCGGAAGATAAACTCAGGATTGCTCACGCGCTGGAAGAAGCGGGGGTTCATTCACTTGATGCAGGCTTTCCCGCTTCCTCAGAATCGGACTGTGAAGCGATTCGGAAAATGGTTGGCGAGATCAAAAAGCCTGTTTTAACCTGTCTTTGCAGGACAACTTATGGAGATGTTGATGCAGCAGACAAAGTTTTGAAAGGGCACCCGATTCATAAACGAGGGGTCAGCCTTTTTTGTGGGACAAGCCCTCTTCATCGCGAATACAAACTGAATAAAAGCAAAGATGAAATTCTCAACTTGATTGCAGATACGGTTTCTTATGCGGCTGAACGATTGGCAATTGTTGCCTTCAGTCCGGAAGATGCCAGCAGGACAGAGCCGGAATTTCTCTGTCAATGTTATCAAGCTGCAATTGATGCAGGAGCCACTACCATTGGTTTTCCTGATACTGTAGGAATTTTAACTCCTGATAAAGCCAGGGATTATGTCAGGCAAATTTTTGAAGATGTTCCGAATATCAGTAAAGCTCTTCTCGCTGTCCACTTTCATAACGATTTGGGATTGGCGGTGGCCAATACGCTTGCCTGCATTGAAGAAGGAGCCCATGTTGTTCAATGTACGATCAATGGATTAGGCGAGCGAGCAGGTAATGCTTCCCTTGAAGAGGTCGCGATGGCATTGGCTTTGCATGAAGACCAATATGGACGAACGGCCAAAATTGATACAACAAAACTTGCGCCACTTTGTCAACTTGTTGCTGAGTTAACAGGAATTCCACTCGCGCTTAACAAACCTGTAGGCGGGAGCAATATTTTTGCAACCGAAGCTGGAATTCATCAGGACGGGTTGCTTAAGAACCCCGATACTTACCTTCCATTCCGGCCTGAAAAAGTGGGCGCTGAAGGAATCAGGCTGGTGCTTGGTCGCCATAGCGGTCGGCGTGCGGTCGCTCATCATCTGGAAGAGATGGGATTTCAACCAACCGATGAACAGGTTCTCGAGGTCCTTGAAGAAATCAAACGGCTACCAAAGGGTTCCGTAATAGACGATCCTTGCCTGAAAGATATCGCAGAAAAAATTATGAAACGCTAAGCAGGATTATTGTTCTCCTGTTTTTCCGGGAAGAAAGTTATTTATGGGTGCAATTTTTCTTACGGAGTCTGATGTTCATCAATTGATGGACATGGATTCAAGCATTGGTATTGTCGAAGAGTGCTTTCGTCAACTTCATGCAGGGAAAGCAACCAACAACCCGCGTCAACGCAGCTACTCTCCCGGGATCATGCTTCATTCCCTTTCTGCATCTGCTGAATATCTGAATAAAGTGGGATGGAAAAATTACACCACAACTCGTGAAGCAGCTCATTTTCATGTTGCTGTTTACGATTCTGTTTCAGGAAAAATGGAAGCGTTAATTGAAGCGGATTACCTCGGTCAATTAAGAACCGGGGCAGCCTCCGGCGTTGCTACCAGATTCATGACTTCTGACAAAGTTTCTACCGTTGGTTTATTCGGTGCTGGCAAGCAGGCAAGAACTCAACTCGAAGCGGTTTGTGCGGTGAAAAATATTCAAGAAGTGAAAGTCTTCTGCAGGAATGAAAAGAAAAGAACCAAGTTCGCAGAGGAAATGTCGGACAGTCTGAAAATCTCGGTCGAACCTGCGGATTCCCCTGAGCAAGCTGTTAAGGATAAAGACATTGTTATCACCGCGACAACAAGCAAGGTTCCTTTGTTTGATGGAAACGACTTAAAAGAACAGGCTCATATTAATGCGATTGGATGCAATTTCTGGAATAAAGCAGAAATCGATACCGCAACAATCACACGGTCTTCACGAATTGTTTGTGACAGTATTCTTCAGTGTCAGAAAGAGGCAGGGGATTTTCGAGAAGCAATCGAAACTGGAATATTAAACTGGGATGAGATCCAGGAATTGGCTGATGTGGTTGGCGGGGAACCCCCTTTAAACAGAACCATTAAATTAAACAGAAACAGTGAACATGGATTGACACTTTTTAAATCTGTAGGACTTGGCTTGCAGGATGTTGCGATGCGAGCGGAAATTTTAAAACGAGCCCGCGAAAAAAATATCGGAGAGGAACTTCCCTTTTGAATTAATTATTAAGTCCGTACTCTTTAATTTTTCGATAAAGAGTTCTCTCGCCGATTCCCAGCATGGTGGCAGCTTCTTCTCTTTTACCATCGGTCAGTTCCAATGCTCGTTCGATGTAATATCTTTCGACTTCATTTAACGAATGA
>JAJRVU010000119.1 GCA_024277145.1 Planctomycetota bacterium
CTTTTCAATCCCCGACAACAGTCCAGAATCGAAGGCATAATCTGCCTCTTTCTGAGTTTCAGGGTGGGTAGAAATAACGGAATGTCGAATCTAAGGCAAGATGAGTTTTGCGCAGGCTTAAGCAGCCTTTAAAACAGGCAGTTTAGGAAAACAGAGGGGGTTCAAGAGCCGGTTTTAGCCCGGATTTTTGCACTAAAAACCGAGCCCGGGGAGAGTCAGCACACCTGTACCGACAGTTCCATCAGTGATGTCAAACATCGATGGAATCTGTTTGGACCAACGTTTGTTCGGTCCCGGACAGTACTGGCGACCATTCCCTTCAATCGCCTGAATTCCCGGAATATGGGCAGCCAGACTGGCGGAATGCAAAAATGATGCTCCGGAACAAGTTAAATCCTGTACACACAAAAACATGTCATATTTTTGTGCAGCGGCTGCAAGCAATAAAGAATCGGTCTGGCCTTTACACGCTTTTAATGCAACACCCGTATATCCCAAATCCCTGCATTCAAGCAGTGCATCATAATCGACTAAAGATTCATCAATCACCACCGGTTTCAGTTGAGAAGCTTTGTGCATCTTATTTTCCGGGTTCGCTTTCAAATCCCGATTGGTCGGCTGCTCAATATATTGAATTCGGTCATAAGCTGATGGAGATTCTTCTTTAACACGATTGAGAAAATCGAGAACATAATCCACGTTCTCGCATTTTTCATTGAAGTCACAGGAATAAAACCACTCTTTGCATCCACGTGTTTCTTGCGCAATTGATGATTCTTTTTCAATCGACAGAACTCGATTGATGTCCCACTCCAGATCATCACCAGCCAGTTTAATTTTCAGGTGAGTCAAACCATCTGCCTGAATCCATTCGCCTAATGTTTCTGGTAAACCATCGTTAATTCGTTGATCAATATCTGCATCCGTTAAAGGATCCATCGCACCAATCAGGTGATACAAAGGCAATCGTTCTTTAGGCGTTCGCAATGTGTACTGGTCCAGATATTCTCCCTTGAAGTTTTCGTCCAGATATTCCGAGAGATCGTATTTCATATACTCACTGGAAAGTGTGTCAAAACTGTTCATCTGATGAATCTTGCCGTAAGCATCATGCAAAGCTGCATCAAATGGACTCGCAGCCACTAACTGAGCCAATTCAGGGATCGATTCCTCAAAACCATTTTTCTGGGAAAGGGTTTTTCCCATATGAAAATATTCGCCCGACAAATGATACGAAATACTCACGGGATGACCAAATTCCGGATCCCGGGAACCAATCAGAACAACTTCCTCTGCAAACTTCTGCATTAGGGATAATGTCTGGTCACCGGTCAACTTTTTAGATGGCCAAGCCCAGGCATTTCCCAAAGGCATACTGCCATAGCCGGTCTCTTCTTTGCCTTGATGATCAGCAACCTCAACTTGCACATTGGCAATTAAAGCATTTTCAACAACTTGGCCACCAAATTTTAAAGGGGTTCGATAAGGAACAGTTTCAAATTCTATAGAGGCATCAATGATACGAATATCGTTTTTGTGGGACATTTTAATATTGTGTTTGCGTGAAATAAAAAAATTGATAAACAAAGTGTGTTATGAGATATTACCGATCTTTTAAAAGATGTTCAAGAAAAAGAGACATATTGACCGTTTTCTTACAAATCCCGGACCAACAAATAACTCGAAAACTCCATTTATTGGTCAATATTGCACAATTCTTAAGGCATATTACCTAACCCGTATAGAAAGCTGGTTCATTTTCACCAATTTTCCATCAGCTCTTGATATCCTCCTGAAGCTATCAATAACGTGAAAATCGGTTTGCCTTTCTCAATAAATGTTCCCGGTTGAGGAACATCTGCAATCATCATTTCCCCCCGTTTTAAATATTCACCTTTCCCAAGCATCGGCAAATCTAATGGACTTTTTTGAGGAAAATTGAAATCGTGACCAGAATAGATAATCGCTTTGGAAACGTAATTCACTGTCTCCTGAAGATATAAATTGGAAGGATGATCATCTTCCCGCATTGAACCACTTCTCAATATATTCTGAAAACTGTTCCAATGCCAATTCATGAAGCTTCGTTCATAAGCAAATTCAAGAACTTCAACGGAGGCTGTGTATCGAGGATTGACTTCCAAAAACTGTACAGATTTTCCATCGTCAATCAAATCGACTCCAAAGAGCCCTCTCAGGTTGAAATGATCAACCAACGTTTTCCCAATTTTGAATACCTGATCTTCCTGCGAATCTTTTAATCGCACAGGGCCGTAAGATCCACAGTAAGAAAAAGGGGCTCCATTCCACTGTTGAATTCCTGTGTACTGCTTAGTCATCCCGAGTAAAAACAAATCGAGTCCTGTACTAAGAAACAAAGCAGAAAGGGATTCTCCTTCCACATACTCCTGAAAATAAAATTCTTTACAATCATTTAAAGAAGCAAGTTCCGAACCACAGAATTGAATCTGGTTTCCCCCTGCACTTTTGAATGGTTTCCTCAACCATTTTTTCTGAGATTCTTTTACTGGAAATTCCCGAGAAATATTTAAAGCGGGGAGATCCTGGTTCTTCAACAATTCTGATATTAATAAAGGATCACGAACCTGCTTAATAATCTCTGCAGGATTCCCAAGCAACTGGACATGCTCTTCCAGATCAGCGAGTACATCAGGATAATTTTCCAATGCTCCGGTATAAATCAGCGGGATTTTTTTGGCGGATTCCGAACTTAGTTTTTGAGCAATTTTGACAAAATCGTTTGGGTATTGTGAGATTTCATGAAATGCAGCGAGTTCCGTTAAATCCCGATCTCCAAAAAGATCAGAAGCAATCGGATTAAAGGCAGCCCTCAAAGCGGACATGGAAGCAGCCCGGGCACTTGCACCGATAATCAATACTGAATTTTTTTCCATCAATTTCATCTCAGGATTTGTCGAAAACACTCGTTTTTCTTCAGGAATCAGCTCTGACTTCTACAAGCAGTCTTACACAAAAATACGTTTTCGAGGAAGTATTTTCATTTTCTGTGACATCAATAGCAGGATATTCTTGGCTGAAACTGGAAATTTTGTTTTCAACCTGATATTTATTGTAGAGATAAATGAGGTTGATGAAAATGGAGCGGTCAGCTGGATCGGTTTTCGTTTTCAAAAGCCTGAAAATCAGAATTATTATGTATAATTAACATTATGTATAATTAACATTATGTATAATTAAGATGTATGGAGAGAACGTGGTAATCAGGCTCTGTTTGGGGTCTGTCACCTTCCAAAAGTAGCAATGACTCACATTTCGGAACACACGATTATTCTCATCCCCTTTCAGGTTGTCCATAAAACCTGAATTTAGTAACCCCTCAACTTTTATTAAACAGGGAGAAAGAAATGTCGATGTATCTTGGAGAAGCGTTGTGCGGTGATGGCAATGAAGTTGCTCACATCGATCTGATGATTGGAAGCAAAACTGGTCCTGTAGGAACTGCATTTGCAAATGCACTCTCTACACAGACTCAGGGTCATAGTAACCTTTTAGCTGTTCTGGAACCAAACCTTGCAGTGAAACCTGCTACTGTGATGATAACAAAAGTGACTATCAAAGGTGCACGCCAAGCTGTCCAGATGTTTGGACCTGCTCAGTTCGCAGTTGCAAAAGCTGTTGCAGATAGTGTTGCAGAAGGTATCATTCCTAAAGATCAAGCTGAAGACCTTGTCATCGTTTGTGGCGTTTTCATTCATTGGGAAGCTGAAGACGACAAGAAAATTTACGAATACAACTACGAAGCAACCAAACTTTCCATCGCTCGTGCCATGAAATCTGAACCGAGTGCAGACGAAATGATTGAAAAGAAAGACGGAGCAAGCCATCCATTCTCAGGACTGGGTTAAAAACAGGTTCTGCTTCAATCAATAAACGTTTTATCTTAAAAGGCTCCTGTATTCCAACAGGAGCCTTTTGTTTGTTATATAGCCATTGAATAAATTTCCCCCAACCTATACCAGACAAAAATCATCATGAAAAAAATTCTGATTCAACTTGATACTGATAATCATTCAAGCAGTTTTGACCGCGTTGTTGCCATTGATTCTGAAATCGATCACCTCTTCAGTTATGGTCAAGTCACTCCTGAAAATGTAACTGGTCTGGTTCACGGTGCGATGTTCACACGTGGCATTGATGATTTAAAAAACACAGCCATTTTCATCGGTGGAAGCCAGGTCTCTAAAGGAGAAGAACTATTTAATAAAGTTCAAAATACTTTTTTCGGCCCGGTGAAAGTCTCCGTTATGATGGACTCCAATGGCTCTAACACCACTGCAGCTGCAGCTGTTCTTTGTGCAGGAAAACATTTATCCCTCAATCAATCAAAAGCCCTTGTCCTCGGCGCAACTGGTCCGGTGGGGGAAAGAGTGGTTCAACTTCTCGCATCAGAAGGAGCAGAAATTAATGTTTCTTCACGAAAAAAAGAACGCGCTCAACAACTTTGTGACCGAATTCAAAAACAAGCCCCGAAAGCAAAACTTATTCCCTGCGAAACATCTTCAGAAAAAGAAAAACGAGAAGCTCTGGAAGGAGTCAATCTGATTATTGCAGCCGGCGCAGCGGGAGTTCAGTTTTATTCTGAATCGGAA
>JAJRVU010000120.1 GCA_024277145.1 Planctomycetota bacterium
CCCTGCTGGATCGAAAGAAAAAAGTTTCGAGTCGGTGGGACGGAACTAAAGCAAAAAATCGCAAAGAAATATCTGAAGGACTGAGGAGAAATGAACATAGTTCAGCTTCTTCGAGGGGAGAGTCTTCCCAGACTTATCGCGGGAAACAATCAAAGAAATCGGAAGATTCTAAGCAGAAACCGGGTGATGGATCAACGACATCGCGTTTACTGGATATGAAACGAAAGCGTGATGATAAGCCTGAATAATCATGAAATCGTATAAAATGTAATTTAACAATCTAAAATAATTTATTAATAATTTTGAATTCAATAAAGGAAACATCATTATGCCGGAGTCAACAACGGAATCAGTTCCACAGGAACTACTTGATGAAGCAAAGGATTTTCAGACGACATTCCAGAAGGCACGCGAGGAAGTGAGCCGGGTGATTGTGGGTCAGGAAAACGTGATTGAAGGTGTTCTGACTGCAATATTTTGTGGTGGGAATGTGCTTCTTGAAGGTGTTCCCGGGCTTGGGAAAACGGAGCTTGTGAAAGCGCTTTCCAATGTTCTCGAATTGAATTTCAACAGAATTCAGTTTACACCAGATTTAATGCCTGCAGATATCATCGGCACAAAGATTATGAGTACCAATGAAAAGGGGCAGTACCAATTTGAATTCCGAAAAGGTCCTATTTTTACCCAGCTTCTATTGGCAGATGAAATTAATCGTGCCTCACCAAAAACGCAATCTGCTTTACTGGAATCAATGCAGGAAGGTTCTGTTACAAATGATGGGAAAATTCATCAGCTGAAACAACCATTTTTTGTGATGGCAACACAGAATCCAATTGAACAGGAAGGGACTTACCCTCTTCCGGAAGCCCAGCTTGATCGCTTTATATTTAAACTGGAAGTTCCCTTTTTAAGCCAGGACGAACTGAACGAAGTTGTGAGCCGTACCATCCTGAAAAAACCAGTGGAAGTTCAGAAAATACTTGATGGCGACCGGATTCTGGAATTACGTTCTGTATTGGGGAAAGTAGTCGTTGCAGAATCGATTCGTGATTACGCCGTCAGGCTGGTATTGTCGACGCATCCCGGAACGGATTTCGCGAATGAAGATGTTCGCCAGTTTATTCGTTGGGGAGCAAGTCCTCGTGCGGCGCAGGCGTTGATTCGCGCTGGTCGAGTTCGTGCATTAAGTGAGGGGAGAGCACATATTTCCTATTCGGATATCCGCCATTTTGCAGTTCCTGTTTTACAACATCGAATGTTATTGAATTACGATGGGCAGGCTGAAAATATTTCGGTTTCATTCCTTGTCGATCAATGCATTAAAAATCTTAAAGAAGAAATCTGATTTTACAATTATTGGTATTTAGGATTCACAATTTGTCAGGTCAGAAATATAAGAAAAGTATGAATGTCTGAAATTCAAACCGAGAGTACAAAGAAAAAACAGTTTACAACGCTGCTAGATAACAATGCGTTAGGGCGGTTAGAGCGAATGCGCCTTAATTCTGTTAAGAAAATGACAAACCGCAGGCAGGGTGAGCATTTATCTGGAAAAGGTGGAACGAGCACCGAGTTTTCCGATTACCGAGATTACGCGCCGGGTGATGATATGCGTTATGTGGACTGGAATATTTTTGCACGATTAAATCGTCCATATATTAAACAGTACCGCTATGAAGAGGAAATGAATGTTGTCATCCTGATTGATGCATCTTCTTCCATGAATCAGGGGAATAAGTTTTTTCTTGCAAAGCAGATTGCAGCTGCCTGCGGATTAATGGGGTTAATGAATTTTGAGCGAGTCAGTCTTTATGTGAGTCATCAAGAGTCAGAAGATCCCCTTTTCTTCCCCCCCTGCACTGGACGGGCGAGCCGGTCAAAGTTGTTTCAATTTCTTGAAAATATTGAAGGTGGCGGAGATGCCCCAGTCGATTATGCCATTGAATCCCTTTTAAAAAGGCATCGAGGTAGAGGAATAGTGATTCTTCTTTCTGATTTTTTAACATGGGGGAATATCGCTCGTTCTTTTAATCTTTTGTTTAGTGCAGGTTTGGAAATATTTGCAACACAAATACTCTCCCCTGAAGAAATAGATCCGGAACTTGCAGGTGACTTGAGATTGATAGATTCCGAAACGGGAGGGACTCTTGATATTAGTTCAGCGGGTGATTTGTTAGGAATTTATCAGGAACACCGTCATCATCTTGAAGTGGAGCTTTCCCAGGAATGCAGGCGCAGACAGGGACGATTCCTGTCTCTATCTTCCGGTATCCCAGTCAATGATATTTTGTTCGATCTCTTTCATAGAAAGGGGTGGGTTCGATGAGTTGGCTGAATTTTTCCACTCTGGCGAATGCCTGGTTATTTCTTCTGGCATTGCCTTTGATCCTGTTTTATTTTCTGAAGCTACGCCGTCCTCATAAAGAGGTATCATCGCTGGTTCTCTGGCAACAAGTAATGGATGATCAACGCGTGAATTCCCCATTTCAAAAATTCAAGAAAAATCTTCTGTTGTTATTACAGTTGCTATTACTCTGCTCTCTTATATTGGCTTCAATGCAACCCTTTATTCAAGCTTCATCAGAGCAAGAGGATTCTCTTCCGATTCTAATTGACTGTTCTGCCAGCATGGGTTCGATTGATTCCTCCGGCAAGAGTCGATTGGATGTTGCTAAAGATGAATTAAAGGATTTCATTAATAAACTTTTACCGGGACAACGAATCAGCCTGATTTCTTTTCATTCTACAGCGAGAAGACTCACCGAATTTACTGATAATAAACGAGTTCTGTTAAAAGCGGTTGATTCATTGGAGACAGTCGATGTCCCCGGAAAATTGGAAGATGCACTCAGGTTGTGCGAAGCAATGTCCAGAGTGACCACCATTAAAACCGTTTATCTGCTTTCCGATGGGAACCTGCCGAACAAAACTGATTTTGAACTCCCCTTCTCAATCAATTATCAAAAATTACCCACAGCCAGTTTTAACATTGGCATCACAGAATGTAACGCCAGAAGAGCCAATGAAGAAGGTTGGGATCTCTTCATTCGAGTTGAGGGGAATTCTGATGTTCCTGTCTCTGCAAAAGTCGAAATTTGGAACGGGCTAGGAAAAGTTGCTGAAGATACTGTGCTTGTCAGCAAGGAACTACCCCAACGGGTCAACTTTCGGCTTAATGTGGATATCGAAGCTTCTTTTCAAGTGAAGTTGATTTCTGATGGTAAAGATTCTCTAGAAGTTGATAACTATGCTTCGATTAAAATTCCGAAAATCCGAAAACTACAAGTTTTTGTCAGTGAAGATCTAACAGGCTTTCGACATGCCCTTAATGGAATTTCCGGGCTCGTTTTTCATTCCGAAAAAAATGAAGCAGACCATCCCCCCGAATTTGATTTGCTTTTTACAGATAAGACTTCAGATGATAAATATCCTTCAAAAATTCGGTTTAATATCGGGCTGGTTCCGGAAGATTTAAAATCAACACTCAATATTGAAACCGGAGATTCGGGAGTTGAAATAATTGACTGGTTAAGAAATTCAACCTTACTTCAACATGTGAATCTGGGAGAAGTGATTTCAACAGATGTTCCCACCACAGCGGAAGGTTCAGGATCTGAAACATATGAAGAAGCCGGATATGAAATATTTGCTCATTCCACCACTGGACCAGTCCTTCTAGGAAAAAGAGATAATTCCCAGTTGAATTATTACCTTCTGTTTCATACCGATCGATCAACTTTTCCTTATCGAGTTGGCTTTCCTGTTCTGGTTAATAACCTGGTGCAAATTGCGATGCAGGAAGCTTCCTTAACTGAAGTGCATGGGGAAAAAACAGGGGCATTGGTTTTAAATAAATTGATTCCTGGTGTTGAGTATATCGTTTCAGGACCAAATGGATTCAGCCAGACCATCAAAAAAGAGGAGGATTCTTCGTCCCCGATTATTTCTGCATTGAAAGCAGGAGAGTACCGGATTAAGTCTGATTCGGACGAGACAAAAATTATTGGAGTTTCATTATTAAATTCGCATGAAACATTATTGAAAACGGTTGAATCGATTCAATTTAGCGAGCTTTCTGTTGATGTTGCGAAAGAAAAAATCAAAAAGGATCAGCCAACATGGAAATATTTTGCTTTTTTCGGGTTCCTCTTTTTAATTGTTGAATGGTGGTATTTCCAACGCCGTCCGGGAAGGCGATTAGCCACATGATGAAAAAACAAATATATCAATTATTACCAGAGCTGCTTGTAATATTACTGATCGTTTTATTCTCACGGAATACAACACTAGCACAGGAAAAACCTGATAAGAAATCCCCGATTAATATAGATCTTGTTCAGGCTTCCACATTACCCCGTTCAGGTGCACCGATTCAATTTGAATGGCAAATGTCCTGGATGAAAGAAGGGATTCTTGAGGGACAACTTGAAATTGAACTTTTTGATGATTTTAAAAACAGGTCTGTTTTTCGATATGAAATGGCCCTGACAAATGAAATTAAACAATTCAAGACATTTCATTCTTCCATGTTGGCCAATGATATTAACCAGCAAATTTCCATTTATCCAAAATTTATCGTCAAGGGTAAAAAATATGATTTAGGGGAATTCTCTTTTCGTGTCGGAAAACATGATGTTCGAAATTTTATGGTCGGCTACTGTTCTAATTGGCGAGGATCAAGAAGGTTAGAATATCAGAAACAGACCGAAGAGAATATCAAATTTGAAAACTTTGATCCTTTTTCAGGAGACAAGAAATGTTTTACTTCCATAGATCATCTTGAACCGCAAAACATTTCTGTCAACCCGATTCACTTGTGCAGATACGATATGATTATCATGGATCCTTATTCGTTGAGTGTCATTCGTCAAAGCCAATGGAAAAGTATTATTAAATGGGTCTCTGCTGGTGGGAGTTTATGGCTGCGCGTCTCCCCGGATGAAAATTCAAGACAAAAAGATTTCCTGAATCAACTCCTTTCTCATCAGGATAGTACTGATGAATTTACCAGTAATGAAAAAGGTAGATTGATTGTTTCAGGAAAAAAAACATCATGGGATATTAATCGTGATCTCGGGAAAATCTGGATTGATTACGTTGTAAAAGAAGAAAAATTAGGGGAATGGTCAGAACAAGGTTGGCGAACCCGGATGGTCTTCCTTTGGAAATTTCGTAAATTGCATGCAAATAAAATCCTTCAAAATGGAATCTGG
Source organism: Planctomycetota bacterium (assembly GCA_024277145.1). Taxonomy (GTDB): domain Bacteria; phylum Planctomycetota; class Planctomycetia; order Planctomycetales; family Planctomycetaceae; genus JAJRVU01. The sequence continues at coordinate 5,214 of JAJRVU010000120.1, forward strand.
AAGGATTTTGATCTTGAAAAAATTGTTGCGAACCAGAAAGAAGTGATTGAAAATCTCAAGAAGAAAGAACCAGAACGAAGAAGATATGATCCATATGGACGACTCATTTCCTATAACAAGGAATATTGGGAAAATTTCAAGGACCAGCAAAAAGAAAAATCGCTCAGTCATCATTTAAGAATGCAATCTCCAATATGGATTGGATCTGTGATTAAAAATCTGATGCCTGAATCTCTCAGCGTTCCTCCCCCCTACCTTTTGATGCTACTTGCGGGAACCTATTTTCTGATCGTCGGGCCGGGTGACTATTTTATCCTTGGAATGTTTAAAAAACGGTGGATCACCTGGATCAGTTTTCCGTTAGTAACCGTGTTAGTGACTCTCATGCTTGTTCAAATCGCTCACAGTTATATGAAAACAGAAAGAGATAAGAATGAACTTGTCATATATGATGTTGGAAAATCAGGTGAGATAATTAAATCGTCTAAAATTGAACTGGTACTGGCGAGCAGCTTTAAGCAAATTAAAACTGATGTCAAGGAAGGTTTGTTCAGTTCATTGAAAGGATCGAATCTCAGTCATTCGGATAATCAGTGGGCCGCACCCGTAGGGGTTAATCAATATAACACGAATCAATCAAACAATAGCACATTATTAAACCCGAATGATCTCAGTTTTCAGGGGTATTTCCCTGTTGAGTATTCCGTGACGCAAAACGTCCGACAATGGACACCAGAACTTCTCTGTGTGACTGCAATTCCTTCAGATCTGGCAGGTCCTGAAATTGACTGGAGTTCGATAATGGATTTGATTATCAAAAAAGAACAGAACAAACATGTTGCCAAAGATGAAGATAAACAAGCTATTAATGGCAAAATTAAGAAGTTGATTCAATCGAAAATTGGTTCGGATTCAGGGTTCATGTTGCTTCACGGTTCTGAAACTATTTCAAGTGTTCCTTCAAAACTAACTGAGATTTCACAATTGATTAAAACTATGAGTATGAATACGAATACAAATAACAATCTGGGGGGACTACTCACCAGGATGTCTCCAAGTGGTGCAGCAAATCTCGAAGATATCGCAGTGATTGACCAACTTGATAAGGATATTCATTGGTTAATTGTCATTAATCCTGTTGAAACAGGTATTCATGTTTACCGAAAGCAATTTTCAAAAATAACAGACAAGTAATTAAATAAAATATTTCTCTTAAGAGAATCAGATTTTAAGCAAGGAAATAAAATGTCGTTAGTCTCCATTGATGGGCTATGGGTCAGGTATGGTAAGGTGGAAGCCGTTAAAGGAGTTTCTCTTGAAATTCCCAAAGGGGAAGTCTTTGGTTTTATTGGACCTAATGGAGCAGGAAAATCTTCAACGATAAAAGTGTTAGCCACCTTGCTGACAAATTATCGTGGACTAGCTTATGTGAATGGCGTAAATGTTGCGAAGGATCCTTACGCAGTCCGAAGCATGATTGGTTACATGCCTGATTATTTTGGTGTGTATGAGGATTTAAACACTCGTGAATATCTGCATTTCTTCGCGGCTGCCTATCAGATTTCCATGAAAAAAAGAAAATCGATCATAGATGATGTTCTGGAATTGACCGACCTGACCAATAAAATCGATGCACCGGTTGATTCGCTCTCTCGTGGAATGAAACAACGACTTTCACTGGCAAGAGTTTTGCTTCACGATCCTGATTTACTCCTACTGGACGAGCCTGCAAGTGGTCTCGATCCTCGTGCTCGTATTGAAATGCGAGAATTGCTGATTGCATTAAAAAGCATGGGAAAGACCATTTTAATATCAAGTCATATTTTGCATGAGCTTTCTCATCTTTGTACGCGAATTGGAATTATTGAAGCGGGAGAAATGATTGCAGAAGGCTCCCTGAATGATATTTATCGACAACTCGATTTGAATCGGGATTTAATCGTACGATTGAATAATCCGGGTAGCTCTGTAGTTAAGGATATTGAAGCAATCGAAGGGATTTCTGAAGTTCATGAAGATGTGGGTCGTTATATGATTCAATTTCGTGAAGACTTGATTTCTCTTCAGGAAGTTCATGATTCAATCCATGCACTCGGTTACGGCTTGACTCTCTTTCAACCTCAAAGTGTTGATATGGAAACGGTGTTCATGCGATTGACCGAAGGGAGAACAGCGTGAGCCTTTCGGATAAAATTAACATAAAGTCTTTGAAATCAGTGAGATTACCTTCATTTCCCCTGTTGGTAAAAGAATTGATTGAACTTTCGAATAAATCCAGAACTTATTCGGTGAGAATATTTTATGCAGCAGCGATGTATGGAATTTCGGTCTATATCTACCTGCAGACATTGTCAGTTGAAGATTTGACAAATGGTTTTGGATTGATTGGAACAGGAGGTAATCTTTTCATGTCCATTTATGTTCTTCAACTGATTGGAATCTGTCTTTTTGTTCCTGCAATTACCTGTAATGTGATTACTGCAGAAAAAGAGAGTGGGAATTTTCCACTACTGATGGTGACGCGGATGGGGCCGGGAAAAATTATTCTGGAAAAACTGTTTTCCCGTATTATTCATTTTGGAACAGTTTTATTATTGGCTCTTCCTTTGATGGCATTTGCTTATGTGCTTGGTGGAGTCCGCATGCAAATGATCTGGGAATCGAGCATCCTCCTTTTTTTGTGTATGCTTCAACTCGCCTCTTTTTCCATCATGTGTTCCAGTTTCTGTCGAACAAATATGGCTGCTTTTATCATGACCTATTTTTTGGGCGTGATGATTATGGTATTCATTCCCTTTATTACTATATTGGTTCTTGAATCTTTCAGGTTTTTTGGACCAGCGAGTATTGGAAATTGGATTTATGTCTGGTTTAGCTTCGTGAGTGCGCCCATAGGCTGTGCTGTTTATACAGAAGGTTTAGTTACAGGCATGGCAAGTTTTTCATTTACTGCTTGCGCATTTGGAATGCTTTTTTCTTCTGTTGTCTATTTGTTGCTAGCGAGAAGATTTCTGGTGACAAGAGCTTTTTTACCAACTGGTTCTGCAACCCTTCGATTGTTTAAGGGTGTTGATTCCTATATGAAACGGGTGAATGAAAATAAGCTGACACGCGGAATTGTTCTGATAGATGATGGAGACACGCTTCCGGAAGAAAACCCTGTCAGTTGGCGGGAAACTTCAAAAACTGCCCTGGGAGCAACTCGGTACCTGATTCGTCTACTGGTTGCGATTGAACTGCCTCTATGTATCTATCTTGCTTTCTACTTTGGATTGTCCATTAATCAATATGCCCATTTGCCCATGATGTATTTTTTATATTTTCTGTTTTGGGGACTGGCTGTCATTTTAATTATTGCAAAAGCAGCCAATTTGCTTGCAGGTGAACAAGCAAATCAAACGTTAGATGTGTTATTGACAACCCCCATTCCGACACAGGATATTCTTCGACAAAAATTCAAAGGGATCAAAAGGCTTTTCTGGGTTCTCGCCATCCCGATACTGACAATCGCATTTGTACAATCTTATTATGCGATGGAAATCTATGACCTTTTTCGATATGCAACTAAAAGGCCTTCCAGTTTTTATCAAACTGTTTTTTATGAATTATTAAATATATTCGTTCTGGTTTCTGCAATACCGATCTATTTTCATATCGTGATGTATCTGACATTGTGGATCAGCCTTCAATTGAAGAAAAATCTTCGGACAATCATTTTGACCATCCTGGTTATCGCAATCTGGATATTAGGGCCTTACCTGTTATTAAGAACATATACAACTTATTATTCAGTCTATTCCTTTAGTTGGGTTCGCACATATTTAGCAATTGGTTTATCTGCATTGAATCCGATTGATTTATTAACAGATACATCGGTAGGTTATGAACCAAAATTCAAGTATATCTACCTGATTAAAATGCTAGTATCGGTTGTCGGTTATTTTATTGTTATGTTGTTTCTTAAAAAGATTTGTTACCGCAGAATTCTTAAGGAACTAAAACGCCCGGAAGGAACCGATATTGTAAAGCCAGACCATAAGGAAGATTTTCAAGAGAAATCGACATTGTCGGTTGAACCTGTGTAGGGATAGAATATTCTGGAATGGCAGAATATGTCAGGTTAGATTAATGAGTTCTTGAATTGATGAATTAAATATTAAACGCGATAAGCGATCCTGAATAAAATGAGAATTGTGATCCCGTTTATCGAAAATGGATTTTAAAGATGAAACAGAAAGTATTTAGCCTTTTTATTGTTCTTGCGTTCTTGTATCCGGGAACAGTCAAGGCATTACAAGTAGAAGCCGTTAAAGTTGGTTTCTCAGGCTGTTATCTGGAAAAAAATATTAATCCTGTTTCAAGTAAAATATTTAACCCATCCAATGAAGCCTATGATGGAGTGATTGCCCTTACACACGGAATTGGATTTCGAAATCGTGGTGGAAAACTGGTCAAGGAAATCTATCTCCCCCCTCATGAAAATAAATGGGTTCATTTTTATCCTTATTTTTCTGAAATGACGAGAGACTTTTCTCTTCTCTGGGGGAGCGACTTCAGGAATCGTGAATTAGTTGATATTACTGATTCTAAAAGTCAACAGCCTATCTATTTTTCAAGAACAGATTCCATGATTGCGGGGCCTGCTAAACTTAAAAGTTACCCTGTTGATTTCTTTCCACCGATGCTTGCTGCATTAGATTCACTGAAAAATGTTGTTCTGGACCATAACCCTCGCTGGCAGAAAGTTCGAAGAAAAGTATTCAGGGACTGGGTTTATAAAGGAGGAACACTTCATCTTTTTCATGATTCTAGAGGGGATTATCCTGAATTTACTGCTGAATTGAGTGAGTTGAACACGCCACTGGATTCATTTGTTTTTGGAGGGGGAAAAGTATTCAGGCATCCACGCCAAATTCAAAGTGTTAATAAATCGTTTGTTGAAGAGAAGCTTCTCTCTCATTCGGAATTGAATATGATCATCAATCCGAATAAGAAACAGGATGAAAACAGTAATACGAATTTTAATGTGAATAACCGGAATTTCGGGGGTGGGTTCAATTATATGCAGGCTTTTTATCGAGAGCTTCGTTCTATAACTCGTCCTGAACATAACTGGGGTTTGATTTATTTTCTTTCAATTGTCTATTTGTTGGCAATCTTCCCCGGGACTTTGATTATGGGTCGAAAGCGAATTGATTATAAAATTATTTATTTTTTCATCCTGGGTTCCGTTGGAATTATGAGCATCACTTTCTGGAAAGTTGGCCAGAGAGGGTATGATGAAAAAACAATGTTGAATGTTGTTGCAGTTGCACATAGTTTGGACAACGGTCGATATGATCTGAAAGCCTGGAATAGTGCTTTTGTGACTTCAGGCGATTATTATACAATTCAAAATGAAGGAGAAGGAAATATATTCACCTCTGGAATTAATCAGAATAGCATAATATTGAATGGTGCTGGAGGATATTTGAAAGTTGACATTCCTCCATTTACGTCTCAAGCTTATACAAATCAAGCCGTTTATAATACGGGAAAAACAATTTTAGAAGTTGAAGATTATCAGGCAGGCGAGAATCTTGAAGAATTGAAAATGATCATTAAAACAGAATCCGGGATTGATCCTGATCACGTGAAAGCAATCGTTTATTATAATGGGGAAATGTATGATATCAAAACTATAGGAATTCGGCTGAACCTGAACGATGAGGGAGTCCTGTTAAAACAGTACATCAGTCAAAGATTTCTTGATAATAATCTTCATTTCTACAATTATAACCCTTATGGAAATAGCTATACTAGCAATGATGTCTCTAAAACTTACGACAAAATGAGAGAGCCTTTAATTTTCTCTTCTTTAGAAGTCACTCAAGATATCAGGGGGGTTCAGGAATATAGTAATGGGTCATTAAATTTACCACCTGTAAATGTATTAAGAGTTTATTTGTATGGAAATCCTTTAAAAGAATTTGCACAAACTGGTCAGGGATTAAATGAGCAACAGGGACGGGTTCTCTATGTTCATGATTACGATCTCTCGGAGAAAAAATAAATATGGAATCAACCGAAAAGCAAGACTCTGACTCGACATTGAATATTCAGAATAATTCTGAAGTTGTGATTAATATTACGACTTTGAGCCATTCTTTTAAAGCAAGGAAAGCACTGGATAATGTTAGCTTCAAGGTTCATGCGGGGTCACTTCATGGATTTGTCGGGCCGAATGGTGCAGGAAAAACAACAACACTCAAAGCCATTTGCACTTTACTTCGCCCTCAAGATGGAGATGTTCATGTTTTCGGGCATAGTGTTCTGCATTCTGCCAATCAGGTACGTCAACGTATCGGATTCATGCCTGACCATTTCAGCATGTATCGACAAATGACGGTTTTTGAATACCTTGATTTTTTTGCAGCAGCTTACGGATTGAATATGAGTCAGCGAAATCAAGTGATTACCGATGTTCTTACGTTAACGGATATGGATAACCGTAGAGATGACCTGATTAGCGGGTTGTCCCGAGGAATGCAGCAACGGGTCAGCCTGTCACGTGTTCTGGTTCATGATCCAGACCTTCTTTTATTGGATGAACCTGCGAGTGGTCTCGATCCTCGTGCCAGGATTGAGTTAATGGATATCCTGCGTGAACTTCAGGCGATGGGGAAAACTATTTTTATCAGTTCTCATATCTTGAGCGAACTGGCTGAACTATGTGATTCGGTGACAATTATTGATCGTGGGTCCATAAAATACAGCGGACCGATGGACCAGCTATTAGGAGCAACTGAGGATGACGTTCATCCGGGTTACACACTTCGTTTATCAGAGACAAATGGAGAATTGATTCCGAAGTTAAAAGGAATCTCCGGCGTGATTGAAGTTGTGCAGAACGGAAAAGCTAGCGAATATAATATTACGTATGATCCGAATGTTGCCGGAAATACGAATTCGTTGCTGAAAGCAATTCTGGAATTGAACCTTCCTGTTGTTTCGTTTGCTGAAAATCGAAAGCATCTGAATCAGGCGTTTATGGATCTGACATCACAGGGAGTTCCTGACTGAAACCGAGTGCTTCTAAGTTCAGTTATTTATAAGGTTCTGCCAGTGTTTCAGACCGTTTGATACCGTCTGATGATTGCAATTGATATTTTGGATCCCGAGAGTAGATTAAAGGGTTGACCATACCCCATTTCCAAAGTCGGAACTCCAGACTTGTCCAAAGCACGCCGAGCCCGTAAATACAGGAACGCTTGAAATTAATGGAACTCGCTTCCTCAAAGTACTTTGTTGGGCAGGAGATTTCTCCAAATTGATAACCGGATGCAATAATTTGTGCAATCATTTGGTTGTCGAACACAAAATCATCTGAGTTGGCTAGCAGGGAAATATTTTCAATGACTTCCCGACTGAATGCACGATAGCCGGTATGGAATTCGGAATGTTTTGTTCCCATTAAAAGATTTTGGGTCGCAGTCAATCCTCGGTTTGCAATGTACTTATAAAGAGGCATTCCCCCTTTCCTTGCTCTTCCGCCGATAATTCGTGAAGCAAGAACGGCATCGTAAATACCAGAGGCGACCATACCAGCCATTGCAGCTACCAAACGAGGATCATATTGATAATCAGGATGGACCATCACGACAATGTCTGCACCAAGTTCCAGAGCTTTCGAATAACAGGTTTTTTGATTTCCGCCATAGCCAAGATTTTGTTTGTGCACAAAAGTTTTGATTCCCAGTTTGCTGGCAATTTCACTTGTTTTATCTCCACCCGCATCATCAACAAGCAGTACCTCGTCAACAATATCGTGTGGGAGTGCGTTGTACGTTTCTTCAACCGTTTTTTCAGCACGGTATGCTGGGAATACAACGACAACTTTCTTATTCAGTAACACAGCATGACCTCTTCAGATGATTTTATATCGTGTTTATCAAGATAGAATTATAAATGTGAAAATATATTTTATTCAAAACTGGAGTTGAATTGCCCCTGATCCTGATTCTGGGCAACGATTTTTTTGTCCCCATTAATCATGATTCTGATTAATTCTTCAAATGATGTAGATGGTTTCCACTGGAGTTGATTTTTCGCTTTTGAGTAATCGCCAATCAGAAGATTCACTTCAGTCGGACGGAAGAAAGTTGGATCAATCTCCACGTGATTTTCCCAATTGAGATTAAGAAGCCCGAATGCAATATCAAGGAATTCGCGGATAGAATGTGTTTCATTTGTGGCAATCACAAAGTCATCTGGTTTATCCTGCTGAAGTATCAACCACATTGCTTCAACATAATCAGGTGCATATCCCCAGTCTCGTCTTGCATCCAGATTTCCGAGGAAGAGTTTATCCTGCAGCCCGGCTGCAATATGATTTGCCGCCAGGGTGATTTTGCGGGTGACAAAATTCTCTCCTCGACGGGGAGATTCATGGTTGAAAAGAATTCCACTACAGGCATACATGTCGTATGCTTCACGGTAATTAACTGTTTGGAAGTGGGCATAAACTTTTGAGCAACCGTATGGGCTTCGTGGACGGAATTGGGTTAATTCAGTTTGAGGTGATTCAAAAACATCACCAAACATTTCACTGGAAGAAGCCTGGTAGAAACGAACTTCTTTCTCCTTGCAAAGCATCCTGACTGCTTCAAGCATTCGTAAAACACCGGTTCCGGTAATATCGTTTGTGTATAATGGTTTGTCGAAAGAAATTCGGACGTGGCTTTGAGCCGCCAGATTATAGACTTCATCCGGTTTGATATCGAGTAGTAGATTTGTCAGGCTTTGGCCATCAGACAAGTCACCGTAATGTAATTTGATTAATGGGTTTGAAGCTTCAATCAGGTGATTAATTCGGCTGGATGATTCCGTACTGGAACGGCGTATCAAGCCATGAATTTCATATCCTTTCGCTAAAAGGAGCTCAGCCAGATAAGAGCCATCTTGTCCGGTAATTCCTGTGATAAAAGCAATTTTGTTTTTCTTTGCAGTCATTTTATTCAATATTCAAAAGGGTCTTTGTTTGAACTCCTCGTATAATAAATAAGAGTCCCAAAGAGTGCCTGCTTGTTCTAAGTGTTTATTAGTTATAGGTTTAAGTGGAATATGTTGTGAGGTAAAGGGTTTCGTCCAATTCAACTACCACCCTTATTGTCATCTTAAGTTCGGTTCTATTATATACAATTGAACTACTCTCGTGGTAGTAACATTATTTTTTTAATTCAGCATGGTAATGTACATATTTCGGCTATCTTAGAGTTTTTCAACTTCACAGTTGTCCAACTCTGCTGAAACACCTTGCTGGAGGAAGTTGACGGTAATAATCAACCTGTTTTTACCTCGGTTTTCGGTAATAATTCCTTCATATCCTGTCATGGATCCTGAAATGACTTTGACTTTCGTCCCCGGTTGTAATTTGTCAATTCTGGCTAACGGAACACCTGTCTGTATTAATTGATGAATTTGTTTCAGGTCTTGAATCAGTTGTTTTCCCTCAGCTACTTTGATGCATTGGGAAACACAATTTGTTGACAAGACTTGAACACGCTGCGCTTCATCGGAATAAACAAAAACATAGTTAGAAAACAAAGGGATATAAGAAGTTCGTTCCCGTCCTTTAGGAGATTTTGTAACGTGAGGAATCACGGGACCATAAAAGGGGATGTCCATTTTTACAAGTCGTCGCATGAGATCTTTTTCTCGTCGAGACATTGTGTAGATAGCCCACCAGGATTTATCTTCTTCTGTCCCGAGTGACTCGTTATCAAAAAGATTGAGCGGATAGAGATCCTGTTCTTTTGGAAGTATGGGCATGGAAGAGACTCGTAAATAAACTCTTTTAAATCCACCTGATGGTATAACACCAGAATTTTCAGGATCGTGTAAAAATAAAAAATAGAGAATTCCAATACCCGGATATGAGTTTAGCTACCCTGGTTTTGGAATCCTCTATTTCGAATTGATGCGGGACTGCTCAATTCCAGTGGTTCGATTTAGAATCCACCGCCATTAAAGCCGTTAAGGAGGAAATTGACCCTTACTATGCTGAAGATAGTATTAACGACTTCTTCCATGACTGTGTATTCGACAATAATGACATCTCCGGGTTGTACAAGAATTCTTTCGTTTGGATTGGAGAGAGTCCTTTTCAAATTAATAAGAATTGGGATTTCTCCTTTACCTGGGGTTTTTCTGAGGATGACTGCACGCGATGGAGGAAGAACTTTATTTCCACCTCCATTGTTGGAGATAGCTGAGAAGTTTGCACCAGATCCTATTCCCCCGACAGGTCCTTTTGCAATGGCGATTGCGCCCAGTATATCCAGATCGTAGTCACGTGGAAGATCATATTCACCACCCGGAAGAGCACCCCCGGTATAAAACTTATCCTGGTCACGAGATTTAATTAACAGGATGTCTCCATCAGCAAGGATAACATCTTTCTGGTCAAACCTGGGGAAATTTTCAGGGTAATACCTTAATGGGATGACAGTTGTATTGGGATCATCTGGTTCAAGTTGAGAAGGATCGCAACAGGGGTCTGCAGAATATTGAATTGATGCAAATTCGCGGTCTCGTTCTTCCGAGTTTTTAAATGCGCCTCTTTGAATGTAGATTTCATTCTTAGCATCAATACCCGGCATTCCACCAGTTTCATTTAATGCATGAAGAACATCGTTCTCATACGCTGCCAATTCAACGGTAAATCCTGTTCCTTTCTTGGTGATTCCATCCTGCCCACCTGCTTCCTGACGGATGACCATAACTTTAATAGTTCTTTTTTTAATTAATGTGACGATAATACGATCACTATCTTCAGGGAGAATTTTATGGTCAATCGTGTATGCCCGGCGAATTTCTTCCGTGAGCTTTTCAAGCGTTTTTCCTTCTGCTTTGATTGGCGGAATTAAAGGGAGTGATATTGTGCCGTCATCTCGAATAGGAATAGGATATCCGATAGATGGTTTGTCTTTAGAATCTTCAGGAAAATGAACAGGTGGAGCTTCTTCGGGTTCCCCAAGAACATTTTCTATGTAGATGCCGAGGATATCTTCCGGTCCAAGATCATAAACATCAGGTGAGTCCTGACGTAATCTTGTAAGTGTGATTTCTTGCATGTCAGAACGACCACGACCCAGTAGTGCAGGTGGAATTCTTCTTACAGGGATTGCATTGACTCCTGAAAGAGAACTGCAACCTGTTAATGATGGAAGCAGTATCCCAAATAATGCAATTGCAAAAAGCAGTGAAGACCGATGATTTCGACCTGATTTAAATTCCATGTTAATCATGGCTGGTTATCCATTAGTTAAAAAATAATTGATAGATAGAATATTTATTGATTCAACAATTAAATGGTTGGCTGATTATTGACCATGGAGATCAGGTAATCCAAGTGCAGGTGGATTAGTCAATTCTGTAGCTGGTGCAGGTGCAATTTGCGGCACTGCTTCTTCATTTAATAATTGAGGTTCGGTGATTTCATGTTCAGCTTCCGGTGGTACCAGAAGGTGGGTATACTGACTGGCAGTTGGAACTCTATGGAGTACATCGACACCATCCATTTCTGCTCCTAAAGCTCCATGAGAATACCCATCAAACCAGGCAACCGTTTTACATTTGCCAGAAGCGTTCTGATAATGGATTCCCCAGTATTTTTTAGGAGGAATCATAGGTGGACAACCTGTTCCACCTGCTGCTTTATCCATGTATCCAGCAATGTAACCACGTTTGAAGTGGTCTGGGTTGTCAACTCCGTTATAGACGGAATCACAATGTTCCCATGAATTCTTTGCAAGTTTTCTATCACGCTTGTTTTCAATAACTTCGCTCATGGAATGCATGGCACAGCCGGAAAAACTGAATGTGAATATCAAACTGCTTATTATTAATAAATGCTTCATGACGAAATACTCTTGTTGTACTCAGGAAATAAATAGTGAGATTGTATAGTATAACTAAAAAGTAATTGAGTGTTTGTTATTGAGAATTATTAATACAGGCCATCGCTGCATCTGCTGCTATTCGGACATCAATGTTCTCATCTTTTAACGCTTTGGTTAATCCTTGGGTCACAAGATTGAGTTCAATATTGACGTTTGAAAGAGACAATGCAGCTGTTGCGCGTACACGCGAGTTTTTATCTTCAAGGGCTTGGAGTAGAAGATGTATAGATTCTTTAGTATTAATTAATTGAGATTCTCCAATAGCTGAAATCGATTTCAGCCTGATTTGACGATCAGTACTAGCCAGCCCATCGTACAATGCTGGTAATGCCGTTTCAGATTCTGGAATTAGTTTCAATATTTCAGCTGCAATGTGAACTCGTACAAACAAGTTCGTTTCGACTGATAGTTGTTTTTCCAGTAGTTCTGATTTATGGGTAGTTCTGGAAGAATCTTTAGTCAATAGCATGATCCCATTGATTCGGTTTGCAGGGTTTTCATCTGTTAGAAGTAAGTATGCTTTTTTGAAAGGCTCAGTTTTATCCTGAATATTTACGGGTTTTTTTACTGAACTGATGAGTGCTTGATTTTCCTGAAGTCTTGTTTCAGTCGCAGTCGATTCTTGGATGACGATGACTTTTTCATTTTGGAGTGTTGCTGACGATTTTGCTTCTTCATTGTTCTGGTAAGATGATGTTGTTTTAATCTCGGTAGTAACATCGGATTTAACAGGAATATAAATGTCGTTCAGGAAAGCTTTTCCTGATTCATTTTGAGTTAATGTCGCAGAAGTCTGTTTCACATTCGTATCTGAATGATACGTTTTTCCGACAATTTTCAGGTTGTTGATTTTTTGAGCAACCTGATTCTCCTGTGGTGAGAATTTTGGTTTCAGAAAAAAAACAATTTTATTGTTATCTGGTGTAATACTGTTTTGAGTTTCTAAAATATTGTCATTACGTTCTGTAGTGTCCAATATTGTTATAATCTCAGGGCGTTGCACAGGTTCTTTCACTGCTGGAGCTATTATATTTGTTGCCGGTTTGTTGCTCTTGAGTTCCATC
>JAJRVU010000121.1 GCA_024277145.1 Planctomycetota bacterium
CCCGCAGAAACTGGATGAAAAACAGGAACAACTTATTCGTGAATTGGCAGAACTTGAAAAATCACAGGTCAGTTCACACCGAAAAACATTTTTTGAAAAGCTGAAAGACTATTTTGTCTCACACGAATCAGATGAATAGAGCGTTTCTATAATTGATATTGAAGGAATAAGTATTATTCCGACCATAAAATACAGTACGCCACGTTCTAAATCATTTCTAGACATTGTCTAGTGTATCAAACGGAAAAAACCATGAATGACAATAATTTGAATCCGGAAGATGTTCAGGATGAATCAGGTGGGGATTCTTTAGAACAGCAGTCCAATGCTAACGCAGAAGTGGACTCCACCGAAGAATCTGAATTGACTCTCGAAGAACAACTGGAACAGGCGATCCAGGAAAAAGATAAAAACTATGATCGCTGGGTTCGTTCTGTTGCAGAACTGGAAAACTTCCGTAAAAGAGCAAACAAAGAGAAAGACAGTTCTCGTCAAATGGCTCTTGCAGGACTGGTCAGGAATCTGCTTCCTGCATTTGATAATCTTCAACGAACTCTCGAAGCTTCTGAAAACAACACCAATATCGATGACCTGCTAAAAGGCGTTCAAATGGTTCAAAAGCAGTTGGTTGATTCTCTATCTGAACATGCCATCAAAAAGATTGAAGCGATCGGGGAAGAATTTGACCCGAACTTGCACGAAGCGGTCCAGCAATTTCCATCAGATGAATATGCAGAGATGGTAGTGATGAGGGAATTGGAATCGGGATTCACTTTAGGGGACCTTGTGATTCGACCGAGCAAAGTCATTGTTTCGAGTGGACCTGCAGAACAGCAGAGTGAATCTTGATTGACTTTTTTGAGTTCTTAAGTAACCCGTGATAAGTTTATTACATTATTGAGTAGGGGAAAGTCTTTTCTTACTCTGTTTTTTTGAAGCACAGATAGACGCAAATTTATAATCCCGACACTTTAACTTGACTTCCTCACAAAAATGAACAGGCAGATAAGTTTAAAGAGGTTGTTCAAACATTTCCCCTCTCTGCGTCTTTGCGATCTCTGCGTGAGATTCTTTTCTCTTTTAAAATAATCTGTGATCATTTGTGTCCATCTGTGGTTCCTTTGAGCTTTTATAATAACAAACAGTGATAAACTATAAAAACTTACTGCCAACTACTTATTTCTAACCATATATACCAAATAAAAATGGCACCCAATTTTCACTGGATGCCATTTTTTGAGTTGTAAGACTTACTTACCGTAAACTTAGTTTCGGAAACCGAAAAGGTTAGCTAAACGATTTTTACGTTGAGTAGGTCGTCGTGTCTGTTGCTTATTCAGACGTGAAGGGAAGTAAGCTTTTGGCTCTTCTGGAGGAGCTGGTGCTGGAGCAGCTTTTTCTGCAGGTGCAGGAGTTGGTGCAGGAGCAGCTGAAGGAGCAGCTGAAGGAGCTGAACCACAACCAGTTGAGCAGCAAGATGTTGAGCCACAAGAATCGCAGCAACCATCAACTACTTCGTATCCACATTTTTCAAGAGCTTCTTCAGCCTGTCGTCGAACACCACGATCACAGTCAGCAAGAGCACATGTCAAAGCAGCTGTAATTTCAGGTGAGCAGCAGCAACTGTTCTTTTCGAACTGGTCGCCAAGCTCATCAGCAGCTTCTTCACGAACTTCTTCGTCTGCATCGTTAAGAGCGTAAACCATAGCTGTCAGAATTTCTGGATTGCATTGACAATCAAAGTCACCCAGGTCATCGATAGCTTTTTCACGATCTTTAGCGTAGCAAGCAGTCTGCGATTTGTAGATCAATTTTGCGATTTCGCAAGGATCGGCATCACAGCAATTTGTTCCACAAGTTCCGCATCCAGTTGATGCACAGCCAGTTGATCCACATTTGTTGTGTTTAAACAATCCTTTAAGACCGCTAAATAAACCTTTTCCATGACGATGTCCGCAAGTACCACTACCGCAAGCGTTTGCAGGAGCACAGCATGTTGGTTCTGGAGCACAAGTTGTCACAGGAGCACAACATGTTGGTTCAGGGGCACAAGTTGCTACAGGAGCACAACATGTTGGTTCAGGGGCACAAGTTGCTACAGGAGCACAGCATGTTGGTTCACAGCTAGAACAGCCTGACCCACATTTGTTATGTTTGAAAAGTCCACTAAAAAGACCTTTCCCATGACTATGTCCGCAGCCGCTTCCGCATGTACTGCATCCAGTGTCACCGCAAGTATTTGCTGGTGCACTACAAGTTGGTGCAGGACAGCATGACTGTGCAGGAGCACTGCAAGTTGGTGCAGGACCGCATGACTGTGCAGGTGCACAACATTTTGGTGCAGGAGCACAGCATGTTGCAGGTGCACAGGATGTATCACAGCAAGGTGGCTTGATATCTGAACATTTGCGTTGGTAAGTGTGAACAGTTCTGTTACAGGGACGAGTAATAGTAGGCTTGCAACATTCAGGTTGACAAGTAGAGGCACAACCACAGCTCTTGCAGGATCCGTGTCCACTAAACATTCCGCTTAATGAACTCAGGCTTCCGGCATGAACACCAGTGGTCAGACCCAGCGTTGCAACGATCGCGCTACAGAATCTGATCCATTTCATAAATCCTAATCTCCTTCTTAAGGCCGTCTTGACCTGTTGTCACGTAGTCAGCAAAACATTCGTCGAACAGTTTCATTTTCAATTCACTGTCAGCGACGCGCGTCGAACTTAATGTGATGCGAGACCACATTGATCGAAAGGACGGCGAAAACGTTTTCGTCACATTTTATTGTGACCGTCATTTTCCATTGCTACCGGATGGGTATCCCTTACCCACACTCAAGATTTCGGAATAGCAATGGTTGTATCCATTAAAATTCTCCTTCAAATATTGAAGGCTGCTGATTTTATCGGCTGGCAACAAGACGCCCTTGAACTTCACAAGTGTAAAATTAGAAAAAGGTTACGTCGATTTATTCAACGATTATGCCTGTCAGGTAGAAGAGGTAAGGTGCAGTTGACTTTAACGCCTGAGAATTCAAACATTCACTAAGATATATGGAATTCTGGGTAATTTAAAGACTGCATAACAAAATAGATATGACTCTAATCGATTTGCGTTTTGTGGTGTCAGCCTGTCAGATCATGTCAATTCTATAGGCGAGAAAAGAGATTTATTCTTGACGTTTCAGTTTTAATATTCTGACT
This sequence comes from Planctomycetota bacterium, assembly GCA_024277145.1. GTDB lineage: Bacteria > Planctomycetota > Planctomycetia > Planctomycetales > Planctomycetaceae > JAJRVU01. The sequence continues at coordinate 3,204 of JAJRVU010000121.1, forward strand.
TGAATCGCCTGATATTTTTATATAAAACATCTTCAACAGCACTATTAAAGGTTACTTAACTCCGAATTAAACAGGGAAGAGTTGATAAGGAATGCTTAATTTAACGGATTGAGAAATACGATGTTTTGAACCAGACCATGTCTAGAAATGATGTAGTACGCGGCACAATGTTTATATAGCCGGGATAACATTTAAATCTTCTATATCAATTGTAGAAATGTTCTAGTGCTCTTGCGAGCTTTAAATGTCTGGTGTCAATTTTCAAATGGCACGCTCGTTGGCGTGCAGCTTAATCTGAGCGAAGTGATATTTACCGGTAGTTGGACTTCTAGTTAAGACAATTCAAGCAAATATTGTCCGTAACTGTTATTTTTCATTGGCTCTGCGAGTGCATGAACTTGCTTAGTTGAAATGTAACCCATTCTCCAAGCAATTTCTTCAGGGCAGGCAATTTTTAATCCCTGGCGTTCTTCAATCACGCTGACAAAAGTACTAGCTTCAATCAGGGATTGATGAGTTCCTGTATCCAGCCAGGCTGAACCACGCCCCATAAATTCAGCACTAAGGTTTCCGGATTCAAGGTAAACTCGGTTCACATCGGTGATTTCAAGTTCTCCCCGGGCTGAAGGTTTGATGTTCTTGGCAACATCAACAACAGTGTTGTCGTAGAAATAGAGTCCGGTGACAGCATAATTTGATCGAGGGTTTTCTGGTTTTTCTTCAATCTCAGTTGGTTGACCATTTTCATCTAAGACAACAACACCATACCGTTCGGGATCCCTGACATGATAGGTGAAAATTGTTGCTCCTTCTGTTCGACAAGCTGCATTTTGCAGATTATCAGAAAGATTGTGTCCGTAAAAAATATTATCTCCCAGAATCAAACAACTTAAATCATTCCCGATAAATTTTTCACCGATCAGGAATGCCTGTGCCAGTCCACCCGGATCAGGTTGAACTGCAAACTGAAGATTCAATCCCCAATCAGAACCATCTCCAAGCAGTCTTTCAAACATGGGTAGATCGTGCGGAGTACTGATCAGAAGGATATCTCGAATACCAGCCAGCATTAAAGTGCTGAGTGGGTAGTAAATCATTGGTTTATCATATACTGGTAGCAGTTGTTTACTGATTGCTCGCGTTGCTGGGTAGAGCCGGGTTCCTGAACCACCCGCAAGAATGATCCCTTTTCGGTAAGGCAGTTTGCTTGCATCGACAACCGTATTAATATTCATTGAGAAGCCTCTATCTATATATTATTTGCTATCATTTTTATTTTTTAATTTGCTTTTGTGTACTCAGGTTCAGAGTTTGACCTGATAATATTCACAATACCATTCGACAAACTTCCTGATGCCTTCTTCAATAGGTGTATCTGGCTTGAAGCCGACATCCTGAATCAGACCATCCACATCTGCATAAGTTTCCGGAACATCGCCGGGCTGTATAGGCATAAAATTCTTTTCCGCTTTTTTTCCAAGCGTTTCTTCCAGGCAGGAAATCACATACATCAGATCTGACGGTTGATTGTTCCCGATATTATATATTCGATATGGCCCTTTGCTGCTGGCAGGGTCAGGTTTTGCACCCGACCAGTCTGGGTTTGCAACAGGAATATTTTCTGAAACACGAACAACCCCCTCAACAATGTCATCTACAAAGGTAAAATCCCTTCTCATATTTCCATGATTATAAACATCGATAGGCTGGTTATTGAGAATCGCTTTTGTAAATTTGAAAAGGGCCATGTCGGGCCGTCCCCACGGTCCATAAACAGTAAAGAACCGAAGCCCTGTTGTTGGAAGCCCATAAAGATGACTATACGTGTGAGCCATCAGTTCATTCGCTTTTTTGGTAGCTGCATATAAACTTAATGGATGGTCCACGTTGTCGTGAACAGAAAAAGGCATTGTTGTGTTAGCACCATACACGGAACTGGAAGAAGCGTAGACGAGATGCTTCACATCCCCATGACGACATTCTTCAAGAATATTGACAAACCCAACCAGATTACTTTCCACATAAGCATGAGGATTTGTCAGTGAATATCTGACTCCTGCCTGGGCAGCCAAATTCACGACGCAATCAAATTCTGTTTTGCTGAATAATTCCGAAAGAGCAACTCGATCCGTTAAATCTGTTTTAAAGAATTGAAATGAAGACTGTTCTTTTAATCTTTTTAAACGATCTTTCTTCAACTGAACGTCATAATAATCATTCAGGTTGTCCAGACCATAGACCTCATGTCCATTCGAGAGAAGACGTTCACTCAAGTGGTAGCCGATAAATCCCGCTGCCCCGGTGACAAGATAGCAACTCATTATTTTCCTCAATTATAATCTATATATGTTATCTGGAAACGGGTGCCAGAAAACCTGTTTTCGTTTTGCCAGAATCAGAAGTACCAAAATCAGTTTCGAATGTTGTTTATAAATTCATTAACTCTCGATAATACTCAATTGTTTTGTTCAACCCTGTTTCCAAATCAATTTTAGGCTCCCAATTTAAAACAGATTTAGCAAGTGTAATATCGGGACAACGCTGTTTAGGATCATCTTTGGGTAAATCCATATATGTAATTTTTGACTTCGAACCGATGATCTCCACAATTTTGGTTGCAAGTTCTTTCATACTGTATTCAACAGGATTCCCTATATTAACAGGACCAATCGTTTCGGATTGCTCCATCATGGAAATCATTCCATCCAGTAAATCATCTACATAACAAAATGAACGAGTCTGAGAACCATCGCCATAGACCGTTATTGGTTCATTTCTTAATGCCTGATTAATGAAATTGGAAATCACTCGTCCATCACCGGGATCCATTCTGATTCCATAAGTGTTAAAGATTCGAACAATCCGAACCTCAAGTTTATGTTCTTGATGATAATTCACACAAAGAGACTCCGCGACTCTTTTCCCTTCGTCATAACAACTTCGTGGTCCAATGGGATTGACGTTTCCCCAGTAAGTTTCCTTTTGAGGGTGAACTTCCGGGTCACCATAGACTTCTGAAGTTGATGCTTGAAGAACCCTGGCATGACAACGTTTCGCCAACCCGAGCACATTCACGACCCCAACTGTCGAAGTTTTAATTGTTTTAATTGGGTTAAACTGATAGGCGGGGGGAGAGGCAGCACAAGCCAAGTTGTAAATCTGGTCAACCTCAAGATGCATAGGCCGAACAATATCCTGACGAATAAGTTCAAAATTATGGCAATCCAATAAATGGGAGATGTTCTGCTTTCGCCCGGTGAAAAAATTATCCAGACAGATAACTTCATCTCCACGATTTACCAGCCGTTCACACAAATTGCTTCCAAGAAACCCTGCGCCTCCGGTCACTAAAATAGTTTTTGTCATATTTAAAACTCTAAAAATGAATAATTGTTAGTCAAGTAGTTGATTTGAATCGAATCTTTTAAAACCGCAGTATTCAACCGGAAGTTCAGTTTAACCTGTATTCGAAATCAATAGTATTCCGGCGATTCTTCTTGTCCCATAAAATACAAATTCTTCCTGAAAACTCAGGGCAATTCTCTCTGATCATCCTGACATCAGCATTGATTGATGTATTCACAGAGAATTAAATCTCTATTAATGAGAATTCCATTGTTCCAGATGTTTTTGAATTCGAATCGGGTTATAGCCAGATGATTTTTCGTAATCCTGATTTTCTTCCAGGTCAGCAACCGTTAAAGATTTAGAAGGAACGCCTCTTGTTGGTACCTCACCGTGAGCTGACCAGACAATCGCATTGAGAATTAATTTTCGAAAATTGTCATTTCCCCAGTTCCAATGGAAGTGCCCACCTGTGAATCCAAAACCTCTGACACCCTTAGAATTTTCTGATGCCCAGGCAACATGCTGAGGTTGTCCTGCCATCGCACGAACATGAGGATTTCCTGAATGTGGTCCATCTGGACGGCTCAAAGTACTTTTTGGCGGAATCGCAGAGAGAATTGGCTGAACGCCTTCCATTTGTTCCCGAAAGCGCATGTTGTAATACCATTCATCATGAATTTGAAATGGTTTGACGCCCCGAGTAATGATATGGTCTGGAAAGTTTTTATATTCAGCCGTCCAATGAGGGTTCACCGACCAGTCCGTTTCAAAATAGCCACCGGTCCAGTCGACCAATTTATTGCCGGGATTTCCTTTCGGAATTTCAACTGCATAATGAATGCAAACCAAAGCAGTTCCGTTTTTGTGTAATTCATCAAATTCAGAAAGATGTTTCATAAGCGGGTGGTTTGGACCACCATCTGCATAGACAACAACTGTTGAGGCACCGTTTAAAACCTTCGGATTTATTGGCCAGCCATCTTTATATACAGAAATATCGTAGTTCGGATATTGAAAGACCAAGGCTTCCGCAAGAATTTTACAACCTGCGTAATGTTCGTGTGCCCCGTATCCATGACTTTTTTTACCCGCAATAAAAACAATCTTCTTTACGGTGTCACTTTTTTTTTTAAGTCGAGGTGTTTAATGCGAATATTTTTAAATTGAACAACCATAGGAGGACCGACATGAATTTGTAAAGCAAGAAGCCCGGAGGAACGACGTTTTTCAATATCCTCATCAGTGACATCAACCGTAGTGATGCCATTAATTTTGTGGACAAAGTGATTTCCTTTGGCAATAATCGTGTAACTGTTCCAATCTTCATGTTTAATATGAGACTGAATATGATCTGAATCGCCAACGGAACCGACAACTTTGGGTTTATGATCTTTACCAATGATCGTTTTCTGACCTCTCAGGCCAAGAATTCCGCGGAATCTTTCACCATAGAGAATTCCGGAATATGTCTTGCCCGCTTCAAAATCAGCCTGGTACCCACCAATCGTCCATTTAGGTTCATCGACTTCAAAACTTCGATATTGTATCCCTGAATTTCCTTTTACAATTTTGTAATCCAGTTTCAGGATAAAATCTTTTGTTTCCCCATCTCGCCAGATAATAAAAGAATTGCTTTTAAGTGGTTTATCTTTATTTGTTTTTCCGGTAATGGCACCATCTTCAACCGACCAGAGTTCCGGGTTGCCATCCCATCCTTTAAGAGTTTTGCCATCAAAGATTGAAACAAAATCTTTTTCAGCAGCAAAAGCGTTAGCAGATCCAGCAAACAAAACAGCAATCAGGCAGAGGCAAGTCATTCTACGATACATGATATGTATTCCAGTTTATCTATTATGTGACAGAGTGGTTTTCAGTGAATATGTAAAACAGTGCAAGCCATCAATAAAAATGGCAAATCAAGTTTTCCAATGTAACTCTTGATTACGTCCCATTGTGAACAAGATGATTAGACATTTCAACTGAATATATCCATTTCCACCTCTTTTCACGTCCTATATCCCCAAGCTCAGACCAATTTATTGCCAATAGTTGTTTGAAATTAAATATGACTGTAATATAAGAGGAATTTCAG
>JAJRVU010000122.1 GCA_024277145.1 Planctomycetota bacterium
CTTGACCCATTCAAAAACGTCCCGTTTTCTGAGCGAAGATCCCGGAGTTCCAACCGATCCGATTCGAGAGTGATTGCACAGTGAGCAAAAGAAACCGTGCTGGAAACAAGTTGTATATTACATTTGGAGGCAGAGCCAATGAGTGTGCAATGTTTGAGAATGTCTTTACGTGCGGTGACTTTCTCGCCTTCGGTGAAGACAAGTCTTGCATACAGTTCTTCGTGATCAGAAGACTGCGAAATCTTTGAATTGGAACTCAGATTTTCACTATTCATAATTTGAAATTGATATTTTCACGCGTCTGTGTGAAATACAAATAAACGTAAGTTCCTGACATGAAGCAGGTTTGACTGAATTGAGGCGTTGATTCTGATACTCAATTGTAGCATGAGAAATGCAGACAAGTGAAGAATATTCATTAGAAATCAAGCTGATTTCCAGTGAATGAAAGCCTTGTAACAACAAGAGGTTAAGTCAATTATTCCGTTTTTGGTGCTTTACTGACAGGAAGACGATTCCATTGTGGCAACAACAGAATTGCAGCCAGGAGAACCATCCCACCCAAAAAGTTAAAGACCCCACTCCATCCCCATCGCTCGTTCAGGTAACCCGGAATGGTTCCGCCGATGATTGCTCCGATGGAACCAAAACCATTGACTAACCCGGTTGCAGTTGACGCACCTTTACGCGTTCCGAAATCAACTGCAGCGGTCCCACTGATCAGCGCATCAGGACCGTAGAGAAACAATCCAATTAAAAATAAAGCAACAATATAAGTCCATTGTGTACTGGGAAGATGGTGAAGTGAAAACAGGACTGCAGAAAGGAAAAACAATCCAATAACGCAAACAGGCATTCTTTTTGACCTGAATATTTTATCGGAAAGATAGCCTGCAGCCAGAACACTCAGCGGACCTGCCAATTCAAACATGGCACTGATAATGGAAGAATCTTTAATATCAGTTCCAAGTCGCTCACTGATATAAAGTGGTCCCCAAAACAGGATTGCATAGCGTGCTGGTTTTAACAGAAAATAAATTCCAGATAATAGCCAAACCATCGGTGAGCATAAAACATCCCGAATCGTTTCCCATTTCCCTTCCACTTCTTCCTCAGGAGAATCTTCTGCATCAATCACCGGAATGTTTTCATGATGATATTCTTCGATAGGAGGAAGTCCGAGATCCTGAGGTTTATCTTTTTGTAAAAATAGAAATAACAACCAGATCACAAAGAGAACAGCAGCTGGAGCAATGAAAATAATTTTAATTCCATAATCTTCAACATAGTTTTCTGCAATGAATCCTGCAAACAAAGAAGCAAGAAGACCGCCAACCGCATAATTGGTGCACCACCAACCCATAGCCACTCCTCTCTCGCGTTGAGAGAAGAATTCACTCATATTTTTATTCAAAGGAGCCCAGCCAGTAGATTGACATACTCCTTGCAATAAGAAGAAAACCCCAAGCATTTGAACGGTTGTTGAAAGTCCCATCATGATGGAGACAACAACGGAAAAGAACATCCCTATCGTAATAATTCTACGCGTTCCCACTTTATCACCTGCCATTCCCCAAACAAACTGTCCGATGGCGTAGGCAATTAAATATCCCTGATCAATATAAGCCATTTGATCTTTGGTAATATTTAAAGAATCCTGCATTGGAATCTTGGCAATCGAAAATGCTTTTCGAGTGAAATAGAAACCAACGTATGAAAGCCAGGTGATTGCAAAAATCTGATATCGCCAACGTTCATAAGTTGGATTTTTTGTGATCACTGGCGAATCATTCGACATCAGATAATTTCCTTAATATGATAGAAGTGTTTCAGATAGGGTCGCAGGCAATTTAAAACTCTTAAGGATGAAGCATCTTTTTATAATCTGCAAGGGGAACGGAGCTGTTTCCCGTACGTTTCTGCAACGATCTTAAAATAAAGCCCGAAACGACCGGATCATTTCATAAAAAATCATTTTGGGTCATGGAATCAATTAAATCTGAGCAATATTGAAGACAATTCTTCTATCGGAATACCTGAGGCCAAGTCTCTTTGCTACAATGATTCCAGTAAAATTGCATCCTGTTTTTTTAGAATATTTTCCTGTTTTGAAAGCCTTTTATTTCGATGAACGACGCGCAACCTGAAGCACCTTACTATGTAGGAATTGACATTGGAGGAACGAACATAAAAGTTGGTGTGGTGGACAACAACGGAAAAACTCTCAGCTTCACCAGTGGCCCGACCAATGCAGAAAATGGAACCGAAGCCGGTTTAAAAACAATCAAAAAACTGGTTGATCAGGCCATCGAAGAGAGTGGTTTAACATATAACGACATCACTGCGATTGGTTTAGCCAGTCCGGGAACAATGGACATTCCCGCTGGAATGCTACTTGATCCTACCAATCTGCCTACGTGGAACGATTTTCCGATACGCGAAAAAGTGGAAAAGCTTTTACAAAAACCGACCATCTTGCAAAATGATGCCAATGCAGCTGCTTACGGGGAATTCTGGGTCGGCGCAGCACATCATGTCAACAGCCTGATTTTCTGGACATTAGGAACAGGAATTGGATGTGGAATTATCATTCATGATCTTGTGATTGAAGGAGAGAATTCACACGGCGGAGAATGTGGGCACATCATTATCGAAATGGATGACGGGCGTTATCATGGATCCGGTCAATATGGAACTTTGGAAGCTTATGCCAGTGCTACTGCTTTGATTGCGAGATGCCAGGAAGCTTTAGATGAGGGAAAGGCTTCATCACTACAGCTTGAAGTTGCCAGCGGAGAAAAAATCACACCTCTTCTCATTGCACAAGCTGCTGAAGAAGGTGACGTTCTTGCGAATGAACTGATTATGGATACCGCGAAATATATGGGAGTTGGGACCACAACCCTGATGCACACCATTGACCCGAATGTTGTTCTGTTCGGAGGAGCAATGACGTTTGGCCGAAATGAAACAGATCTGGGACGCAGATTTCTTCAACGAATCAAGGACGAAGTCAAACTCCGCGCATTCCCGGTCCCTTATGAAAATACGGTTCTCGATTATGCTTCACTCGGAGGAGATGCAGGATATATCGGAGCTGCAGGCTGTGCCCGTTTGAAATATGGAAATCAATAAAACAGAACACCATTCAAAAGAGATTCCACTCATCGGCGGTCGTTTGACTCCGGGAGTTGTCCGAATTGGAGAAACCGTTCGCCGCCCTGTTCTTCCTTCTTCTCTTTTTGTGTCCCAATTATTAAATCATCTTGAGGCTGTCAGGTTTGCAGGATCACCCCGGTATCTTGGCCAAGATAAAAAGGGACGTGAGATTCTGACTTTCATCAAAGGCTCGGTCCCAGAAAAATTTCAACGCTTTGAAGACAATCAAATTCGAAACGCTGCAAGATTGCTTCGTCAATTTCACGAAGCGACTCAGGGATGTGAACTGACGGGAAAGAATTCTGTCGTCTGCCATCATGATCCCGGACCTAATAATACGGTTTTTCAAAATGGCCAACCGGTTACTTTCATTGATTTTGATCTGGCCGCTCCGGGAGAACCAATGGAAGATTTAGCTTACATGGCATGGACATGGTGCATTTCATCAAAACCCGAAAGAGGCCCTGCATCCAAACAGGCGGAACAGGTTCGCTTGCTTCTCGATTCTTATGGCATGAGACCTTCTGTATGGATCAATATTATAGACGCAATATTGCATAGGCAATTGCGTAATATCCAATTCTGGCAGAACTATAAGGAGACAGCCGTAACGAGAGAGAAAGTCGAAGAGTCTGTAATCTGGACAGAAAAAGAGAAAACTTACACGGAAGCAAATCGTTCCGTTTTTGAAGAAATGTTACGCTAAAGTACCTCTTCAGCCAGAAAATACCGATAGTTTCCTATCTCCAGATTGATCTTGCCAGAATTTCCCATTTAGCATATATCTCCACGCCCACATTTACAGATCAAAAAAAGGAGTATCATGGCAAGGATTGCTGGTATCGTATTATTAGGAATAATCTTAGCAGGCTTAATTGGTTGCAGAGGACCGGGTACATTTGGTCCACGAAGTTTTTCAGGCCCAATTGATAACGTGAACCCCGGTGGTGTAGGCTACCCTGCCAGCCCCATTCAGTATGAACAGTCGGGACCAATTGCATCGAGTTGTGGTTGCCAGAAGTATTAAAACAGCTACGAATTTATTCTCACAGTCTTTTTATTCTCACAGTCTTTTTATTCTCACAGTCTTTTTATTCTCACAGTCCCGCATGAGAACTCTTTACAGGTTTGAGAGTTTTTCAACGAGCAATTCTTCTCCTGCTAGAATTTTTGTTTCGATCTGAACAGCAAAAAGAGGAACAGACAAACCAGAGGATTGTTGAATTTTCACAAGGTCTTTCTGGGTTGTCAAAACAGCAGAAATACCTTGTTCTTTAATCTCATTATCAATTTGTTTCATATCTTCGGAGCTGAAATGAAAATGGTCCGGGAAAGCTTTGAACCAGGAAATATTGAGTCCTGCTTCGACCAGCGTTTTTCTGAATCCTTCCGGATTTCCAATGCCACAAAACGCTCCTATATTTTTTTCGTGAAGACCAGAAAGTTTTTCAGTATCGCCATTGATGGAAATTAATCGTGTTGGAGGATAAGCGACCCGAACATGATCCTCGGTGCCCCTGATTTTTTTGAGTTGTTCCACAATTTTTTCAAGGACTGATTCATTCACTTGATCCGCACGAGTGATCACAATTAAATCAGCCTTTTTTAAACCGGAAAGATGTTCTCGCAGTAACCCCCGAGGCAACAAATATCCATGCCCCCACGGATTTAACGCATCAATCAAAACAATGTCGAGATCACGATTTAATCGCCTGTGTTGAAAACCGTCATCCAGCAGAATCATTTCAGCTTGAAAATCAGAAACCGCTTTTTCAGCAGAAGAGACACGATCCCGGTTTTGTAAATGAGGAACCCCCGGACAAAGCTGTTCCAGCACCAGTTTTTCATCATTTGATTCTTCATCAAGAGACTTATAGCCCCTGCTTAAAAAAACTGGTTTCATGCCCTGTTTTAAAAACCAGTGACACAAATAAGCAGAGAACGGCGTTTTCCCGGTTCCTCCTGTGGTGATGTTTCCAATACTGACGACTGGAACTTTTGCAGAAGAGGTTTTTTTGATTCCGACGTTGAACAGGAAATTCCGAATGCGAATTGCAATTCCATAAAAGAAAGAAAGAAACCGGAAGAGGCATCGCAAACCTGAGGGCAAAAACCCTTTTCGTTCTCCTGATATAATTTCCAGAAAATAAGTTTCGTTCACGATGATTCGCTCTTCAATGGATGTTGTAGAAAAAAAGCATATTAGGTACTGATCATAACCTGCAGAAAAGATAAAAAAAGAGATGAGCCAAAATGAACCATAAATCAATAAACAATTAAAGCATCAGTTTGACCAGCAACCATGTTGTACCACCAGACAATGGTCTGCAAAGCAGACCCTACTTCTCATCGTGATATCCGTGTGATAAATTCTTTCTGAAAAAACCGACAAAAGTACGACGATTGTCGTTGACAAACATACGACAGGTATCGTATGTTAATTTCATGAGCAAATATAAATTACCTCGCCCTACAGAGGCAGAGTTGGAAATCCTTCAAATTCTCTGGGAACATGGTTCCGGCACGGTCCGTGAGATTCATGAAATCCTCGCAATAACCAAAAAAACCGGGTACACAACCACTTTAAAAATCCTGCAGAAAATGACCGATAAAGGTCTCGTCAAACGGAATGAGTCTCAACGTTCGCATATCTATGAAGCTGCATTCCAGGCAGAGCAAACGCAAAAACAACTGCTGGGTGATTTGCTGAAACGTGCTTTCAGTGGCGACCCCGGAAAACTGGTTTTGCAAGCTCTTTCCGAACATAAAACATCTCCCGAAGAGTTGGCAGAAATCCGAAAAGTTCTTGATGATCTTGAATCCCGAACCAAAAAAAGAGGGAAAAAATGAATCACCCGTTATTCCAATCCCTGATCGAAGCAACCGGCTGGACCCTTCTTCATTTCATCTGGCAGGCTGCAATCGCTGTTGTCATCTTGTGGGTTCTTCTCAAAGTTTTCACGAATAAAACTGCACAAACCCGTTACCTGATTTCCTGTCTCTCTCTTTTTCTTTTAACAATTACTTCATTCTCCACATTGATTATTTATTTCAACAGTGCAGATCATTCGCAGCAACCATTTTCACTTTCAATGAATGCCGAAATAGATGATTCCGAATTACCGAACATTGCCAACGGGGATTCCGCATTATTGCCCAACACAAAAGTTCCCGATAACAAAGCAGATTTTACAGATCAGGAATTGGAAGTTTCAACGCAGTCTTCTCATTTAATAGTTCAGCAAAACAGTTCTGTTTATAATTTGATAAGTGAATATTTAGAGCCATGGTTTTCGTGGATTGTCAGTTTTTGGCTTTTCGGAGTTTCATTGCTTTCAATCAGGTTGTTGAATTCCTGGCGAATCATTCGAAATATGGTTCATTCAGGAAATCCGCCGGAAGATTCCGTTTGGAATTCTCGATTGGACGCTCTTAAAAAGCGGTTAAATATATCAAAACCGGTTCAGCTTCTGATCTCTTCTTCTGTTGCGGTTCCGATCGTGATTTGCTGGCTTAAGCCTGTCATTCTAGTGCCGGGATCTCTCCTGACGGGAATGAATTCGGATCAATTGGAAGCGATTTTAGCTCATGAATTAGCACATATCAAAAGACATGATTATCTGGTTAATATCCTGCAGAATATGATGGAAATTCTGTTCTTTTATCATCCGGGA
>JAJRVU010000123.1 GCA_024277145.1 Planctomycetota bacterium
GTCAGTTAGTGATAGATAAAGGAAATCAGCAAGCCCTTTCTTGATCAAAGCAACGCCTGCTTTTAAAACATAAATACTGGCATCACCACTATATATTTCAGGTGTTTTTTCATTAACAATCTCTTCAACATTTTCGATTCCATGAGTATCAAGAGTCGCTTCCGAAGCTTTTTCAGATGAGAATGCAATTCCCCCTTTCATCCCTTTAGAAAGAATGTCACGCAATTTTTCTTTCGCAGTGATGAAGGCAACTTTCCGTCCTGCATTAGCTGCAACAGAAAATATCGTCTCGCACCGAAGATATTTTGCAGAGTTCATCATCACTTCTTCACCCGATTCAGGATCAAGAAAGAAATTCCCGCCAATACCGGTGACAGATGGCGGAGCACCTGTTGCGATAGCGGAATTATTCACATTGGTGAATGAAGGAAGTGCACCTCGAACAAAACCTCGGTAACCAGTTTTCGCGAATTCTGCAACATGAGGCATTCGCCCATAAGCGATTGATGTGCTTAAATATTCATCACCGCATCCATCAATACAAATCACTACGATTGGCTTTGCAGGAGGATCATAAGTTCTTCCATTAACCGAAAAATTGACTTCTTTAATACCCATTGATTTCCAAACTATTTCGTTTAAGCTTTTTGACTTGATTATACCTCAATACAGTCTTTTCCATATCGAGCGTGTATAATACCAAATAGTGACTTTTAGTCAACTTTATAGAAAGAGAATAAACACCCCTGAAACAGAATTGACTTCAAACAAACCTGCTGATTCTTACGTAAGACTGCATAAATAAGGGGATTTTACAATTCTCCAGCATTCATACTCAGCTGGATCCTTGTATAAATAGATTGGTTGACTTAAAATCAACACTATGAATTTAGTTGAACTTGCACAAAGAATTAAAAACTATCGGAGGGAACAATCTCTCACACTTGAAGAGGTTGCTACCCAAACCGGTTTAACAAGAAGCTGGCTATCAAAAGTCGAAAATTTTCGTGTGACTCCTTCCCTGCCTGCTTTGGGGAAAATCGCACAGGCTTTGAACATTACGCTGGCTGATCTTGTTACAGGGCTTGATGAAAAACCGGAAATGATTCTTGTTCGAAAAAATGATCGAACGAAAGTCGAAAGAGATTCTTCACCCGAAAATCATTCTGTTTACGAAGCGCTTGCATTCAAACGTCAAAACCGTTCAATGGATCCCTTTATCATTTCAATTCCTGCAAACACATCCAGGAAGAATGCGCTTTCCCATGAAGGTGAAGAATTCCTACTCGTTCTCTCAGGAGAAATTCATTTTGAATATGGCGACGACCTCTACTCACTGGATGAAGGAGACAGTCTCTATTTTGATGCACATGTCAATCATCGTATTTTAAACAAGTCCGAAAACAAATCTGAAGTCCTCTGCGTATTTTTTCAGGGAGTATAATCTTTATTCTCCTGGAACATTCATTTTAACAACCCAATTTTCTGAGCTAAGCAAATAATAAACAACAATTACTTTTCACCCTGCATTTCATAAAAGAAAACCAGCAGTAATGATCAAGGTTCAGAATTTAACGAAAATATTCCAGAGTGGTTCTCACAAGTTCACCGCTGTCGATCATTTAAACTTTCAAACTCAAGCGGGTGAAGTTTACGGTTTACTGGGACCAAATGGCGCTGGAAAAACGACAACACTGAGAATGATTTTAGGATTATTAAAACCAACATCCGGGGAAGCCCTGATTGATGGAATTTCTGTTAACGATCAACCGGAAGAAGTAAAAAAAAGAATAGGCCTTGTCTCTGCAAGCGCAGGTTTATACCAGTGGCTAACCCCGCGAGAAATCATTATATTCTTTGCAAATGTATACGGTATTCCTGATGAAGTATCCCAGGAAAGATTAGCTAAAATCGGTTCCCTTCTGGATATCAACGAATTCCTTGATCAACGATGCTCAACTTTGAGCACGGGTCAAAAACAACGAGTGAACCTTGTCAGAGCATTGATTCACGACCCTCCGATTATGCTACTTGATGAGCCGACACGCGGGCTTGATATCGCAGGAACTCATATCATTTTTGAATACATTGCACATTTAAAAGAGCTTGGAAAAGCAGTCATTGTCTGCACCCATCGTCTGGATGAAGCAGAAAAACTATGCAACAGGCTCGGACTCCTTCACAAAGGAAAATTATGCCATGAAGGAACCTTTGAGGAATTAAAGAAAGAAACAGGCTGCCAATCTTTAAGTGAAATATTTATTCGATATTTACCCGAACTGCAGTTATCACGTCCCTGACTTATTCAATATAAAATAACAGCAAACAAGTGACCCCAACTTACATCGCAACACATAACAAAGGTTTAAATTTTGTCATCCCAACCAAAAGGTCACTTCTGGCAACTTGCACTGAAAGAATTACGAGAAATCCTCCGTGATCGTCGAACTATTCTCACGCTTGTTCTCATGCCACTCCTTCTTTATCCGTTATTAGGGGTAGCGTTCCAGAAATTTTTATTGAGCCAGGCTAAAAGTCGTACTGAAAACATTGAATATGTCATCGGCTTTGAATCAAGCCGGGCTATGAACCTTTTCCAGCAACTTCTTCATTCAAAACCCAATAACACTAAGGATAATACTCAACCTGCAATTTCAGGCTGGTTTCCAGAAGAAGGTGAAAGCGTTATCCTGGAAAACAAGGTCGAAAGCTATGACATCGATCTGGGAATTCGATACCTCAGCTACCACCCACGTAAGAATGTTCACGATATTGAATTAATTTTTCTTCACAATTCTTCTTCAAGCATTAATGCGAAAAATTATATCAAAAAACAAGTTAAAGATTTCAACTATATTCAACTCAAAAGCACATTAGTGAAAAACCAGATTCCTCCACCTATGGAAATTGGTATGTCTGATAAAGAAATTATTTTGGAAAAGGCATCAAATACAGGAATTTCTTTATCAACAATCATCCCCTTAATCCTGATATTAATGACGGTAACAGGAGCAGTTTATCCAGCGATTGATTTGACTGCAGGCGAAAGAGAACGGGGAACAATGGAAACCCTGATTGCTGCCCCAATTCCACGAATGAGAATCATGCTGGCAAAATATATTGCAGTGGTCACAGTCGCCATGCTCACTGCAATCATGAATTTATTTGCAATGTGGACGACAATCTATTCCATTGGCTTTGAAAGCATTTTATTGGGAGATTCAGGACTGGATCTCCTTCTTATCCTTCAAATCCTTGCATTGTTAATGCTCTTTGCCGGGTTTTTCTCTGCCGTTCTTCTGGGGATTACCAGCGTGGCAAAAAGTTTTAAAGAAGCCCAGGCCTACCTGATTCCTGTGATGCTAATTTCGTTGTCACCCGGAATACTAAGCCTGATGCCCGGAATTGAAATGAACTGGTATCTATCACTCGCCCCATTAATCAATATCGTTCTACTTGCAAGAGATATTCTTGATAAAAATGTCGCAATAACGCCAGCAATGATCGCAATCGGCTCCACAATATTTTACGGATATGTTGCGTTACACTGGGCTGCAAAAGTTTTTGGTTCCGATGCAATTCTCTATGGAAGCTCAGGCACCTGGACCGATTTGTTACATCAATCAAAGTCTGGCAATGACAAATACCCTTTACGGTTTGCATGGTATTCGTTAGTCATGATCACTCCCCTCTTTCTGCTTTCGAGTGGAATTCTCGGCAAACTGAAGGACGTTTCCATGTCAGAACGGCTTCTTTATCCTGCGTTAATCACAATAACTTTGTTCATGCTGATTCCAATATTGGCCAATTACTTTCTTTCCAATCGTCTCGTAGAGACTTTCACTCTCCGAAAAGCAAAATGGAATCATTATCTGGCAGCAATCTTGTTAGGGATATCGGCGTGGCCATTCGCTTATGAACTGACCATCTATTTTATGCCAACCGAACAGCTGGAACTCCTTAAAGAGATATTTGAAAAGATGAATCTCGATTTTAAAGAAGTCTCCCTTTTCTGGTTATTAGCAACACTTGCAGTAACTCCTGCAATCTGCGAAGAATTCTTTTTCAGGGGGTTCCTCCAGAACATCTTCTCAAAGAATTACAGTAGTTTTAAAGCAGTCATTCTTTCCGCCTTTTTATTCGCGATGTTTCATTTGATAGTCAAAAACACTTTATCCCTCGAACGTTTTTTCCCCAGCTTTTTATTAGGCTTAATTCTTGGAACAGTTTACCAGTTCAGTAAAAGTGTTTTCCCCGGTATGATTCTTCATGTTTGCCACAACGGCATCCTTCTATCTATCAGCCATTACGAAGAATATTTCAAGGAAAAAGATTGGGGATTCAATATCGAAGCACAACAGCATTTGCCAACCATGCTCCTTGCAGCTTCCGCTTGCATAATGATCATTGGTTTTGTGGTATTGCTGTTTAAGAAAAGGTGACAACTGTTTTGTCTGCAATTCCTATTCGATTAATTCTTTAAATATCGTTTTCCAGACTATTCTTCTCGTCCAATGACAACTGCGGTTCCATAACAAAGGACTTCCGTTGCGCTTCTTGAACTGACCACTTCAGAGGCATCATAACTAGTCGTCCCTGAAATAGTCATTATTCAGAGATGGTAAAATATTGAACCTGGCTGATCGGAATTGGATTCGGAATTCCCCAGAATTTACTACCACTTGCTAATCTTAACCGAAATCCATAGCGTAAAAAC
>JAJRVU010000124.1 GCA_024277145.1 Planctomycetota bacterium
CGGAAATGCCTATTCATCTTTCCGTGCAAGCGAATGCAGTCAATTTTGCAACGGTGAATTTCTGGAAAAAGCAGGGGCTCTCTCGCGTGATTCTTTCAAGGGAATTGTCCATCAAAGAAGTGCAGGAAATTCATGATGAATGCCCCGGCATGGAAATCGAAGTTTTTGTGCATGGTGCTTTATGTATGGCTCATTCGGGAAGATGTTTGCTTTCCGGGTATATAAATCATCGAGATTCCAATCAGGGAGCCTGTACCAATGCGTGCAGATGGGAATATAAAGTGCACGATGCTATCCAGACTATTGAAGGTGATATTGTTCTGAAGAATCCTCCGCCTGTTCCCGTTGAGAAGCCGGTGGAAAATCTTCTTCCCATTGTTGATCAGGTTTTTCTCTTGGAAGAAGAAGGGCGCCCCGGGGAATACATTCCAGCTTATGAAGATGAGCATGGAACCTATATCATGAACTCCAAAGATCTGCGAGCTGTTCAACATGTGAAAACATTTGTTAATATGGGGCTTGCGTCTTTAAAGATTGAAGGGCGAACAAAATCATTCTTTTATGTTGCTCGTACAGCCCAGATTTATCGCCAGGCGATTGATGACGTTTATGCAGGGAAAGAGACAACACCTGAATTGCTTAAACAATTGGACAGCCTTTCCAACAGGGAATACACAGAAGGATTTTATAACAGACATGCACCGGAAGATTTGCAAAATTACGAACATGGACGATCCGAGGCAAAACAACAGAAATTCGTAGGAGATATTATTGCGAAAGAAGACGATTTTCTTGTTGTTGATGTCAAGAATCGATTTGATCTTGGTGACGAGATGGAATTGATGGATCCTAATGGGAATTGCAAGTTTGAATTGAAATCACTTTTTAATAAAAAGAATCAACCGGTGGATGCAGCACCCGGGAGCGGCCATTTTGTGAAAATCCCTTTCGAAGAGACCGGCTTAACGGAAGAACAGATCCAGAATTCTGATTTCCAGTTCGCACTTTTAATGCGAACGGTTTAGTTGATTAAGAAATCTTATATCTTTTTATTCTGCTTTCTTTAAAGGTTTGGAATTCTGTTTATCAAGCCAATGGATGCCATTTCTGATGTTTCCAAAAACATCACCACGCCAGCCATGACCGCCTGAATATTCTACGAACTTAACGTGTGCACCATTCTTTGTTAACTTTTTATTTGCTGAAGCAGCCATCCTGTAGGGGCAGACGTGGTCTTGTTTGGAATGGAAAATATAAAAGTGGCGATCCTTTGCGTTTGATAATGGTGGAAGCAGATTCGGTTTGAAAACACTCATTGCAATAAAGCTCCCGGTGATCGGGCTTTTTTCTTTTAAGGCAGTCGTATAAATGGCACCCCCACCGGAAGCCCATCCAAATGCAGTGATATGACGACTATCAACTTTAGTTTGCTTTTTAACTTCATTAATTGCTTGTGTTATAAATTCTTCTGTTGATGTTTTCATATTTTTCACTTTGAGATATCTGGTTGGCCATGTGGCATATTGTTTTTTCGACCATTTACGCGCAATTAATTGAATTACCAAATAGTCTTCATCCAGGCAATTTTGATAGATGCGTTTGATGAACGGGGTAAATGCTTTACTGCCATCACCACCCGGAAGAACAATCAATAATTTGAATCCATTTTCTGGAGCTTCTTTCGATTCATCACCGATAACATGGAATACCAGCTTGTTTTTCAATTGATGTTTCTTAGAGGGTATATCTGCAATGTCATTCTGCGCGTGTGATATATTCACCATTAAAAAGAAAACGATAAAAGCAGAGTAACAAAATCTTATCTTGAGGTGATTCATCGAGCTTGTTCCTATGAGTTTAATTTAGTTTAGGACTGCTTGTAGTCTGGTTAACTATTGGTGTCATCTGGGAATTTAATAATCTTGCGATTTTCTGTTTCAGGAATTTGAAAAATTATTCCTTTCGTTTTTATTCCCGGAATTTGGAGATTAAGTCTGGCTCCGTCTCCTTTTGCAAAACAGTTCAGTGTCACTTCACCTTTTACGTCCGAGGTCAAACGGATTGGATTAGAACCTTGGAAATAAATTAAATGTTCTTCGCCTGTTTTACTTCCTCGACCTGAAGGTGTAACCTTGACTCCATTAATAGGTGTTCCACTACTATCCAGAAACTGAAGTGTGAATTTATTGGATTTGTTCAATTTAAATTTAATAGGTTTTATTGATTCAGAATCACGGTGTTCTATGTATTGATAGACTGATTTAAAGACATAACCGTCTTTAAGAGCAGTAATGTTGATCGCGTATCGGTCATTTGAGGGGATAAGCTTATCAAACTCAAATATTCCTTTATCATTTGAAACTACATGGAAGTTTTGTTGGCGATAGCGGTTGTTTGGCCATGTTTTCAGGATGAGAAGAATTTTTACATTATCCAATGGCGTTCCATCTGTTGTTGAAACGGATCCGCTTAAAGTCTTTTTTTCAGGAGTTAATTTGTCAAGAACTTCTTGTTGTGATGAAATATTTGTTAATAGTAATTTCTGATCCTTCTGAATTTCTTCAAAATTCTCTTGCTGTTTGGAAAGTTTATCCAGCAAAGTCATTTGGCTGTTTTTCATTTGTTGAGTTTCAAAAACTAGATATCCAACAAGAAGACTAAGGCCAATTACACCTGCTGCCAAAAAACGATTGATCATGATACGGTCTCCTAAATCGACTAAGCGACATTCATTCGAATATTGATTTACGGAACCAAATTGTTCTATTGCTTCTTTTTCCGCAGTTTCTTTTGGGATTCCCTGTTTTATTTTTTCTTCGATAGATAATTCAAGATGAAATTGTAGTTCTTCATCAATTTCATATTCGATTTCTGATGCACTCCGTTGGTCAGGAAAAGAGAACCATGAAATAAGTAGTTCATTGATTTTCATGATTAACCTTTTGCTAAACGGAAGTCCAGAATTTGATTGATTGCACTGTTCATGTTTAGCCAGGCTGCTTGTTCAACTTTAAGTTGCTTTTTTCCCTTTTGGGTTAGCTTATAAAACTTTGCTCGTCTGTTGGAATCAGAAGTTCCCCAGCTTGATTCAATCCAGCCTTTTCTCGCCATTCGGTGGAGGGCAGGGTAGAGCGATCCCTCTTCAACGTTGATGAACTCTTCACTGGCTTCAAAGATGTGACGGGTAATGGAATACCCATGCATGGAGCCATTGGTTAGAGTTTTTAAAATCAGCATGTCCAGACTACCCTGGAACAGTTTTGCTTTGGTCTCTTTTTTAGGCATAATACATCTCCCATAGAATGTCTATGTAATATAAGAGTCGTTCCATAGAATGTCAAGGGGAGAGTGGTGGGATTTAGAATGAATGCACTAATTCTTGTAAAATCATCGGAATTTGTGATTAATAAAGAACTTACTTTACAGAGTTCAGGTACGCTAAAAGATCAGCCATCGCTTGTTTATCGATCTCTTTTTCCAGACCTTCAGGCATAAACGACAATTTAGAACTGATCAGTTCATCAATGTCAATTCGCAGAATGATGTCAGTGGTTCCATCTGTTTTAGCAATGGTAATACTGTTAGCATTTTCTTCTTTAATTAAGCCGGAAACAGTTCTACCTTTTGTTGTTGCTAATGTATAAGTGACGAACTGCGGTTTCACTTCGCGGTTCGGGTCAAGAATGTTTAAAAGAATCGCTTCGGTTCCCCGATCTTTAATCGCCTTTAAATCTGCACCAAGCTGAATTCCAAC
>JAJRVU010000125.1 GCA_024277145.1 Planctomycetota bacterium
ATTTTGTGGTTCCTGAGGATGGTTTATGGATTCAATTTCGTGGAATTCATGATATCCTACAAACAGGCGAAAAAACGTCCATACTTATTTCCTCAAAAATGAGGGATTAATAGAGGAAGCCTAATGTAAAACCAAGCATTAAGTTCATGAATTCAAGGCCAATAAAAGAGATATGGCCTAATCGAATCATTCTCCTGTGGAACGAATTGTAACCCCCTGCCCATTGATCTTTATGGAAGAATAGTCCAATGATTGCGCCAGACAGAACTCCGAAAATCATCGCAATCCATCCAACGAATATGTGAAGGTTGCCTGTGCTCATGGTACTCGCTTAATAAAAATTCTATTCAAGAATGGCGTAAGAACTACTTATTATACGCTGGGCATATATAAAAGTAATTCACAAAAGAATGCTACTTCATTGAATAAGACGATTATTGAAAGCGAATATAACGCAACTATTACGAAATGATTCCAAATTGCACTTTTCTGATCCCACTTTTGTACAATGGGGATAAAATTATCAACTTCCTCTGTTTTACCAGTTTGCACAGAGTTTTCTTGCCTTTTCAACATAACTCTGGTACAAAAAAAGCGTCGGTTATTAATTATTTGCATACATCTTCCTGTTAATTAAACGAGATTTATTTTCTGAATATGTCCCAGTTTGCAAAAAAATAAGACCAGATTAATAAAGAATCCATGACTAACCACGTAAGAGAAAGAAAAGAACATGTCAGTAGCACGAATTACCGAAATTAAAGCTTCTTCCAAAAAAAGTTTTGATGATGCGATTAAAAAAGGCGTTAAGCGCGCAAGCAAGACTCTCAAAAATATCAGGTCTGCATGGGTTCAGGACCAGGAAGTTTCAGTGAACAAATCAGGCGGAATTTCAGAATACCGCGTCCTTCTGAAAGTGACCTTTGTTTTGAAAGATTAGTCTTTATTCAAATTATGGATTGAGGATAAGAAATTGTATTGTGCAGAATTATTGTGCTTTGCAATTTTCTAGCCCTGTTTTTGATTTTGACACTACACAAGAGATTCTCGATATAATGAGTCAGAATATCTCTTTATATCCTCTGCGAAGTCTTAGCTCAGGCTGGCAAGAGATCAATCACTTTGAAGTTTTGTAGATATCTTTCATGGCGGAAGGCAAATCAGGAAACAGGAATTCAAAACCTTCTTCTTTTAATCTGCTGGAGACACAGTATCTACCGCATGTTGCAAGTTCAGGATCCGTTCTCATTAACAAGGGGGCTCCAATTTTTACCATGAATTCCGTAGCAGGTAAGCCGATAGGAACTTTCAGGGCCTTTCGTAATTCTTTCATGAACTCTGCATTGGAAACAGGGTTAGGCGCAGTTGTCATATAAGCACCTGTCATTTCATTACAGGAAATTGCACGAGTAAATAGTCGATTCATGTCTTCCTCATGCAGCCAGCTGATCCCCTGCTTTCCAGATCCGACTTTGCCTCCGAGTCCCCAACGTGTTATTTTTGCAAGTCGAGGTAAGGCTCCGCCATCGCGTCCTAAAACAAAACTTGTTCGGAGGATTACTTTCCTCATTTCCGGAAGAACAGCTTCTTCAAATGCTTCTTCCCAAGCTTGCCCGACAATCGGAGCCAAGCCGAATCCGAATGCAGAATATTCATCACAAACTAATTCCGGCGGGTCACCATATCGATGTGCGGTTGACATTTGGGCCCAAACAGGTGGTGGCGATTTGACTTTTCGGACTGCCTTTCCAAGCACTTGGGTTGCTTCGACGCGGGAACGTAGAATTTCATCACAATGAGCTGGCGTTTTAATACAGTCAACGGTTCTGCCTGTCAGGTTGACCAATGCAGATGCTCCATCAAGATGATTCGCCCAGTCACCGAGAGATCGTCCATCCCATTGAGCATGAATCCACGGACCTTTTTCATTTGTCGGGTTACGAGAGATGATAACGACTTCACAGCCAAACTCTGCAAGATGTCTCGCTAAATTCAACCCAAGAAATCCTGTTCCTCCTGCAATGACAATTTTTCCCGTTGGTTTGCTATTCTCCGTCATCTCAATCCCATTGTTAAAAAGTTTGGAAAATAAGAAAAAGTTATTTACTATCTGGCTTCCGAAGCGAACCGTTCAAATTCAATCATTTCTGCTTGACTGCCTACGACAATTGGGGTTCGTTGATGAATGCTGTTCGGTTGAATATCCAGTACTCGCCTGGTTCCGTCAGTTGCAATTCCCCCTGCCTGTTCAGCCAGGAATGCGATGGGATTTGCTTCATAAAGGAGACGTAACTTTCCTTCTGAATTGGATTCCGTTGGCGGATATAAGAAGACACCTCCCTTTAATAATGTGCGATGAAAATCTGCAACCATTGAGCCAATGTATCTCGAAGAATACTTATGATTCAGGCCACCGTTTCGTAAATGATCAATATAATTTCTGTAATGCGTTGGAAACGAATCACGATAAGCTTCGTTGACTGAGTAATACGGACCCTGCTCCGGCATTTTTATATCAGGATGGCTGAGAATAAATGCGCCGATAGAGGGATCAAGCGTGAATCCATGAACTCCATTACCAACACTGTAAACAAGAATTGTTGAAGAACCGTAAACGACATATCCTGCTGCAATCTGTACGCTGCCAGGCTGCAAAACCCATTTTTCAGGTTCATCCAGGCTCACGCCATCCGGTCGTCGTAATATGGAAAAAGTTGTGCCGACACTGACATTCACATCAATATTGGATGACCCATCAAGTGGATCAAAAACGACAGCATAGTTCGCATTTTCTGATCCTCCATGAACAAGAATCGCTTGTTCATTTTCTTCAGAAGCTAATACGCCAATGCTTTCTCGAACTTTCAGGCAATGAACAAGAACTTCATTGGAATAGATATCCAGATTTTGCTGGACTTCTCCCTGAACGTTGATTGTTCCCCACTCACCAAGAATATCAGTTAATCCAGCCATCCTTACTTTGGCTTGAATCATTTTGGTTGCCATCGTGATCCCGGAAAGTAACCACGAAAACTCACCTGATGCGCCCGGAAAACGTTTTTGTTCCTGCAGAATATGTTGCTGGACCGTGATAATTGGTTCTATCACCGCTGGATCCGTTTTTTCGTTCATGACTCTCGGGCCTGTTTTAACAATGTAAATGGAATGGGTTGAATCGTTATTCAACGACATATTACTTTGTTTAAGCTTTTAAAGCAAAGCCCGCAGATCATGATTCATGAACATGATTCATTTAAAAGATATGTTTTAATAGCAGGCTACATATCTGCAAGTTCCGCATGTTGATCCTGACATTGTTGTAGATATTCCTGATACAATTTTTCATCACGGAGACAGCTTTTCCCTTTGTAAACCATCGCAAAGGCGCGGCGCGAACGGGTTTTTGATTGATTGGGCATCGCGCGGTGAATTGTCCAGCCATGATGAACAGCCAGATCACCCGGCTTCATATGAGTTTTCACTTCGCTGGCTTCATCTTCTTCTGAAAAATCATTGATTCCCTGTGAAAAGCCGAGAACCTTGCCAACTGAATGAGGGCGTTTCCCCTTTAAATGAGATCCGGGAACGTAACGCAGGCAGCCATTTTCGTCATCAACATTATCTAAAGCTAACCACATTGTCAGAACGTTAGGCGGAGCCAAATTGAAATAATAATTATCCTGATGTGCTGGCGTGGGATGGTTGGTGTTCGGAGGTTTGTTAAACCATTCAGGAAACTCGCAATGAGCTTCTTCACCAATCAGAGATTCAGCAAGATTTTTCCATTTAGAATGCGATGAATATTTCTCAAAAAAAGGATCCGAAGACATCCTGTTGAGCTGCTTCAAGGTTGATGGATCATTGGGGTCCTCATAAAAAGCTGCTTCTTTATCAAGACCTGGAACCACTTCACGAATGTAATGATCCAAATGAGAAGTCAGATCGTTTAATTCCTGGTTGTTCAAGAAATTTTTGACGACAATAAAACCATTTTGATCGTATTCTGATTTTAATTCCTGGTCATTCATTGAAGGTCTCCAATGGTCTTGGACAGTTTATATTCTATATGGAAACAGATCCATGCAGCACTGCTTTAGACTCTCAGGAAGAGGTGTGGAGTTCAATAGGAATATTGCGAAAAAACTCCATCCCTGAAATCTCTGGGATACAGGTTTGGAGTGTTCTTAAGATATTCAAATTGCGAGAAGGCGGTTATTTTAGGGAGACCGCTTCAATCTGCCAATAATCAGGGAGGCCTTTTTTGGTGTCCCTGAGAATTTCAATAATATTCTGGCAATCTTCTTTTGAGAGATGAGCATACTTTTTCTCGTCCACTTTTTGGTTGAGAATATCCCACATCCGTTTGAATATATATTTTTTAACTGGTTCAGGAAGGACATCAAAAGCTTCTGAATGAATGAGGTAGCTGCAGGGGTATTTGAAGATTCTTTTTTCGAGATCAAAGTCCCTCAGGGATCGTCCTTTTTTATCTTTAATTCCTTTTTTCTGGAACATTTCTGTAAAACCTGAGACTCCTGAAATTTTATCAGTCAGTTTTTCTTCATCGGAAAAAAGGAGATACTCAACAACTTTTTCACCAACGTGATTAAATTGTCTCTGTGTGGTTTCAGAACGATAATTCTTTTCTCTTTTGAGCGCTTTGTTTAAAACTTTTTCCTGGTAGAGAGCTGATCTCCCGTGAAAATTTGCTCGGGTGAATAAATTCTGCATTCGTCCCTGATGCTCTACGACCATAAGTGAAACAATATCACTGTATGGTGTCATGTAAGGAGAAGTATCAAAAAATCGGCTTAAATCTGTGAGGTTAGCCCCTTCTTCCGGGTTAAATTCTTCCGGCTTTCTTTTGTTCTTGATTGTCATATTTCCCATGTGTGTTTGTTTGCCGGAATGCCCGGAGACATACCAACCGCCCCATCGGTTTTTGATAGGGCTTCTGTGATCAATACTGAAAGTTCCCGCTTTAAAAAGCGGATTTCCCTTTTTGTCCGGGAAGACAGAACGGACTAGATGTCCGGGGACTCTTTCTGTTCGAGAAGATGCATGGCAAATTGTGCAGCGGTCTGTATGCCTCAGGAATTTGGGAGATTCCGTTTCTTCCTGATCTAATGAATAGAACATGGTGCCATTGAGGGGGTCATTTGCTGAGATTTCAAGAACATCTCCGTATTGGACCCAGCCCATATAGACTTCATCATTAAAATAGACAGCTCTTGGTTTAGACGGATTGATTTTAGGGAGTTGGAAACTGGTTTTTGAGAAAACAAGAAGCTGCGACTCTTTCGGGATTTTTAATTCTTTCAGAACCGATGTTAAATAGCCATTTTTTTCATTGAACTCCAGTTTGACTTTACCGGAATCAATCTTTTTCTGTAGGTCAGTGATAGGATCATTCGGCTCAACGTCATAATAATTTATCGGTTCTTCATCAAGCGAAAACTGAGAATAAACATTTGAAGGTGCCAG
>JAJRVU010000126.1 GCA_024277145.1 Planctomycetota bacterium
AGCAGGAGTGAATTGGAGAGAGTTCCGCAAACGATTCATTGAAAACGGGGGCGATGGACTTTATGCCGCCTGGAAGCCAATCCATCTGGAACCGGTTTTCCGGGATCTCAATTTCTATCGCACAAAAGAACAAGCTCCTAATTTTGATCCCCGTTACCACGGAAAAGTGAAAAGTTACCAATCGGGTGACTGTCCGGTTTGTGAATCTGTTCAGCCTTATTTATGCCAATTCAAAACAAGTATGCAAACTTTGGATAAAGTTCGATCTCAAACGGAGGCTTTGAGAAAAACGATCCGAATGATTTCCGGCAATGGTCTAAACTAAGTGAGCATAAAAAAACGTTTAAACAGGTTTACACCTTCAGAACACAAAACCGGATTACAGAACTAGTATACAAAAAAAACCTTATTGACTCTGTATAGGCCTCTGAAAGAATTATGCTAGATGTAGCTTGCCCATACATTAATATCCTTTCATCCTATTTTCGCGGATTTTTGGGCTGATTCAAATGATATCTGGCATCAGAATGATGCAATTCCTTTGATTCTTTTGACATAATGCATTACAACTACTAATCTAACGATGCTTCAATGCCTCCTAACTCAGGTTAATTTGTACGTCGATGAGCATGCCTGTTGCAAAACTAAGGTATGACTTTTAGCTTGATAGAGCACTAAAGTAATTTAAGACCAGACAAAAGAATCGGGCCATTTTTCATGAGACTTAATCATCCTATAGCATTTATAGAAACGCTCTAAGATTTCTGACCTGCATAATTAAATCATTATTAGGACTACAATAAATGGCTGGAGACTGGCTGGATAAACTTGTTTCAGAAGGAATCATTAGCGCTGACCAATTGAGCGAAGTTCATTCAACAATGACTAGCCGTGGAATCAGTTCTGGTGATGCACTTGTCTTATTGGAATATATGGCAGGAACTGAGGTTGCCCAACGAATTGCCGCTGAGTATGGGCATGAATACATTGAACTTGAAGGGAAAGAAATCCCTCAAACTGTTATTGAGATGATTCCAGAATCAGTTGCAAGGGAAAATACTGTAATCCCTCTTGCATTAAACGAAGAAGTGCTATCAGTCGTTGTCAGCGATCCCCTCGATTTTGAGGTTCTTGAAAAACTTCGTTTTATTCTCGCCCGGGAAATTGAAGTGATTGTCTCCTCAAAAGACGAGATTCAAGCCACAATTAACAGGCATTATGGCCAAAGTGAAACGGAATCAGTTGATTCCATGCTTTCGGAATTCACGGAAACCGCGATTGATTTTACAGCAACGCAGGCATCTGAAGCAGCAATCGTAGAGGAAGAAGAAGATTCTCCAATCATCAAACTGGTCAATCTTATCATTTCTGAAGCTGTCAATATGCGGGCAAGTGACATTCATGTCGAACCCTTTGAGGATCGGATTCGAATCCGCTACCGGATTGATGGAAAACTGGTTGAACGTGATAGTCCCCCCCGAAGGCTTCTCGGAGCAATCACATCCCGTATTAAAATTATGGGAGGTATTGATATTGCTGAAAGAAGAAGACCCCAGGATGGCCGTATCAAAACGCGTATTGCAGGTTCTGAATACGATTTACGGGTCAGTTTTCTTCCCAGTAATCATGGACAGGCGTGCGTGATGCGTATTCTGGACCGGGCGAATATTCGTGTTGGTATCAGGAATCTTGGTTTTAGTGATCAAAACTACAAGACTTTTCAGAATATCATTCGAAGACCTAACGGAATTTTCCTTGTGACAGGCCCAACGGGAAGTGGAAAAACAACCACTTTGTACAGTGCTTTAGGTGAACTGAATCGTCCTGACCGTAAGATCATCACAGCAGAAGATCCGGTTGAATATATGCTCCCCGGCATCAATCAGGTTCAGGTCAACCATGCTATTGGATTCGACTTTTCCAAGATTATTAAAGCAATGTTACGTCAAGCACCCAATGTAATTTTGGTGGGAGAGATTCGAGATACAGAGACAGCAAACATGGCAATCCAAGCCTCACTAACAGGACACTTGGTTTTCAGTACTCTACACACGAACGATGCGCCCAGTTCTATTACACGTCTTATCGATATGGGTGTACAGCCTTTTCTGGTCGCATCCAGCGTAATGGCAGTTATGGCTCAGCGACTTGTGCGTGTGGTTTGCCCAAAATGCAAGCAGCAATATACGCCCAGTGCT
This sequence comes from Planctomycetota bacterium, assembly GCA_024277145.1. Taxonomy (GTDB): domain Bacteria; phylum Planctomycetota; class Planctomycetia; order Planctomycetales; family Planctomycetaceae; genus JAJRVU01. Next base: position 2,199 of record JAJRVU010000126.1, read on the forward strand.
GACGAAATTGAACAGTTTGACATCACTCCTGAGCAACTGGAAAAAGCAACTTTCACAAGAGGTCGCGGTTGCAATTCCTGCCAGCATACTGGTTACCGGGGAAGGAAAGCTGTTTTTGAATTAATGGTGATGAATGCAGCGATCCGCGATATGACTTTCCGCAGTGAGCCTTCACAGAATATCCGTAGGCAGGCACGACTATTTGGAATGAAAACATTAGTGGAAGATGCGTTTGACAAGGCTATGGAAGGGATTACGACACTTGCTGAGGTTTATAAACTAGAAAAAGGTGGCCATTAGTTTCAACTCGATTTTCAGTGATAACTAATTCCAATTCAACACCTGAAAGAGGTTCCTCATAAATTCAAATCAGCTAAACCAAAACAAGCTAATCAAAGAATAATACGGTTTCAATTCAGACCCAATTGAAACGATCGAACGAAAGTTAAAAGGAGAGCAAACCTGAACCATCAAGATCATATGTATACTTATCTTGCTTGTCGAAAAACAGGCGAGAGGTTATCCTTTGCGATGATTCAAGTGAATCGATTATTCACAATTCATCTGAATTTGATGAAATCTGCAATTATTAGTTTTTATCGCTGATTTCTTGAACTGTCAATTTTTTTCATTAATAATGCTCGTGGTTGAGAAAAACCGATTTTAACGACATTCTTGCATGTTTTAAGTTTTACAGTTCATTTTTATTTTTTTTGTATACGAGTCTGGTGATTAATATAAGTTATCCTGATCGTTAATCATTTCATTCTTTAAATCAGGATCATTATTTTAGAACAACTGTAAATTCTCAATTCAAACTTCTAAGAAATTCATATCAAGGAAAGCAAGCAGGAATGCCAACGATTCAGATCGACAAACTACTGGAAACAGTCGTCAAGGAAAATGGAAGCGATCTGCATATCACTGTAGGACAACCCCCCGTAATTCGAATGGGTGGCCATCTGATACGAGTTGAAACAAAAACATTGGAAGCAGAAGATACCGTTGCTTTAATGAAAAGTATCACCCCCGAACGGAACCAGCAGGAACTGCAGGAAATGGGCGGGACAGACTTCGGTTTTGCATACGGAAAAAAAGCTCGTTTTCGTGTTGCTGTTTTCAAACAACGCGGATGCATTGGATTGGTGTTACGGAGAATTCCAAATGAGTTCCTTACTTTTGAACAACTTGGATTACCACCTGTTGTCAAGGACCTGATCCAGAGACCTCGAGGTTTGTTCCTGGTGACCGGACCAACAGGAAGTGGAAAAACAACAAGTCTTGCAAGTATGATTAACTGGATGAACCATAATATGGATCATCATATTATTACACTTGAAGACCCGATTGAATATTTTCATGAACATG
>JAJRVU010000127.1 GCA_024277145.1 Planctomycetota bacterium
AGAGGTTCGGGGGTGGGGATATGGAAAACAGGTATGAAAACTTTAAGAATGAACTTCTTTTAGAAGCGGAATCTTCTGGAGTATTACAGGCCGAAGCTTTCTTTCAATTATATGCTTCAGCGGCCATAGACAATGGTGATATCGAGCACGTCGATCGTTGCCCGGTACGTCATGAAGGCGCAAGAAAGTTCCGCATAGACGGGTACAACCTGAATAAAGAACAGGGAGAACTTGTTCTCGTTATTTGCGATCATCGATCCACACCGAGCATAGAAACCCTAAATGCTTCAGATGTCGAGGCGCTGTTTCATCAAGTTGATCGATTTTTTGAAAAATCAAAAAGTGCTGATTTCATCGGGCAACTAGAAGATTCTAGTCCAACTTTTATGGCCGCATATACCATCTATGAATCCCGCACGATTATACAGCGTGTGCGTGTGCAACTGTTTTCAAATGCCCGTATGTCGGTTCGAAAAAAACTTGTAACAATGCGGGAAGACAGCGGTGTCCGGTTCTCATACAGCATTCTCGATTTTGAACGCTACAACGCAATTCTTGATTCCCGAACAGGTTCTGATCCCATAGAAATAGATTTTTCGGAAAATGGTCTTTCTCCACTGCCTTGCCTGGAAGCTTCTTCGAGTTCAGATGAGTATGAATCTTACCTGGTAATTATTCCCGGCAAAGCATTAGCTGAAATATACGGACTGTATGGTGCCCGCCTGCTTGAAGCCAATGTGCGGACATTTCTTCAGGCACGCACAAAAGTAAATAAAGGAATCATCAAAACCCTAAAAGATACGCCAGAGAATTTCTTTGCATTTAACAATGGACTCACTGCAACCGCTTCAAAAATATCTTTAGCAAAAGATAAAAACGGATTGTTCATCCAATCAGCTAATAACCTCCAGATTGTCAATGGAGGTCAAACAACGGCTTCCATTCTGTACGCGCGTGACAGAGAAAAAGCAGATCTTTCAAAAGTATTCGTTCAGATGAAGCTTTCTATTGTTGAACCTGAAGCGATTGAGGAAATCGTACCGCTGATCTCTCGATATGCCAATACTCAAAACAGAATTAGTGAAGCGGACTTTTTTTCCAGTCATCCGTTTCACTTACAGATGGAGAAAATGTCAAGACGAATATCCGCACCTCCGAAAGAAGGGGAGCTTGTTGCCACCAAGTGGTTCTATGAACGTGCCCGCGGCCAATATAAAGATGAGCAGGCGTATATGTCGCCAGCCGCCCGCAAGCGGTTTCTGACTGAACACCCAAGAGACCAGATGGTTGTTAAGACTGACCTTGCAAAATATGAAATGTCATTTTCATGTGAGCCTCACATTGTCAGCAGGGGGGCTCAAAAATGCTTTATGGCTTTTGCTGATCAGATAGATAAAAAATGGACACCGGAAGCTTTGGAATTTGGTGACGGTTATTTTCAGGATTCCATGGCCCGCGCTTTGATCTTTCGCTGGACTGACAAGATGATTGGAACCTCGGAATGGTACAAAAATGACCGGGGGTACAAATCTCAAACCGTCACATACACTGTTGCGGCAGTTGTTTCTTATCTTTCAAAAGAAAAATGCATTATTGACTTTCGAAAAATATGGACCAGTCAGGATATCCCTTCCTCACTTAAAGTAACTCTTACTGATCTGGCACCTGACATTGCAAATCTTTTGAAGGATCCACCGGAAAATGTTCGCAATATTGGAGAATACTGCAAAACACAGGCCTGCTGGGCTAGGATAAGCTCGGCTTTTGATCTTGCTTTATCTGACAGACTGCAGGATTGCACTATTGCAATTGGGCAAGCAAAAGAAACTCGAAAAAATGATCGAAAAATCAGAAAAATAGATTCTGGTATTGAAGCGCAAACCCGTGTGGTTGAGTTGAAAGACAAATGGCATGAAATCATGCTTTTTGGTCAACGCAAGAGATTATTCACTCCCATCGAAATGAGTGTTCTCATAATAGCGGCAAAAATTCCGAGCCAGATACCAACCGAAAAACAATCTGCAGTTGCTCTTGGTGCGCTGCAGAAAGCGATTGAAGAGGGGCTGGTACTATGACTGCGAACAGCAGGAAAGCAAAAAGACCGCTGGTCAACTTGCAAAAGAGGAAGAGAAATGACGACACCTGAACGCATTTCCAATCCTCCTGATGCGGCCTCTTTAATGACGACAGCCCGCAGCTTTGGCAACTATGATCTGGCAGGAGCTTTGGCCGACCTCATCGACAACAGCATTAAAGCAAAGAGTCAAAATATTGAGATAACCTGCCTATTTCTTGATGATGGAGACTGTGAAGTAAGAATTCGAGATGACGGGGAAGGTATGTCCGGGCCTGAACTCAAGAAAGCCATGAGACCGGCCAGCGCCAATCCTGCCGAGGAGCGCTCCCCAGATGACCTTGGCAGGTTTGGTTGGGGAATGAAATCTGCATCCTTCTCCCAGGCAAAAATCCTGACCGTTGTTACAGCGATTGATGGCACATTAAATGCAGCCCGATGGGATATAGATAATATTGAAAACTGGGCAATGACGGTTTTTGATAACGATGGCGCAATAGAGTTGTTGAACGAGCCTTTCAGTGAAACGTCCGGGACCGAGCTGATATGGACAAATTGTGACCGGCTTTCAGAAAATCGCTCGATTTCCCAGGAACAGTTTAACACTCTTGTAGTGCAGGCTCGACAAAAACTGTCTTTGATTTTTCACAGATATCTAGCTGGCGATACCAGAGACAAAATAAGGCTTATAATCAGCATCAACGGAACGAAATTGGATGCCATCGATCCATTTTGTCGATCCAATCACGCAACCATTCCATTCGATCCTGAAACAATTACAGTCCCTGGTGCTCATGATAATAGTCAAATCACAATGCAGGCGTTCACTCTTCCCCATTATTCGAAGTTGTCAGAAAGTGAATACAACGTAAATGGTGGTGAGGAAGGATACCTCAGAAATCAGGGGTTTTATGTCTATAGAAGTCATCGGTTAATCATCTGGGGAACCTGGTTTTTACTGGCAAAACACGGGGAGCTTTCAAAGCTCGTAAGGATAATGGTCGATATTCCTAATACACTGGATGACATGTGGAAGATCACCGTAGACAAATCCGATGCCCAGCTTCCGGCGATATTGAAAAAACGAATGAAAGCACTGATTGACAAATTTCGAAACTCTTCTGCAAAAGTTTTTCGGTCAAAAGGGGCAAAGATTGACAAGACCGGAAAGGATTCCGTCTGGGAGCGGACGGTACGAAAACAGGCTGTGCGATACCGCATAAACAGGGCACATCCTCTTATCCGTTCACTTCGCGCAAAAATTTCAAATGAGGACCAATCCAAAGAAAATACAATTGGATTTGATACCATGCTTGATATGGTGGAAGCTGAGATTCCATTGGAATCGATAAACCACGAGGTTGCTGCAAACCCATATAATATCCAGCAACGAGATGTTGAACGCGACAAGTTCAAGGAGTTTGCCAAGTGCAGTATACCCGTCATGATGGCGAAATATCAAAGCCCGGGAGAACTAGTGGAAGCACTAAAAAATGCGGAACCATATGCTTCAAACTGGCAGGTTGTTGAAGAGGTATTACAAGGCATGAAACTGTTATGACAACTGATCTCACTCCGCACGTCTCTTATTTCAAGGGCTTGCTATCGAACAAGCGATTCATTACACGCGAAATTATCTTTCAAACAATTGAAAATGATAAATTTTTTGGAGACCGTCTTGCTAAAACTGAAATACTTAAACTGACAAGGAGACTTGAATCCAGCCTTCTTATTTCTCAGGGTGAAGCTCAAATTATCACAAGTGAACGTCAGCCTTGGCTAACCAGAAGAAAACCAGATATCGACTTCTTTTACTGGAACCGCTTGCGAAATTATCTCAATGAACAAGACATTCTACCCCGAGAAGTAGTTTCCAGGTTGGACACCGATACCGACGAAATTTTGGACTGCTGCGGCAACCCCGCTGAGGCCGGTTCTTGGAAATATCGCGGAATGGTAATTGGGCATGTTCAATCCGGTAAAACCACAAATTATTCAGCATTGATCACAAAAGCGGCGGACAGCGGATACAAAGTTATTATTCTGCTGGCAGGCATAACGAATTCACTTCGCTCACAGACACAACAACGAATTGACGAATATTTTATCGGGCGAAAATCAATTCGTAACGCGGTATCCGAATCTCCGCTCAAAATTCGTAACTATGGAGGTAGGCGCAACAAAGACCCGGATTTTGGCACAACAAGAGACCAAGATTTTAATCGTCAGACAGCAGTAATTGGCGCTCCGTTTGCGTCACTGAGGGAACCTAAAATTTTTATTGTAAAGAAAAATAAATCTGTTCTGGAAAACCTCAATATATGGATTAGAGATCAGGCTCACGGTCAAATTGTCGAATACCCGCTCCTTCTTATTGATGATGAAGCTGATAACGCATCAATAAACACCAGCAGTGACCCTAGTCGCTCAACGGCAATAAACACCCTGATACGTGAGTTGATGGCTAAGTTCAGTCGATCAAGCTACGTAGGATATACGGCCACGCCTTTTGCAAATATTTTTATTGAACCTGATACATCAAAGGAAATGGAGCACGAGGATTTATTCCCCCGCAACTTCATTATGGCGCTTGAATCTCCAACTAACTATTGTGGCGCTCACAGAATTTTTTCGGATGCCGGTGAATTGCGGGAAAGAATGGTTGTGCTGATAGATGACTATGTCGATATTCTTCCTCTCAAGCACAAGAAAAACGATCCGTTGGATTGCTTGCCACCGAGCCTTGAAGATGCTGTGCGGTGCTTTATTCTGGCGCGTGCTATCAGGTTTTTACGTGGTGATGGGCAGCGCCATTGTACAATGATGATCAACGTTAGCCGCTTCAATGATATGCAGGAACAAGTTGAAGGGCTAGTTTATGACTATCTGGAAAGGGCAAAGGCATCCATTGCGGTTTCAGCCAAAAGCTCCAATCCATTGCGGGACAACCAAATCAACGCGCTCATGGAGACTTTCAACAGAGAGTACGGCGATACGGAAATCGACTTCACAGACATACTAAAAACTTTGCATAACTCATCGTCCACAATTACCGTTACAACCGTCAATATGCGGGGAGGAAAACTTGATTATGAGCGCCAGCAAAAAGATGGTCTGCATGTTATCGCTATTGGTGGGCTGGCTTTATCGCGGGGATTGACACTTGAAGGCCTTGTCACGACTTATTTGCTTCGAAATGTCGGGGCTTCAGATACATTGATGCAAATGGCACGATGGTTCGGGTATAGGGCAGGCTATGAAGATTTGTGTCGTATATTTTTACCTGAAGAGGCTGCAGAACACTATCGTCAAATCAGCATTGCAGTCGAAGAATTGCGTGCTGAAGTCAATTTCATGCAGGAATCCGGTCAAACTCCATATGATTTTGGACTGAAAGTGCGCCAAAGCCCGACTGGAATTCGAATAACCGCCGCTAACAAAATGCGTTCCGCATCTGAATTGCGCTTGGCCGCTGATTATTCAGGCCGGTATGTCCAGGGGCATGCTATCTTCAACAATCAGAATCTGAACCTGAAGCACCGGTCTTTTGTTGCTTCCTTCCTTAAACAATGTGGTAAACCTGATCGAAGGTTGAAGAAAATTCCGTATTGGGAAAGTATTTCAGGTGGAAGTGTTGCTCAACTTCTTCAGAATTGCCGGTTTCCCGAAATTGTTACGGCCCTCACTCATATCAATGGAAACCAATCTTTTCTCAGCGACTATTTAAATGACAGAGTTTCAAATGAGCTTTCAGATTGGGACGTAACGATAGCAGCCCGCCAAAGCAGTGCAACTGGCATAGTACCCGTAACCAACCTGTTAGAAGGATATAAGCTATTTCCATCGGAAAGGTCAGTTGCAGAGGTTGATAAGGGAAATTATCGATTTACCGGAACAACCAATTCTGCTGGTGAGCCGGATAGCGTTAAGCTTGGACTCACCAAGGATCAGATTAAAGAGGCTAAAAGTTTCGAAAAATTACCAAGAGACAGCGCCTCAAGATGGTGCCGTGTCCGCGAAAAACCACTTCTGATTATTTATCTGATAGGCATCGATGGTAAAAATCATGAATGCCAACTGGAAGATTACTGTGTTTCACTGGGTTTCTGTCTTCCGATTACCGCCCAGCCGGTACGCGAACAGACATATCAGGTTAATGAAGTTTTCAGACGTACCGCACAGTCCTACGAACATGAGGTTGAGGATGATGAAGATTATCTATTTGGGGAATAATACAATATGAAGCCTTGGTCAGAAATAGGCATACCGGGGCTTGGATCGAGCTATACGGCAATGCTCGCAAATTCGGATCATCCATTTGATTTTTACTGGGGCCGGAACATTGATGGTCAGTATGTTTTCAGATTTATGGGCAATTTTCCTGCAGAAATAGGCGATGAAGCACCTGTCATGTCGGGAATTACAATAAAAGCAGGAATAGAAGCCAATCGCTCCCACATCACATTGATCCTGGAAACAGCAGATGATGCAAAAATCTTCTATTTTCTCTGCACCAGCTTAATGGAAGCAACAAAGAAAATTCCAATAGACAATGATACCGCCGCAGCACGGGTTATAATCACACATTTGGGCCGTTGGCAAAAACTGCTGAGAACACAGGGATCAAAACTTCTCTCACTCAATGAACAAATGGGTCTTTTTG
>JAJRVU010000128.1 GCA_024277145.1 Planctomycetota bacterium
AGTTCATCAAGAACCTGGCACCGATACGAAACGGTTTACCTTTTACTGGCAGGGCTCGCAACGCCTCTGGTTTTCTCCGTTCATACCATTGTGAGTATGGATTTTGCGACATCTGTCATTCCCGGCTGGCATACAACAATCTTTCCACCGTACTTTGTGGCAGGTGCAATTTTCAGCGGCCTTGCAATGGTTTTGACCTTGATGTTAATTGCCAGAAAAGTGATGCGACTGGAAAACTATATTACAAAAAGTCATGTCAATTCGATGTGCCAGTTAATGCTTTCAATGGGCTGTGTCGTTGGAATGGCTTACACCGTTGAATTTTTCATCGCTCTTTACAGTGGTAATCAATACGAACAATTTGTCTTCCTGAACCGGGCACTGGGACCATTTAGCTGGGCATACTGGACGATGGTCACTTGCAATGTCGTCATTCCCCAAATCCTCTGGTTCAAAGCGGTTCGAAGCAATCTGGTCATTGTGTTTATTGTCACAATCTTCATCAATATCGGAATGTGGTTTGAAAGGTTTGTGATTATTGTCACAAGTCTTCACCGAGATTTCCTTCCTTCCAGTTGGGCAACTTATGTTCCTACGTTTATTGAGGTCTCAACATTAATTGGAAGCTTTGGTCTGTTTTTCACTTGTTTTCTGATTTTCTGCAGATTCCTTCCGATGATTGCAGTTGCAGAAATTAAAGGGGTTCTTGAAATTCCAGTCACTCACAAAGAGTCAGAATCTCAGTCGAAAGGAGATGCAGCATGAGCACCAGTGTAAATACACAATTAACTTTGGCCACTTTCGATCATGAAGCGAATGTTTTGAGAGCCACTGAAGAAATGCGTAAACGAGGATTTCATATTCATGACGTTTATTCTCCGTATGCTATCCACGGCATTGATGAAGCAATGGGGCTGAAGCCATCCCGTTTAACATGGGTCTGTTTTGTTTGTGGATTGATAGGTGCGTTGGGAATGCTTTGGTTTCAACATTGGGTCAATGCAGTTGCATGGCCGATTGATGTCGGTGGTAAACCCTGGAATTCACTACCAGCGGAAGCCCCGGTTGGCTTTGAAATGTTGGTTCTTTGCGCAGCTTTTGGAACAGTCTTCGCCTTTTTTGTTGTCAGCAGAATGTTTCCCGGAAAAAATGTGACCCCCATAAACAAACGGGTGACGGACGATCAGTTTGTCCTGGCTTTAGGAGAAGTTGACGCCTCATATAGTATTGATGAAATAGAAGAAATCCTGAAAAAATATAACGTATTGGAAGTGGAAGAAACTTCACTTGAATAAACTATTTCGTTCATTCGACAATAAATTAGCTAATAGAGTATTAAAAAAACAGGGTTGTTCGTTCAACCGATCAATAATAAATAAATTGGCTCAGCTGTAAGGGCAGGGCGCAGTCTTAATAATTAAGGAGTGTAATGTGAAAACATCAATTATGAATCTCGCATTACTGGTTTCAATTTTACTAATTCTTCTGTTCACCTATGGGTTAAGAAGTGATCCGAACATACCGAATTACGAATTCCTGCCGGATATGAAATATTCAGCCGCGTATGATGCTTATTCTAAAAATCCGAACTTCAAAAACGGCCAAACGCTTCAAACTCCTGTGGTAGGAACAATCGCACGAGGGAACATGCCTATTCATTTTCTGGCAAATCCTAAAGAAGCAATTCGTGCAGGGGAAGAATTGACTTCACCTGTTAAAAAGGATGACCCAGCCGTTTTATCACGAGGGGCAGAAGTTTATAAAATCCATTGCGCTGCATGTCATGGAACAAAAGGATTAGGAGATGGATTGGTGACCAAAAAAGGTTACCCGCCACCACCTTCCATGCTCACCGGGAAATCAATCTCGATGAAAGAAGGTCAGCTTTTTCATATTGTCACTTATGGACAGGGAAGTATGGCTGCGTACGCTCCACAAATTTCTGTTAAAGACCGCTGGATTGTTGTAAATTATGTCCAGAATATGCAATCGAAATTCAAAATAGAGCAAGAAAAGAAAAAAGCAGAACCGAAATCGAAAGCTAAACCTGAATCTCAAGAAAAACATCCTGAAAAACCTGAGAATCAAAAAAAATCTGAGAGCCAAAAATAATGATTAAGAATTCTTATATACCTCCCACTCAGTTTATGAATCGATTCCTGTATATCAATATTGCAGGAATCATCGCTCTTCTTGCAGGAGGCATTCTGTCACCCGAACGAGTCTGGGGTAATTTATTAATTGTTTCCTATTTCCTTTTGATGTTGGGTGTCGGCGGGACTTTACTGATTGCACTTGAGTACATCTCGGGAGCGCGTTGGAGTACCAGTTTCAGAAGAATCCCGGAAGCAATGTCAGGAATTATTCCTTGGGCAGGTCTTTTAATTTTAGGAGTCCTCTACTTTCGACTAGACGAATATGCCTGGACTGCAGACGATCCCGCAAACCCCGGAACGTTCTGGTTTAAACAACTCTGGCTTCAACCCACATTCTTTATGGGAAGAGCAATCGGATATATTGTGATCTGGACACTTTTAAGTAAAGCAATCGTTGGAATTTCAAGAAAACAGGACCGCGTTGGTGGGGCAAAACTTTCCAGCAGGAACCGAGGACTCTCTGCGTTGTTTCTTGTGATTTACTCGCTGACTTTTACTCTTGCCAGTTGCGACTGGTTCATGTCGCTTGAACCAATGTGGTTCAGTACAATGTGGGGCGTTTATGCTTTCTCAGGCATGATGCAAATTTCATTGTCAGTCGTCATTTTGACGGGGCTTCATTTTCGCCGACAGCATGTTCTTGTTAAAGCATTTTCAAACAAGAAACTTCATGATCTCGGGCAGCTACTCATTGGCTTCTGTTGCTTCTGGATGTATATCTGGTTCAGCCAATATATGCTGATCTGGTATTCGAACATTCCTGAAGAAACAATGTATTTCATCCCGCGACTTAAAGGTGGCTGGGGTGCATTGATGCTTGCGAACATTGCTATCAACTGGCTCATCACGTTTCTGGTATTATTACCAAAACCGAGTAAGAAAAATCCTTATATCATGTCAAAAATTGCGATTGTCGTTTTAATCGGGCGATGGCTGGACCTTTACATCATGACTTTCCCAAGCCTTCATAAAGGGGAACCTGTTTTCGGACTGGTGGAAGCAGGAGCAATTGCAATTCTGGTTGGAACCTTCGGCTTGCTCTTCTTCAAATCCTTCAGCAAGGCAAATCCTGTCCCTTTAAACGACCCTGCTATGAAGCATAACATGCATTCCCACGCCGTGCATTAGTTTTGGGGCATTATCAACGTCGTAATCGCCACGGGATTACGGGCCGAGTTGACCATTCGCCAAGTCCATTGGGTTCAGTGGAACGAAAGCGTATCCGCCGCCATGACCAACCTAAACACAAGGTGAAAAATACCTAGACGTTGATTGAGAATGCTTAAAAGCATTGTTTAATCCGTAATATAAAGCTTAGAGTTTCTAAGCGAATTTCAAATCTCGACGCTGAAGTCAGGTTGTATCAGATATAAGGCTTAATTGACCAGTTCTTGCAATCAGACCAGTGATATACCTCCCCGCATGTTGCCAAAATTCAACCTATACTATGAAAGTATAACAGGAGAAATCCGTATACAACCTGTAACTGAAATGATTTTTAGATATTTTCACTAGAGCATTTACTAATGAATACAAGCAAGACTCCATCATCGCCAGTCAAAGCGATATCAATAGCCTTTATTGCCAATTGGACAATTCTGGTATTGATGGGATGGATGACTTTCAATGCCAATCAAAATACAAAAATTACTACAAGCCGTTGCATAAAATTAAAAGAGTTGCAAGGAATGATCATCCATTTAGATGAAGTTTTAACGATGTCAGCACGAATGGCAGCCATTACTGGAAATGTTAAGTGGGAAGAACGTTATACGATTAATGAAGCCTTGTTGGATGATGCAATTAAGCAAGCGATACTCCTTGCACCAAATGTGCACAACGATAGTCTTGCTAATAAAACCAATACTGCCAATATCGAACTAGTGAAAATTGAACATCAAGTCTTCGACCTTGTTCACTTGGGTCATCTAACAGAAGCTCTGTCACTTCTGGAAAGCGATAATTATAAACTACAAAAAAACACATATTCTGAAGGGATGGATGAATTAACAACAGGTTTAAGCACGGCTGCAATTGATGCTTTCAAACATCAACAAAAAATGTACAATTTTCAAATATTGATTATATGGTTTTTTCTCACACCATTATTAATCATCTGCTGGATATATTTGGTTCGTGCAGTTAGACATTGGAAAACGACCCTTTCTCAAAGAGTTGATGAACTGCAAAATGAAATTATTGAACGTAAACAACATGAAAAGAAACTGGCCATTTCAACAGAAAAAGCAAAAATTGCTAATCACTCTAAAAGTGAGTTCCTGGCTAACATGAGCCACGAAATTCGCACTCCAATGACCGCTATTATGGGATACTCGGAAGTTGTTCTGGAAAACGCCACTGATCAGGATAATATTGATAACCTGAAGATTATCCAAAGAAATGGTCAACACTTGCTCGGAATCGTCAACGATATACTCGACCTTTCCAAAATTGAATCCGGTCATGCAGAAATTAAAAATGTTGATTGTTCACCAGTGCAGATTCTGTCGGAAGTAACCTCACTGATGCAAGTGAGAGCTGATGCAAAAGGGCTTGAGTTGGGTGTTGAATACGCTGGACCAATTCCACAGAGTATTCAGTCTGATCCAACCCGATTAAGGCAAATCCTGATCAACCTCGTAGGAAATGCAATCAAATTTACCGAAATTGGGGATATTCGATTGATCGTTCGGCTATTGAATCCCGATTCAAATGACTCCAAGTTGAAGTTTGATATTGTGGATCAAGGCATTGGGATGACTGAAGATCAAATTGACAGGTTATTCAAACCATTTTCACAGGCAGATACATCGACAACTCGGAAATTTGGAGGAACTGGATTAGGATTGACTATCAGTAAACGGTTTGCAGAAATGCTTGGAGGTAATATCACCGTTCAAAGTGAATTTGGTCAAGGAAGTACATTTTCTTTCGTGGTTTCAACCGGACCTTTAAAAAATGTAAAGTTAGTTAAGAGGAAAATTAAGCCGAGATATCCCGTTAGGCAAGTTGATAGACAACCTGATCCTACGAATATCCAGCTTAATTGCAGGGTGTTACTGGCAGAAGATGGACCGGACAACCAAACATTGATCTCTTTCGTGTTGAAAAAAGCAGGAGCCGAAGTCACGGTTGCAGAGAATGGTCAAATTGCTCATGACCTTGTCTTAAAAGCATGGGAAGATGGAACCCCCTTTGATGTCATCCTGATGGACATGCAGATGCCAGTGATGGATGGTTATGAAGCTACACAAAAACTTCGAAGTGAAGGTTACACTGGTCCTATTATTGCTTTGACCGCACACACTATGAGTGGTGATCGGGAGAAATGTCTTGATGCTGGCTGTGATGACTACACCACCAAGCCGATTGATCGAGAGAAGCTGATCTGGTTTGTAGACAGATACGCAACACAGCATGATGAAGAGCAAATCATAGAAATAGGGAATGGATGATTTCCTTGCGAAATCTTGTTTATTCAATAAAAGCTGTTTTTTCACAGAAAGCTAAACATGAAAACAGGACAAGAAGTTGATCTGACAGGACTTAATTGTCCGATGCCCATCGTTCGGTTAAACAAATTGATTAAAGAGCTTGATGAAGGCGAAATATTTACAGCCGTTGCCGATGATCCTGCTTTCTGTCTGGATATCGAAGCGTGGTGTAAAATGACAGGACATGAACTAATGCATTTTGACAATTCCATTAAACGTCTCGTCGCCGTGATTAAAAAAAAATCTGAAAGTAAATAAACAATGAATTCATCATCTGACCCAATTGAAAAAATGCAGCATTGCATTAATTCGCTCGAAGCTCCTGTTGCTTCCGAGTTGAACAATGCATTGAACGAAGTCCGTGTGCATCTTGCTAAACAAGAAGAAAAAACTAATCAACAGGGTGAAGCACAAGCGAGTGCAATTGTTCACTCGGCTGAGATCATTTCCGAACTGGAAGAGACAAAAGAATATTTGGAAAAATCTCGACTTGAAACCGAAGCAGCAATGATGCAGGCCAAGGAACTGAGTGCTTTTGGAGACATTCTGGAACATTCCCTTAACGAAATCTATATATTTGACTCTGAAACCTTCCATTTTGTCCATGTGAACCACGGAGCACAGAAAAACATTGGCTATTCAATGGAAGATCTACAAGAGATGACCCCCCTTGATATCAAGCCGAATGATACCAGTTCTTCATTTGAAGAACTGGTATCACCATTGCTCAATGGGACAGATGAGAGTGTAGGGTTTACGACTATTCATCGTCGTAAGGATGGATCAGACTATCCTGTTCAAGTACAGCTTGAGCTTTCTACTCTTCACGGAAAACTAGTCTTCGCTGCAATCATTCGTGACCTCACTGAACAAAAAAAGATCGAAGATGAGCTGAAGAACATTACATTGTCTCAGGAAGATACAATAGAACGATTTGGAAAAACTGTTCGAGAATTGGAACACACACATTATAAACTTAAGGATGCCTATAAAGAAATTAAGAAAGCAACACATGTAAACAACGGCGAGAAAGTGTAGCGCTTGGAATTGGGTGAAAAAACGGTTTAAAAGTGTAGCGCCCAGATGATCACCTGTTCTGTTTTCGTCAGAAT
>JAJRVU010000129.1:0-15000 GCA_024277145.1 Planctomycetota bacterium
AATTTCATATAACGAACCAAAATTTTATTCAGCTTCAATTGCTCATAAATTTGTTGATGATTCTTCTCCGGGTGAATTGTCCAGACGAAGTTTGCCTGGCTTGGAACTGTTTGAAAACCGAGTTCATGAAGCGCGTTCGTCAGCCTTTTTCTGGTTTTCCGGATTTTTTCCACATTTGCTTTCATCCAATCCTGATCTTCAATCCCAGCGACAGCTGCTGCAACCGAAAGCATATTGCAGTTATAACTGTCTTTGACTTTTCTCATTCCCCGAATGAGGTCAGGATTCGCCAAGGCAAAACCGAAACGAATTCCCGCCAGGCTATAAGATTTGCTCAAGGTTCTAGTCATGATAATCTGTTTGCCAAATTTCCCTTTGACTAGTTCCGCCTGATGAGGGTCATCTGCAAAATCACCATAGGCTTCATCCAGAACAAGGATCCCTTTTTCGGGAATTAATCTGCAGATTTCTTCATCGGACCACCTGTTGCCTGATGGAGAATTCGGATTAGGCACAAAAACCAATTTACTTTTCTGAACGATGGATTCAGTTCTTTTCTGATCCCACGACCAATCTTCATTTAGCAAAATTCGCTCATGGGATGCGCCTTGAATATCAGCGAGTGTTTCATAAAGAATATAGCTGGGATATGGATAAGAAATCAGATCATGGGAATCAATAAACGAACGAATCAGGATCGTCAGGTTTTCATCACTTCCATTCGCTGGCAAAACCCAATCCGGATCCACTCCAAACAGATCTGCAACCTTTTGACAGAACTTTTTCACCAATGGATCAGGATAAACATTTAACCGTCCTTCAGCTGCCTGTTTAATTGCAGCGATAACTGCAGGCGATGCTGGATACGGATTCTCGTTTGTATTTAATTTGATCCAGCCGGCTTCCTGCGGTTGCTCACCCGGAACGTAACCTTCAATGCGATCAATGTCTGGTCGAAAGAAACTCATTTAAAATATGTCCAGTATTTTGTTATTCAAGATGATAGGGAAAAATTCATATCTTCTTTCCCATATTATTTGTGTCCATCTTATTCAGACACCGCTTGATATGATATGTTCAAAATAAACCAATTTCTGTGGGATCCCTCATATTCTACCTGATCAACAAGAATCTTGAATTGTTCATTGACGAAATTGCCCAAAAAGTCCCAAATAAAGGTTACCGTTTCATTACCATTCATGAGAAGATAGAAAACTGAAGCAGAGTTAAAATTCTTATGAAATAAGCATTACCTGAAATTCATTCCTATATAACCAACCTCACTGGAGATTAAACATGTCTCGAATCCCTCAGCTTCTGGTACTCCTGTCCATTTTTCTCATAACATTGTCAGGGCAGAACTCTCTGGCTTCTGCAGAAGATCAAAAGCCGATTGATATTGGTTCCCGACTGGAACTGTTTGTCGATGATTTTCTTATCGATAAAATGGATAATGCATCTTTGAAATTGCACCCCGCTCGGGATGAAGGAATTGCTTTTAAATTCGACAAACCGTGGGAAGGTGCCTTTAGTGGATATGCCACCGTTATTAAAGATGGAATTCGCTATCGCGCCTACTACCGTGGGTTGCCCAGTGCTGGTAATGATGGAAGAATTGCGGAAACTACTTGCATTGCAGAATCTTCTGATGGAATCACCTGGAGTAAACCTGTTCTGAATCAGTACGATTACAATGGAAGCAAAAAGAATAATATCGTCTTTGCAAAAGCTCCTCCATTCTCTCATAACTTTTGTCCCATGTTGGATTCCCGGAAAGATGTTTCTCCTTCCGAACGTTATAAAGCATTGGGTGGGTCCATGAAATCAGGGCTGTTTGCATTTACTTCTGCAGACGGTTATCACTGGAAAAAAATGTCTGATAAGCCTGTCATTACGGAAGGAAGATTCGATTCTCAAAACGTTCCTTTCTGGTCGGAAGCAGAAAAAAAATATTGCTGTTATTTCAGGACGCTTGCTGATGGAATCCGCAGGATCTCTCGAACGACTTCAACAGATTTTATTCATTGGTCAAAACCTGTCATGATGGAATATGGCGGAAAACCAATTGAACATCTCTATACCAATCAAACTTCTCCTTATTTCCGTGCTCCACACATTTATGTTGCGATTGCAGCTCGTTTCTTTCCAAGAAGACGAGTCCTCAGTGATGCACAGGCAAAAGCAATTAACGTTCATCCGAAATATTTCAACGATTGTTCTGATGGAATTTTCATGACAACCCGCGGAGGAAACCAATACGACAGAACCTTCATGGATGGTTTCATTCGTCCCGGAATTGGCGTTGAAAACTGGGTTTCCAGAACAAACTACCCTGCCCTCAATGTGGTCCCTACGAGCAAATCAGAAATTTCTGTTTATGTGAACCAGAATTACGGCCAGCCAACTGCTCACTTAAGAAGATATTCCCTTCGTACAGATGGATTCGCATCGGTTTCTTCATCTTATGATGGGGGAGAAATGGTGACTAAGCCTTTTGTATTCAAAGGGGGGAAACTTGTCATCAACTTTGCAACTTCAGCAGCGGGTGAAATTTTTGTTGAAATTCAGGATCAAAATGGAAAACCATTCCCCGGCTATTCACTTAAAGATTCTGTTGTGAACATTGGGAATGAAGTTGATCGTACTGTTTACTGGAAAAAGGGAACCGATGTCAGTTCACTTTCTGGAAAAACCATTCGCCTGAAATTCAAACTGAAAGATGCAGACCTTTATTCTCTCAAGTTTAATTAAAGGATGCTATCACATGTGCCTGATAGCCTGTTCAAGATAAAGAAACAGGGTGGCCCGACCAACTTGTTTGGTTGGGTGCCGTAGGCACAAGAAGCTTCACCTTAGCCGTTCAAATGCTATCAAACATTGAATTCATCATCTATGGTTCCTTTTTTCTCACGATAAAGAAATTTAGAAATAACATGGTAGATTTATCGTAACTTCTCAGCGCGGGATAATATCCGTCCGCGATTCACGAAGAGAATTACGATGACTGCTATCACAAAAATTCCCCAACCTAATACAGTTTGGTATTGATAAACAGTCCCAATAAAAGCAAGCAGGCCAAAGAAAGTGAGAAGACCAAGACCATAAGAAAACTTCCACGACATCAAAAGCTCAACAAAAAACAGGCACAAAACCAGAATCATGATTCCCTGATTAATTCCTGTCTTCATTTCAATCCCGGAAGTTAAAATTCCTTTTTCCGGCTGCCAATCTTTTGTATACGTTAATTCCGTTTCCACGGAAAGTTGATTTTTGATTCTTTCAAACGGAATTCTTCTTAAATCACTTTCAGTCGATTCCAGATTGACAGCAAACTGGTTCAGGAGTTTTTTTTCATTTGAGAACACTTGATAAACGCCAGCCTGATCTGTTCTGGAAAAAAGAATCCCCGCCTGTCCTTGCCCTGCATTTTTTTGCCCTATCTGTCCCTGCCCTGATTTTCCCTGAAGGTTAGCCAGGATAGAATTCAGTTTTGAACCGTCCGGCAATGTGATAGAAACCGAAGTTCCTTCTTTTAAATTCGGAAGCCGAATCTGGACCAATTCACCGACTTTCAATTCACTTTTCTTCCAACGACCGGAAACTGCATACTTGACAAGTTCATAAACCAGAGGAGGAAAACCGGGCTGAACTGCCCAGGTTCCCCAGGAAAGATCAACCGATGTTGTCAGAACAAAGATTTTCCCTTTTTCAAAAGAAGTTTCTGTGAAAACCGGATCTCCTGAATCATACCGTAGTGGAATTTTTGTTGAAATATCCGGAATGACTTTCAGCTTTATGTAATCCAGAACAACAGTTGATTCCAAACCAGTTCCGGGATTCCCTTCAAATGGTTTTAGAATCGGATGACTTAAATCTTCCGGCAGGAAATAAAATGCCTGATCTCCCTGATTTGTTTTTGCCCGCCCCAGTAATTCAACAGGTAAAAACCCGTCCCCCGCCTCCGATTTCAATTTCCATTGATTGTAGTTGAGAAGATCAACCTGGTTTCCCATACAAAGAATCAGCCCCCCTCCTTCAGCAACATACTGTCTGAGTTTGGAAGCCTCTTCTTTTTGAA
Source organism: Planctomycetota bacterium (assembly GCA_024277145.1). Taxonomy (GTDB): domain Bacteria; phylum Planctomycetota; class Planctomycetia; order Planctomycetales; family Planctomycetaceae; genus JAJRVU01. The sequence goes on from JAJRVU010000129.1 coordinate 4,079, forward strand.
AATCTGGAACATCAACCACAAAAACTGCATCATACTGTTTAAGGTCAACTCGGTTCCAATCTGCCATCGATACGGAATCAACATCGAACAGCCCCGTTAAATCTCCACTGGTGACCTTTGGACTGAGAACCGTTTCTAAATAAAATGTTGCCCGGTTGGAAGGATTATCTGCTTCCCTGCCATTAACCAGAAGAACTTTGAGTCCTTTTTGAACATTCACAGCCAGCCATCTTTTCTGATCGACAGGTAACAAATCATCAGCCATCCTGACTTCCAATTGGTGTTGCCCCTGAAATGCAAAAACATGCGAAAAAGAAATAACCTGATCCTGACCTGCTGTAATGTCAATTTGCGCTGAATCTGCCAAGTGACCATTCACGTACAACTCGACAAATTGTTCTTTCACTGATTGCTGACCGAAATTTCTGACTTTAACACTAAACGATGCAGGACGATCCACAACAACAAATGAATCATCCTGTTCCAGTGAAGTGACAGCCAAGTTCGATAATTTTTCATCACCGACATCAATAATTCGTAACGAACAGACTTGGCCTAATAAATCCAATTGCTGGTTCAATTCTTTCTGTTTTAAATCAGGGATCGGATTCCACAAAGATTTCTGCAGATCAGATATAAAAATGACTTCACACTTTTGACTTTTGGAATGGTCCCTGATTGATTGATTCAGTTCCTGAATGACATTAGCTAGATCTCCCGATTCTTCAGTGACCTCCGTTCGGTCAAGTTCGCGTTTAACTGTTTCATGAAACAGTGTTGGCTTCGGAATAATGGAAACAGGACTCACCGACGAAATTTGAAACAGGCTTAGAAAATCTTATTTTGCAGACTGATTCACAATCTCACGGGCGATGGTTTTCGCTTTTTCAAAATGGGTGTTTTTGAAATCTCTTTTCCCCATGCTGTAAGAAGCATCCAACACCAGAACCCGATGAACAGAACCGCCGGAACGCGCATCCTGCTGACCGCCAGAAAGGAACGGCTCTGCCATTGCAAATGAAATGAGTGCCAGAATTAGAAACCGTATCGTCAACAGGATGATCTGTTCAAGACGGATTCTTTTTGAATGTTTTTGAACCGCGGAAAGAAGAAATTGAACCGCAGCCCATTCAGTCACCTGATAATTTCTGCGGAACCAGTAATGAATAATAACAGGCAGGCTGGCAAGCAATATCCCCGTGAGCATCCAGGGAGTATAAAAACCAATCGCTAAGAGATTTCCTGTCATTCTGAAACAGCTTACTATTTATCTGTTAGTTAAAACATCTGCCTCAACAATCCCGAATTTGATTCGTCGTAGGGTCTGTTGCGGAACATTGATTGAATATGTAGGGTCTGCTTTGCAGACCATCAAAATAGATTGCGTTATAATATGTCTGGTCTGCACAGCAGACCCTACACGTTCATCCTTCTACGATTAAAGATCAGTTTCCTGCCGATCATTGATTTCCTGCTTGACGATGAGTGTCATTTCCTGCAACTTTTCAACCTGTTTTTCCAATGCTTTTTTGGTTATGACAATTTTTTCCAGAATTTTATTGCTACTATTTTGAATGGTTGTGGTCCATTTAAGAACGTCTTCAAGAGACCCGGTCCGTTTTTCAATTTCCAGAATTGCCTGATCCATTTCCTTGAAATCGATTTTCGATTCTCCGTGTTTCTGCTGGATTCTAACGGCTAAAGCTTTTGCGAGAGAGACGCCAGCTTCCAGGTACAAATCCATTGATGAATCTTCCGAATCCCAAACGACAATAATATCCTGACCATAACGAGTCAGCGGTTCCATTCCCTCCGGGGCAATTTTTTTGGAAAACACAAACAAGCCAATCTGTGCATCACGATTTTTGCGTCCTCGTTCAATTTCTTCCAATGCTTTTGCAATGGTGTATGAAGCATCCTCTTTTGCTTCAACAACTATTTTCGCCCCCGCTGCAACATTTTCTGCGCCCAATTCAATTACGCAATCCCCAACCTTGCAGCTTTTAATCAATCCGGTCGTTGCTCCGGTAGCCGAAGCCATATCCCCCTGCTTCTGGGCTTTATCAAGCAGGAACTCGTTTAATGCATCTTCAAAAACCAATCCATGCCGGGTCGATTTTTCCATTTCCTTTTTACGAACAACCATCGACTGTAATGATTCACTCACTTCAATCTGGAACTTCTGATTTTTTTCCTGATTCTCTTCCATCAGGTTAAGCATTTCTCTTTTCAATCGGGAAAGTGCAGATTGATCATCATCCAGTGATAAATGCTGATGGATCGATTTATTCGTCTGATCCAGAATTAATTTCAATCGGGATAAAGCTGACTTTTCATCATCAAGAGAAAATTCACTGGTGATTAATTTACTGGATTTATCAACATTTTTGACAAGCCTGCTCAACGCAGAATTATCCTCATCCAGAGAAAATTCTTTGACCAGTTCATCCAGTTTTTGGTGCAAGTTATCTGAAAACGTTCCCTGCCTTTCCGTTAATTCTTCAATGAACCTGAAGAGTGCCCCCTCTTTATGATCGAGAGAAAACTGCTGGAGAATATGTTCTTTCTGGGTATCAAGCTGTTCCTGAACCACTTCATTCAAGGAAGATAACAGTCCTTTGGATTGATCAGGATCAAGAACTTTCATTAAAGGGCTTTCCGGACCAAATCGATTTTGCAAAACCTTATCCAACCCGGAACCTTCAGAACTAATCTCTTTTTGGAGAAGCTGAGTCAGTTCGCCATCATTGCTGATCAACCGATTGACACGTTCTTCAAACCGACCATCTTTCGGATCAAAATAATCTTTTAACGAAGAAGTCATCCGATCATTAATACTGCGAGAATGCTCGTTCAGGCGACTTTCCAAAGCTACCAGCATCCGTTCACTTTCCCGCTTGATGAGGTCCGCATCAATTTTCCCGCGAGCCTGTTTTAATGCCATCACCCCCACACGAAGGGCGTTCAGGATAAACGTTTCCCGTTCTTCACCTTCGGGATAACTCAATAATTCTTCAATGGTATCAGGATCGTAAACTGTCAGGTTCAAAGGCAAATAGACAGGCTGCGAAGTTGTTGTTTTGGCAGACTCGTCAATCCTGTGAGTCGCTTTTGAATTTAATATTCCGCTCATTTTTCCTCCATGTGATCATATATAATAAATTTTGAGGTTTTATTCAGTGAATCCTGATTACTTGTGAATGCAGAATAACTGGGTTGAAGTCCGAAACAGAATTTGGCCATCAACAAAAACAGGTGTTGCGATTGTGAATTCCTTCATTTCATTCCTGGCAAGCAATTCATATTCATCCCCTGCTTTAAAGACAAATGTGGTTCCATCTTCTCTCGTTGCGTAGATTTTCCCATCCACTAATGTCGGCGATGAACTGAAAACTTTGCGATGTTTCTCAACTTGTTTCTTCCAGATTGTTTCACCCGTTTTTAAATTCAATGAAACCATAATTCCTTTATCTGAAATATAATAAACCCGATCATTCGTAACAATTGGCGTGGGAATGTCCGCTGTCTCTTTTTTGATTTTCAAAAGCCATTCCACATTATTTTCGGTCACATCTCCAGACCCACCCCGTTTGATTGCCCGCATGGTTTGACCACGTGAATAAGGAATCACAACAAGCTCCTTCGAAACCACAGGCGAAGAAATGGAACGAAAATAACCATCTTCATCCGGGTTCATCTCGCCAATCTTCCAGATGAGTTTTCCATCTTCTGCATTATGGGATGTGACATGATCAGCCCCTAAAGTTACAATCCGTTCCTGCCCATTCTCTTCATAAACAATCGGGGAAGAATAGGTTTGATTTGCTTCTTCCGGTGCCTTGAAAATCCGGTCTTCTTTCCATGCAACGTCGCCCGTCTCTTTTTCGAACGCAACCAGATAGGAAGGACCACTCTGAATGCAGGCGACAACCACATATTTTTTTGTCAGAACGGGAGATGTTCCCAGATCAAACCAAAGTGTGTCTTTGGCGAAACGTTCCTGCAAATTTGTTTTCCAGAGTATTTTCCCGCTGAAATCCAGGCAGGTCAGGTCACCACTTTTATAATAAGCATAAACATGTTTTCCATCGGTCACGGGTGAAGGATTCGCACCGCTTGCTTTTTTATGTTTTCCCGTTCGTTCTTTTCCTAATTCTTTCTGCCACTGTTTTTCACCAGCACGATTCAAACAATAAAGCCAGTTTTTCCCGTCTGTATTGGTCGTCAGAAAAATGGAATCCTTCCAGACAACAGGAGTCGAGCAGCCATACCCGGGAATGTCTGTTTTCCAGAGAATATTTTTTTCAAGACCCCATTCTGTAGGATAACCTTTTCCGTCAGCGATCCCGTTCAAATGCGGACCGCGCCAGTGTGGCCAGTTCCCCGCCTCTGCAAAGTCGGAAAATGCAATTGTCAATAAAAAAAGAACTAAACTTTTCAGCCACATATAATGGCTCTCCCTGCTATTACTTAAAGAGGTTCTATTTGCGATTCTAAAACAAACATTGATTAGAGATTAACAAGGCTATTATGATGTTTCCCGAAACCACGTTGCAACTGTGATCCCTCTTTCGTGAAAAGTCTGCGGGAAATATCTGAATATTCCTGAATAAACTGTTTATTTTACAGGAAATGAGCGAATTTCAGTAAAAAAGTACTTCAGCTAATAATATCTCAGTGATCAAACCGTTTGGAACGACCTGCCTGGACTTTGGCTGCAATTTTTGCAAGAACCTGTCTTGCTCTTCGTTCCCCATCCCGACCTGCCTGAATCTGTGAGGTGTTCATTCGAGACATTAATACTTGCAATGTTTTGCGGTAATGTTCAAAATCCCGTTCAGCCTGAACCAAATCGTCAAAAACCTGACGAGGTTGAATGTATTTATTATACGTTTCCTCAAACCATTCCCGTTTTCCTGCAAAACTGGTCACGCCAATGTCATGCTGTTTGATATACATATCCAGCTTGGTACTGATATCACGAAGTAATCTGCGGGCATCCCGCCACTCTCCTTTATCTTCCTGTGAGCAAAAGCGACTTTCATCAATGTTAAGTTCACGATTAAAACTCTTTAATTTGGTCACCATATCGAACAGTTCTTTTCGCTTCATGGAAAGTTTTCTGACAACAGCCAAACTCTCCTTCCAGTCAATTTCAATCTTCTTAAACATCTCATCAAGATTTAAATGGTCAGTTGAAACCGCAGCAGCAAATTGTTCCTGTTGGGGCAACACAGGTTGATTGATAACTGGCTGACCCGCAACGGGCAAATTTGTATAAACAAGAATGTTCGGATCCATCCCGGAAACGGGCAATGGAACGGGCTGATCAAATAGTGGGGAACTCCCGCCCTGTGCATCATATTGAACTCCGTTGAAATACCAACCTGTAACCATCGAAGGATTAACACCTGCCAGCTGGACTAGCATTCGCAACGTTAATTGAGATAAATTCGGATACCCCTGAATTGTTACATCAGGTATTTGAAGAATAATTCCCTGAGGCGTATGCACTGGTTTGAACCACGCCCATGCACAGAATTGCGGCGAATCAGGAAATGGAATCGCTTCCCATGTTTGAGACGGAGCCCGAGCGATGAAATCAATTTGAGGAGGAATTCCCGAAGGGTTCCCCGGAGATAGGTTTTCATTCATAGATGTGCCCGCTATTGACTGCGACTCTTTTTTCCGTGAAGGAGAAGAGGCTATTCGCTTACCATCTTTATTTTATCTTTTCGGCGGATGAAAAACAAAGAGAATCAAGGCATAAAAAAACTGAGAGTACATAATCAAATGTACCCCCAGTTAAGCGGAGAGAACGGGATTCGAACCCGTGGAACCGCAAAAACGGTTCACAGGATTAGCAATCCTGCGCATTCGGCCACTCTGCCATCTCTCCGACATTCCCCAAAAGATGCAAAAACATCTCCTGACAAACGATTTATCCAAGCATATCACGCTTTTTTGAACCAAGTTGATCCCTCAAAGACCTGTAAGAAGGACTCTCAAGAACTCAAAACGGTCTAAACTCGTATTCAGTGGCGATAATATAATCTTTGGAACTACAGGCTGTCCAGCAATAGAGACCAATATTGGCCATTCTGGTTCAGATCTAGAGGAAAATACTGGAAATAAAGGAGAATCTTACTGATACCTGAGCCAATCTGGGAGAGTTCGCTCCATCCCGCTTGAAATTCTCACACATCCATTATGACACTATTAAGTTGTCGCACTCATTCATCTCAGTTTCCATAATTGAACGCGACCCCGCCAAAGTCCGACAGCTAATGTTTTTGTTGAAGATTGGTACCCCATACAACAGATATGAGTATTCCGTTCATTCCTGGGTAACCGTTTCACTGCCCCGGTTTCACCATTCATCAAATACAGGTAGCCGTTCAAATCACCCACTGCAATCGTTTTTTCATCAATAACACAAATCGCGGTAACCCATTCTGGCGAAACCTGTCTTTTAAATTTCTCTTTCCATGGTGAAATCTGCAAAGAGATTAATTGACCTTTTTTTGTTCCCACCAGAATTGTCTCTTTTTCAAATCCCGGAACCAGGCAGGTGACAAATTCTTCAGGGAGATATGTTTCTGCACTATCCCAGTCATTCGCAGGACGGACAATAATTTTATCTTCGCCGTCAGCGGTTCCATCCCCCCAGACAGTCACAAGATGAAGTTTTTCATGAATATCCATAAAAAGAGGCGACCTTTCATCAGGAAATTTCCGAATTACCTTCATGGAAGGAAAATTAACAACAGTCGTTGGCTTATCGAAATTCAGGTTGGACGCATGTGACTTTGAAAAGGCTGCAATCTTCCCTGCAGGCTCCAGAGAAAAATCACCATAGGTAAGATCCCCTATTCTGTCTTCACGCTTAACTGATAAATTTTCATCGACGACCAATCCCATGCCATTACAACTGAAGTAAAATGTATCCTCTTTTATTCTCTTTCCATTTCCTGCGTCAAGGTTCTCCCATTTCTCTTTGATTTCTTTTGAAATTTGGAATTCTTTTTTTGAAACAATCAGCTTTCCAATTCCGGAAGCTGACCCGACGATAAATTGATCACTGTTTTTTACTAAAGGCATAACAGCACCGACCGTTCCACCCACTTTGATAAAGCCTAAATCTGTAGCCAGGGGAATAATTCTTACAGCGTTAAACGCAAGAAAAAACAAGCCGGGTAAAACCAAGCCAAGAAACAGGAAAACCAGAATCACTTTTTTGTTTTTTCTCTTGCCGGAACCAACGCCAGGAGTTGTGCTGGATATTGTGTTGGATGCTGTACCAGAAGTCGCCACTAATTTTCTCTCCGTTTCTTTTTCAATTCAAAAGCTAATTTATAGATGGACGATTTTTGATTTATCATAAAGTTCTGGAATATTTGAAGCCTTGATTCTGAACTGATTTCTTCTCTTTATTTTTGGAGTCTTGGTATTCCATTCTTCTGCCTTGATTGCAGGGTCATAATACAAGATTCCATTAATGAACCCCGTAAGTACCTTCAGGAAATTTGCCCCATAGCATAGCTGGATAACATTGGAATATTGAAACTGAACACTTGGTGATTTTCTTTTTACTGCCGGAATATAAACTGCTCTCTCATGCTTGTTCTTCCAGATCTCAATCAGATGAGTAAAAGTCCAACCTGCTGCCAGCTTCTTGAATTCATCTACAAGTTCCAGTTGTCCAGCGGGATCAAACTTGTCACCCATTTCCAAGTTATACCCAGCTAGTTGCAGCATCAGTTTTGTCAATTGATGGACATCTCCCAGGTAATGAGATCCTCCAAAATTCTGCCGGTTTGTTTTTCCATTTCTGTCAGGATAACCATACTTGTGCATAAATTCTTTTATTTCTCCATGATACAATCCAATATCAGGCTCGGGAGTCATGAGAGTGACAGCTTTATTCAAACCCTTTCCAAATTGGGGAACCGTCATAGCTTTAACTTCAAAACCTTCATAATCAGGAGCATTGTCGGAATTAGGTGCGACACCAAGTAATGCTTCCAAAGTTAATCCAACTGCTTGAGGTGCTTTGCATGGTATTATTTTTCCATTTTTAAGACGCATTCCATTGTGCCAGCCGAGTTCATGAATTTCTTTCAGTTTCTTCAGAAGACGTTCTTCAGAGGATGAACCAGACCTTAACTCGATACGGTTTAACCCTGCATCCAAGTCATACTCTTGTTCACAATGCAATTCATCTCTTAGACTTTCATGGCCAACTGTCAGGAAGCCAATAGTTCGACCATTATTGTCCGTACCAAGGAACAATAGCCTGTTAGAAAAGAATGTCCCAGACTTTTCTTTCAAATACTTGCTTGGGAGCGATTTTATACCCTTAAGAAAACCAGAAAGTCTTGCTTCAGGATATTGTGGATAGTAAATAATTTTTGCATGTTTAGACTGCTCCAACTTGGCATCAACAGACAACCAGTAGAAATCGAGCAATCCATGAATCCTGTCATTTCCCTTTTTCTTCTTTTTTTTGGTTTCTACCATGCCTGTTGACAAGGGAGGGCCAAATTTCATTTTGTTCGGAAAAATGTTGAATGAAGATAAATCTGTAGTCAGATAAATCTGGTTTTTACTATCATGTTTCTGAGCAAGCTCCTTAACATGCAGATTGGTACAACCAACACCGAGAAACAGATCTCTGATAAACTGCAGGTTCAATGATTGATCTGGATATTTTTCATCATTCATTTGAGGCAAAACAATCTTTTCAGTTTTCGTTCCAGTTTTTCACAGTGCTTGGTTTCACATTCCCAGATCACGATTACTCTCCATCCATCACTTTTGAGCGATTTCTGATTCAGCCTGTCTCTTTCTTGATTTGAAAAGAACTTGTTCTGCCAGAAATCGATTCGTGATTTGGGATTATAGGCATACTTGCAATTCTCATGTCGATGCCAGAAACATCCATGCACAAACACCACTGCCCTGTGCTTTGGAAGAACTATATCCGGGCTTCCAGGAAGCTCTTTGGAATGCAATCGAAAACGCAATCCCATTGAGTGAAGCATGGAACGAACAATGATTTCAGGCTTTGTATTCTTGCTGCGAATACCTGACATCATCTGACTTCGTTTTTCTCTGGTTACTATATCAGCCATCGTCCATTTAGCTCATTTAACAGATATTTTCTTGCGTCTACGCCTTTGAGGTTTCAGAATACACCCTCCAGACTGCTCGATCCATTTATTCTTCATCACTTTGATACATTCGTTCCCAACAGCAGTTACGACTGCAGGAACAACAGAATTCCCAAACTGCCTGTATGCCTGTGTGTCTGAGACTGGAATGTCTGTACGAGCCTGAACAATATCTCCATAACCCATCAGTCGAGCAGCCTCAACGATGGTAAGCCTCCGGGGATTCTTTTTTTTTCCTTGAGAAATCAATATTTCAGAACCATCTTTATGATATCTCGCACTGATGGTTCTTGAGACTCCTGAAAAATCCTCCATGAGTCCAAAACCAAAACCATTTCCCTTTGCTTGATGCTTCTTTTTATAATTCTGAAGATATGTCCACAAATGGTCTGTGAGAGTGTATTTTTCATCTGGTTTAGGCTCCAGGATATCACCAAATTCTGGCGTTTTGCCATTCGGAAGTTCAGGATATACAAAGCCGGGGTTGTTTCCAAATACATCTTTTGAAAAGCAGACAATAAATATCCGCTCTCGATGCTGCGGTACCCATGAAGAGGCATCTATGATTTTATGATAGACGATATATCCCAATTTCTGGAGTTCATTTTCGATTACAAGCCATGTCCGTTTTTTATCATGTGATTTAAGATTTTTCACATTCTCAAGGATAAGAACAGGGGGCTTTTTAGCTTCAACAATATCACAAATCTTGAAAAAAAGATTCCCCTGCTTCTCACATTGAAATCCATCTGCTCTTCCAAGACTCCGTTTCTTTGAAACACCTGCTATAGAAAACGGCTGACATGGAAAACCAGCTGCCAAGACATCATGATTTGGAATATCGTCCGGTGATATATCGTTGATATCACCATGAGGTTTTTCCCCAAACCAATGTTCATAAGTCTGTTGAGCAAAACGATCCCATTCAGAACTGAAAACACAATTTCCACCGATTTTTTCCAAGCCGTATCGGAAACCGCCGATTCCTGAAAATAAATCGATGAATGAGAATGGAAAACTGTTCGAGTCAATCTTTGATTGTCTAACAATCCCTTTATTGAATAGCAAAAGTTGGCCGCTAGATTCCTTGAAGTGCTGTAAAGCAGAAATTACAAACTTATTTTGCTTGATATTATTAGAAGAAGACTCTTCTTTGATCCATTCTTTCAATTCTTCTGGAACAGACCGGATAAATAAATCACCTGACGTCACATCCACTCCTTTATAAACGAGGATACATATGCAATTATGATATCAACGATTCCCAGAGATTCAATGGATATATGTACAATACCTGAAAGCATTTGACTTAATACACTCTATTTAACGACCAATTGAACAAAATTATTCAAGAGATGAAGCCCCTACTGACTTTTCACTCTCATTAATAAAGGGAGACATGCTGTAAAACGCAAGAGGCATGTTATATGAAGCACCTAGAAATTCAATTTCATCAAATGAAAGAGAATTTATGATTGGAGAAAGAATATTTGTGAACAGATTAAAACGACTCTGCCACGAATAAAACAAACCCGTTTTCGGAAGCCAATTTTTGCCCTGAATTCTCAGAGAAACATCCCGCTTCATGAATTCAGTTGCTACTTGGTGCAATTCACGACGCTCTTCTGAAGTCAACAATCTCTTTGAATTCCACTTCATAGCCTGAACCCAGGCGAAATAGTTGCCAACGGACATCTCTTTTTTCACGTGATTAAAATGCAGAGATCGAGCCGAGAGTGCGGAAAAGAA
>JAJRVU010000130.1 GCA_024277145.1 Planctomycetota bacterium
CAGGTTGATCTTCGTTCTTTTTCTTGCCTAACTTGAGAAAGGTCGGAAATCGTTTTCCGACAAAGGGTTCCGTCTCTTTTTTTCGTTTTTTGATTTTTTTTCTTGTGGATTTGGGGGTTCTTTTTTTCGTTCTTCCAGTTTAAACGTCTGATTCAGGAGTTTCAGTAAATCCTCGTTAAAGGGAAGATTTTTAGTCAATGACTTCAACAGCTCTTGAGCTTCGCCGCCTTCTACAGTAATGGCTTCCTTGCGTCGCTTGTTGATTTCTTTGAGTTTTCCTTTTTTGAGGGCGTCCGCCAACTTTTCTCGCAAATATCTGGATTCATCGCCGCCTTTCAGCCTATCCCGCGACGCCATAAACAGTTCATTCCGAAAGTTCAAATCCATTTCAGTGCAATCCACATGAATCAATAAATGATTCTTCAGCAACGGGAATTTCAGGGAACGGGTGATAAATTCTGACGTATAATGGGCATGAACCTGCCCGTTGACGGAAAACAAGACTGACATATCATTTTTGAAAAATTCCCTGCGGATACTCTCACGGCTTTCTTTAATTGTTTTTCCCTCCATTTTCGGCTTAAACACGTAACATGTTACTTTCATCTTGCCAATTTTCTGATCTTCGTATGTTTCAGAAAAGAAATCCTCAATATACTTGCTGTCATCTTGCTCCAGTCTTCTCTTCAAGCCATAGAGTTCTCGTTCTAAGGCACGGTCGAGGGGATACCGTTCTTTCTTGTCAATGGTGTAGATTGGTAATGCCGGGACAAACAGATATTCGTTGATGCTTTGATTCAAGTCCCTTGAAATCACAGAACGTGACCCTGCGGGCAAATCGTAGGAATAGAGTTTAATCAGAGTGCCGGTCTTAAATTTTCGGTTATACAGCCCTACATCCAATTCCGTAATGTCAAAGGCAGGGATTTTCTTGTTGATTTTCAGATATTCATACCATGTATTCTTCTTTGTGTGTTGTTCCTGTTTACTCAAAGGATGCTTTCTAATCAATGTGAAACCGAACCTCCCTGTCTCATCAAAACGTCGAGAACCAATTAAGTGATAGCGTTTTTTCCCGCAAAAGACGATAGCTCCGGTTCCTCCCATGTTGTATTTGCCTTGAACAAAGTGGATTTCATTCTTGTTACCTCGTAACAATGACAGAAAGGTTGCTTCAAATTCTTCCGGATGTTGCCCCTCTCCGTTGTCATAGATAATCAGCGACGTGTCCATCCTCGGGCCATCAGCGATCACCTGGATATCTTCAGCCTGTAGTCTTCTAAGCTTCGGCAAATCCCAACTCTTCGAATTTGGAAAGAACTGTGTGACCGCATCTTCTATTGACTGTGGAGCCTTGAGGGATTTAGGATCAATTCCGGCTTCATAACACTTCTTCATTAAAATTGCATCAATTGAATTTGTGATTTTCTCAATTAACGCAGCTATAGGAGAAGATTGTTGATTTTCAATAACCCCGAAGTTACTCTCATTTTTCCCAAGCGGATACCAATTGTCATCATTCCCAAAGATATGCGGATAACTCTCAATAACTGTATTCACATCTTCTTCTGTTTTCGCAAAGAATAAATCTCGGAATAATGCTTCTTCTAAACTCATTGTTTGGTTAAATAAATCCATACATATCCCCCACGTATACGTTTAATTTACTTTTTCCTTCTATTTTTAGTATTTTGCAGGTACTTTTTTCCTGCATCAGTCACATTATAGGACACTCTCACCCCATCCCTCACTCTGGTCACTAACCCTAAATCCGCCATTCGTGATATTGCTCCTGATCGTTGCGATGAGAGAAAGGATTTACTCAAGTTTCGGTCTGTATTCTGAGGAACATACTTCTGTAAAGCAGCATCAATTGTGTCTGGCGTGTTCGAACCTTCGGCAATACTTGTCAGGATTGCGCGATATGCAAAGTCTTCGACTGGTATAGACGAACAAATATGGTTAAGGAAAAAGACCATTTCCTCATTGCTGAATTTCTGTAGAGGTGTCTCCTGGACATTATCGAGAATGGGATTTTGCAAAGCCGCAAATTCCCAACCAACTTCAGTGAGAAGAAGACGTGGTTTCTTTCCTCCTGTGTGGTTAATCAGTTTAAGGTCAAGCAATAAACCAGAGATTTGCCCGTGTTTGTTAATGCTGGCAATAAACTGGTTCGCATAACGAAGGCGACTTTTTTGAGCCTTTTCAACACTGTCTTTATTCAGAGGGAACGCTGTTGCGAGCGCATCATCACGACTCAGGTGGTTCTTTTTGTCATGGTATAATAAAAAATCACCCAATATCGCCGCTTTTTCTGAAATCTGCGAAGCCGCTTCTTCCACTGGAATACCTTCCGGCTGATCGATCAACAAATGTGCCAATGCCCTACAGTTAACCTTCGCAGGAAGGAATTTATTGTACTGTCCGAACACCCAACGATCAAGGGGAACCTCTTGCCCTAAAACCCAAACATCACTCGGCAAAGGCGCAAGCATAGCAGGTGGATTCTCGATCCCATTCATAAGAAATATCTCTGGTACACGAATCACTCTATCTGTTGCTGAAACTATTAACCTTGAGTTTTCCCCTGTAGGTCTGTTAGATGGTGAGGTAATCTGTACAGTTCCAGATTCTTCTGTTTCAATGACTATCGCCCCTTGATGAGAGAGTTCTCCTTGCAGTACAGCTAAATTTTCTACAGCAGAGGAAATAACTTCTGCATAATCTTTATACTGTCCAGATTTTAATAGATAATCAAGGATTCTTTTCGTCTCTCTTGTGCAGTTAAAACAAATAATCATAGCTAATTTTCCCTTTTCAAAAAAGGATTATACCAATAATAATATATAGCAATATTTTATACTGTCAACAGTAAATGAGAAAATTTTATATTTTTATAATAGTAAAAAATAAATTATAATATACTATGGTAGTATAATGCTATCAAAATGTAAATATATTAAATAGTTAGAGAAAAAATGTTAGAATCCTTTGAACATTTTGAACGTTTAGAGAACGTGGTCGTCACCGAAAAGTTAGATGGCGAAAACACCACGCTGTATCACGATTATCTGTATACTCGCAGCCTTGACTCAAAACCCCCATGATTGGTTTGATCAGATTCATTTTGTCTTACAAGCAATCCTGGAACTCAAAG
>JAJRVU010000131.1 GCA_024277145.1 Planctomycetota bacterium
ATAATTCAACAATCCATTTTGCAGGGGCATTAGGAACTAAAACCTTTGTTTTACTTCCGAAAACTCCCAGTTGGAGATGGGGGAAGGATCGAACAGATACCATCTGGTATTCTTCGCTCGAAATGTTACGCCAGAAGCAAATTGACGACTATTCAGATGTCTTTTTGAAAATCCATGAACGAATCAACCAGATCACAGGGAATCAATTAGATTTTTGCGATAAACAATCAATTCAAACGGCTAGAAATGTTGCTGATGACTCTCTGGAAAGCAATTTCAAACAGGATGTTGTTTCAACTTCTGAAGCTGTATCAAATTCTGAAAAGGAACACTCACAAGAATTACCTGCAGATGTCGCTCGCGAAAAAGCGAAATATGAAAAAATGTGGAAAGTTGATCAATATCGTCGTTTCTCACCCGGCTTGGAAGATTCTCATAAAATTAACTTCCTTTCTGAATTCAAAAGGTTATCTGTGAAAACCATTCTTGATGCAGGTTGTGGTAGCGGGAAATTGATGCAGAAAGTGATGACAGAACACGCGAACGATTTTAAAATTCATGGATTTGATATCTCAGACAATTGTCTTGACCCTTATTTTGATTCCATCAAAAGTGAAGCTCTTACGACTGGTTGTTTATGGAATCCGGAGGATATGAATAAAAAATATGATGCAGTTGTTTGCACTGATGTTCTGGAGCATATTCCGACTCACAAAATTCGAGATGTGTTGATGAATCTGAAGAATTCTATGAGAACAATTGGATTCTTTTCGATTGCGCTGTTTGACGATCACTTTGGACCGCAGACTCTTGGTGAGCCTTTGCATTTAACCGTCAAAAAACCGAACTGGTGGTTTGCTCAGATCATGATTACAGGAATGCAAATTGAAGCACAAAATGTTGAGAAAAACAGTAACGGGGATGACCTCTGGCTTCACCTGTTTGTTTCTCCACCCAAACACAAATAATTAGCAAGAGCAGCTATTTTAAAACCATCTTATACTCAAGGAAAAGAGATAAGTATTATGAAACTCATGGAAGAGACCTTGGCAGAGGGAATTGCCTGCCATCAACAAGGCGAAGTTGTCAAAGCTGTTGATGCTTATCGCAGAATTCTGGAAGAAGAACCAGAACATGCAGATGCTTTACATCTTCTTGGTGTTTGTGCGATGCAATTAGGACAGTTTGATCAATCCATTGAATTGATTAAGCGGGCACTGGGTATCCAGCCTGAAACGGCTACCTATTACAATAATCTGACGGCAGCTTACCATAAAAATTCAGAGTTGGACAAAGCTGAAGAGTGTTGTCTCAAAGCAATTGAAATCAAGCCTGATTTCACAGATGCGCATAACAGCCTCGGGAACCTGTATCGTGAGAAAAAAGATCTTGCTAACGCGAAACTACAATATCAAAGGGTGATTTCGATTGACCCTGATTATCCAGAAGCAATCAATAGTTTAAAACAAGTTGAAGAAGAGTTGATTAGCCTGGGTGTAACTGATTCATCAACTGCAACTGATGAATCTTCAAGCGAGAATCAATTTCATAGTAAAATATTGAACGACAATCTTTTTCAGGCTGGGAAAAAACACGTCCTTCATGTCGGTTGCGGGGGTTACAATCCCAAAATGTTAAACGAACGATATCGAAATGAAGAGTGGAAAGAAATTCGTCTGGATATCAATAAAGATGTTCGCCCGGATATTCTTGCCAGCCTGACAGACATGAGTGCAGTGGAGAGTAATTCCGTTGATGCTGTCTGGTCTTCCCATAATGTCGAACACTTGTACGCACATGATGTCCCTATTGCGCTTGGTGAATTTCTGCGTGTACTCAAGCCGGGTGGTCATGCTTTGATTACTCTTCCTGATCTTCAACAGATCGCAGAATACATTATTGAAGACCGACTGGATGAAGTGATTTATGAATCGCCAATCGGTCCGATCACGGGAGTCGATTTTATCTTTGGTCATGGTGAGTCAATAGCTCAAGGTAATCATTACATGCAACACCTTACCGGGTTCACTGCAACTTCTTTGAAAAACTGTCTTGGAAAAGCAGGGTTCGTCCGTTTGAACGCTTGGTTTTCTCCGTTTAATTTATGGGTGGAAGCATTCAAACCATGAGTGAATCGCATTTTCATAATGCTCATACTCAACAAGGGCAAGCTAATATCGAAGTCTCTTCAGAAATTAACAATGAAGAATTAGCTATCTCTGCGCTTAAACATTATCAAGAAAAACATTTATCAGTCACCAAAGAAATCTGTTTAAATATACTCAAAAAAAATCCCGCAGATGAGGATACTCTTCATTTATTGGGGATGATTGCTTTTGATGAAAACGAATTCAGGGAATCCATTGGCTATCTTCAACAAGCCGTTCAGAAAAACCCTGAAAGTTGGAAATCACATTATGCATTAGGTTGCACACTCTCTGCATTGGACTACAACAAAGAATCGATACTTCATTTTAGGAAGGCATTAATTCTTAATCCTGAGGAATGTTGCGTACATTATGAAACAGGATTGGTATTGGAGAAGTGTCAGGAAATTGAACCTGCCTATCGTTGCTATGAATCCTGTTTGATATTGGAACCGGAACATATGGGAGCGTTAACGCGAACTGGAATTATTCTTTTCCTGAATGAAAATATCGATGAAGCCGGTACGCATATGTTAGCTGCATTAAATATTTGTGCGGATGATCCGGTATTGCGTTATTATTATGCAGAAGTATTAAAGGCAAAAGAGGATTACACCCAGGCGATTGACTGGCTTCAATCCATTCTGAAAACACATCCACAATCACATGAAGCCTCTTTCAGCTTGGCGGAAATATTGTATTTCCAGAATTTATTTCCTGAATCGCTTCAATATTATGAACACTCGCTTTCTCTCAAACCCAATAATTCACCAGCTTGGGTGAAACTTGGATCTGTTTATAAATTCCTGAAGAATGACGAACAAGCTAAAAACTGTTATGAAAAAGCGATTGCTTTTGATCCATTAAATGCTGAGGCTTATTTCAATCTTGGAAAACATTACCATATTAAAGAAGATTATTCCCAGGCAGAAATTTATTATTTAAAGGGAACGGAATTAAATCCAAAGCATTCTGATGGATTTAATAATCTTGGGGTTGTCCAACATCTCCAGAACAAAATGGATGAATCGATTCAGAATTATCGAAAATCGATAGAAATTTCACCTGAACATTCAAAAGCTTATTCCAATATTGAAAATGCTTTATTTATTCAGAAACAATATAATGAAGTCATTTCGTTTAGTGAACTAGCTACCCGATACCAACCGGAAAATGCCATTCATTATCATTTTCTGGGAGCGAGTTATCTCGAAAAAGGAGATGTAGAAAAAGCTGTTCTCTTCTTGCTTAAAGCGATTGATCTGGATTCTGAAAACAGTGAAAGCCATTACTTACTGGGGAATGCTTACAAGGAATTGAATGAATTTGAAAAAGGAATTGATGCTTATCAGGAAGCGTTGAAGGTCAAGCCGGATATGTTATTAGCACGGTTTAATCTGGCCGAAATTTATAAAAAAACAAAAGACTATGAACGTTCTCTTGAATGTTTAGATGAAATACTAGGGGATCATCCTGATCATATTCCTTCTTTAATAACATTGGCTAATATTCAGCGAAATATCGATCAGGTCGATGAAGCTATTGACTCTTTAGAATCCGTAATCAAGCAGACAGGAGAAAATCCTGCATTAAGACTTTGGATTCTTTCAATGTGCTCCAAAGTTGTTTTTTCTGAAGAGGAATTAATTAAGCATCACAAGGAAGGAATTGAAGGTTTAAAAAGGCTATCAGTCATTCCTCAAAAGTTGCTCCCTGAAGAGGTGATTTCAAACTATAGCCCACCATCATACCTTCTTCAGTTTCATGGATTTGATTCATTACCGTTGAAAAAAGCGTATGGTCAATATTTCGACCAGATTATTCAACGACCTCAACCTGTGAAACTTGCTGACCGACCATCCGTTGGAATTTTCGTGACTGATGGACATTAAGGCGTATTTATTCGTTATCTTGGAAAAATGCTTGAACTGTTCAAAACGTCAGAATTTGAATTGGTGATTCTTTGTTCTAAACAGTGTCGAACGAATATACAGGATAGAATTTCTGTTAATCACATCAGTTTTGAGGTGTTATCAAATAAGTTTTCAGAAATACTGGACCAGATTGCCAGTCGTGGATTTGATGTTATTTACCATTGGGAAGTTGGTTCAGATTTACAGAATTATTTCCTGCCTTTCTACCAGTTAGCACCGCAACAGATCACTTCCGTAGGCTTGCCGGAATCAACAGGCATTCCAAAAATGTCTCATTTCCTATCGAGCAAGATACATGAAAATGAGAATTCTGCTTCTCAATACAGTGAAGAACTGATTCTGGGTCAGTCTCTTTTAACGGTGCAGAATCGAATGGAAATATCTGGGAAATTGTCCCGTTCCCATTTTGGAATCCCTGAAAATAA
>JAJRVU010000132.1 GCA_024277145.1 Planctomycetota bacterium
CATTCATCGGTG
This sequence comes from Planctomycetota bacterium, assembly GCA_024277145.1. GTDB lineage: Bacteria > Planctomycetota > Planctomycetia > Planctomycetales > Planctomycetaceae > JAJRVU01. Next base: position 13 of record JAJRVU010000132.1, read on the forward strand.
TTCGGATTTCGTGGCTGGTGTTTGCCACAAATGTGCTTTTTGCACGATTCGCTTCATCGGAAGCTTCTTTGGCGAGCTTCAGTTGTTTTTCTGCTTCTTTTTGTGCAGAAATATCGAGCACAAAACTGATACTTTCAAGGTGATTCCCATGAAGTTCAACAACCCCGATTAATACGGGGGTTATTTTTCCATCCTTGCGAATAAATTCTTTTTCCCACGGGCCGACAATTCCAGAGATTCCCAATTGTTTAACAGCAAATTCATCCAGCTTGCGATACTCTTCCGGGGTGGTCTCATCCCATCTCAGCAAACCAGCATCCAGTTCTTCACGAGAGTAACCCATCATTTCCAGAAATGCATCATTTGCTTCTGTCACGCGACCATCTGCATGAACGGTGATAATACTAATGATATTTGCATTAATAAGGCTGCGAAATCGGGTTTCACTTTGAATGAGTGCTTTTTGTGTATTTCTAGATTCCGTAATGTCTCTTAAGAAAATAGTATGTCCCGGTTTTCCTTCCATTGGAATCGGCTGGATGACTATTTCCGAAATAAACTCTTCGCCATTTGCGCGAACTGCAGATGTTTCAATTCTTTTTCCGTAAAGGGATGACTTTTCTTTTTTGGAATTTTTTATCGCCTTCAATTCAAAATGAGCAGGCAATTTATCATGCAGGATAAGATCAATTATATACGACCCAAGTATGTCAGATTCCGAGCAACCAAAAGTCATCTCTGCAGCCCGATTAAATTCAACAATTTTCCCTGACTCATCTACTGCAATAATACAATCCAGGGATGACTGCGCAATTGCCTGTTGACGGGACAGAATTTCCTGGTGTTTTTTTTCTGCCATCTCACGTGCTGTCACATCCCAGAAAAACCCTTGAATTCCTGTTACAACACCTTCATTATTTTTAACTGGTGCTTTCAGAACATGAACAAATATTGCTTTCCCTTCGGAATCCAGATGCTGTTCAATATCTTCAAAAGATTTATCTGATTCAATGATATATTGATCATCGCTACGATACTTTACTGCAAGATTATAAGGAAACAGATCAAAGTCAGTTTTCCCGTACAATTCATCCACCGTGCAATTTAACAGTTCACAAAATCGGCTATTTGCAAATAGGAATTGCCCATCCAGTCCTTTTTGAAATACATTTAAAGGCAAGCTGTTTATCAAAGCTTCATAACGATCGTGTTGTTCCTGAAGCTTGGCTCTTGAAGCGACCCTGTTTGAACTATCATGAAACATGATTAATAAATAGAGATTATTGCCACACGAAACAGAGGAAATACCCACATCCGCTGAGAAATGAGATTCATTTTCGATAGAAAAATTCAAGCTAGTCTGAATGCACGTTCCATTTTCATTTGAACTCACCTCATCTGAAAAATCATATTTAATGGGACTTTTTTCTTTCAGTCCTTTGAGCAATGATTTCTCATCTGGATAGTTGGTACGCAGAATTAAATCAAAAGCATTCAATATTTTTTCATATGAATAGCTACTTAAATAATTTCCTAGCTTTGAACCTTGTATGTTTTTATTATTGAGTGCATTTTCACTCAGCTGGTTAGAGACAACAATGACCCCATTCAAATCGACTAAAATACTGGCACAGGGATGAACCGCAAAAATATCCTTCCAATTCTTAAGAAAATTTTCAATGTCGTCCTGAGAATGATTAAAATGATTCACGGGAAAATTGCCTGCCGGTCAGATTAATTGGTTAGAAGTGCAACATGCTTGTCAGAAGAGATTATTTAACCGAATCGATAAGTTTATCATAGCATTATGGAGCAGTCATCTGAATGATTATCCATTAGGAACTGGCAGATTTAAAATGAATCCTCTTCTGAAAAATATTGAATGTGAGTCCTTAAAGAAAGTGTTATAATTCCTATATCACGTATAATCATATTTCAGGCTTCAGTTGAATAGAAAATCCTGATCTTCTTTGCTGGAAAAGAGGCTGAAACATGGAATAGAGTAGATTCCACATTGAACTGAGTTTATGATAAAGAGTACAAATAGCGTGCTGTGCAGTGGTCATTTGAACCGTATTTAATCAAGTCAATTCGTAACATTATGAAGACCCCGTTTTTCCCCATCTCTTAACTTGATAAACAATCTTTAATAATATCGCTATTTAGCGATTAACATTTTTTCGAGAGGGAATTTTTTGTTCTTTCAATTTGCATGCACAAATTGCTCAAAGAGTTTAAGAGTTCGTGATGAAAATATCGGGCAACGGGTGCGCTGCCCGTTTTGCGAAAAAACGATGGTCGTCACTGCTCCTGAAAAAGATCAGAAAGCAAAGCAATCAAGTTCTTCCCAGGTTACCGAGTCGGGATCATCTTCAATTCTTGTGGATAGCCCCCAAGAAGTTACCATGCAACCGGTCTCAATCAATTTCAGTATTCAAGATCGAAATGCCGGAACTAGTGTCGGTGCCCTGTTAAGTGGAATATTGGCATTTTTTCTGACGGTTCTTTTTTTCGGTTTGATTCTTGTTCTACCTGAAAATAAAATCAGTGCATATTTCTTAGACCGGGGAGAAATCCCGTATGCTCTTGTTTTTGTATTCTTCTGGTCTTTTGTCATTCTCTATATCAAGTACCGAAATCTGGCGACTCAAAAAGATGCCCTTTTATACGATTTACTCCCGACAGAAATTTCAAATCGAATTACTCTCAAAAGCGTTAGCCAATTTATTGATCATATAGAGGTATTACCTCCCAGGACCAAAAAAAGCTTTCTGGTGAACAGGATTCTACGTGGCCTGGAACATTTTCGCGTTCTTCATAGAAATTCTGAAGTCGCAACGAGACTTACTTCTCAATCAGAAATTGATGCCATCTCAGTTGATTCCAGCTATACGTTACTTCGAGTTTTTATATGGGCGTTACCGATTCTTGGTTTCATTGGAACAGTTCTGGGCATAGGAAATGCAATTAGCGAACTTTCTACCACTCTTTCGGGCACCTCAGAAATTGAACAGCTTAAAGGTTCTCTTTTAGCCGTTTCAGATGGTTTATCTATAGCATTCGATACAACACTGCTTTCTCTGGTTATGAGCCTTCTGGTCATGTTCCCTACCAGTACTTTACAAAAATCTGAAGATGAGCTTTTAAACACGGTAGATGAATATTGTAATGAAAACTTCCTGAAGAGGCTTTTTGATGGTGATCGTTCTCAGTCATCAAGTGATATTTTTTCAGATAAGAGAGCAATTCAGGAATCCATCAATCGTGCCATGGCCAATCATCACTCAGAACTTCAAACCTGGAATAAAAAACTGGAAGCCATAGCTGACTCTTTATCAAAGAAAATATCAGATAATTGGAAAGTCGTCGACAAAGAAATTCGCTCTGAGCACCACCAGAGCGTTAGTCGTCTTGAAAAAGTTGTTGTTAATATGCAACAACAACAAGGAAAAACTGCTGAAGCAATCAACAACCTCTCCCAATCGCTCAACGGACAACAAGTTAACCAGGCTATTGACAAAAGAAGAATTCAGCTGGAACAGGAGATGGCCAATATTATTGAGTCATTCGGCAATACTATGAAAAAAATGAGCAATCAAACTGGTTCCGTACAAACAGAATTGTCAAACCTGAATCAATCTCTTGAAAAGCTTCAAGACAAGCAGATCATTATTGAAGACAATACCGGAGACCAGAAAAAGAAACGTGGCCTATTCAAATAAATTTCTTGTATTTGAATCCCCACAGATTTTTCAACTCATCTATATTATTTTGGTAGAGCAATTTTCATGAAAAGACGCCAGAAAAACAAAGTCGTTTTCATTTCACTGCTCCCATTTCTAAGCATACTGGCTTGCTTGATAGGGTCTCTCAGCCTGATGATCACGGGTATCTCTTTCGGTCAGATGGAAGAAACCCAGGCTCCTGAAGATATTGCGGAAAACCAGAGACAAAATAAAGAATATGACCAAATTCGAAGCGATGTCGAAGTGCTGAGGAACCAAATTAAACAAATTAAATCTAAGATACAAGCTGTAAACAATGAGGAGAAAAATTTAGTTGATGTTAAAAAACGATATGATGAACTACTTGTAAAACTTGCGGAAGCGAAAGCAAACACTACAAATGGGCTCAGGCGAATTGCCTTGCTGAACGAAAAAATTAGGCGAAATCGTGTGGAAATTGAACAAATCAAAGACGAAAATGCAAAATCTGAGAAGTTGATTATTTCACATGAAGCCGATCTGGCCTTCCGTAAAGATCCTGCAAATCATCCTCGCACAATTGTTAACACCATCACTGATGGCTCTATAAAAACACCTTTCTTTCTGGAATGCAATAATGATCAACTTTCGTTTATTGAAAACGGCAAACTTAAAAGCACGTTTAAAATGCCCTTGATTTCAAACAAGGAATTCCACAGTTTTTTGACAAGAATTAACAAAGTTAATGGAGGGGGAGTGATATTTCTGGTTCGTCCTTCCGGAACTGAAATTTATAAAAAAGCAAAAAGATTGGCTATTCATTTTTCCTGCAAGAATGGCAAAATTCCTGTCGAGGGGATAGGAGCCATTGATACATCTAAATTCAAGACATCTTTACCTGTGAAACCTAAAGTAATTGTTCCATCAAAAAAAATATATAAAGATATCATTAAAGAAAATCAATTGAAAAACAAAGCATTGCAAAAACAAGAGAGTCCAATTTCAGCAAAAGTTCCAGAAGTCAAAGCAACTCAAACTAATTCAGTTAAAACAAATGTTTCTGGTCAATCACAAAACAAGGTTCCGCCTTTAATTAAAACCAAACCTGTAAAATAGGAGTTGAAATGAAATTCCTGCTTTATTCTCAATATTATTATTTAATTATAAAACATTAGTTCAATGCGTCGTAAAAAAAGAACAATCATATCGGATAACCAAAACTCCTTAATGGATACATTAACGAATGTTGTAGGCGTTCTGGTTATCATGCTTGCCATAGCACAGTTAAGTGTAGGAGCTGCTGTACGTAAGCTTAAGAATTATGTTGAACCTGTTGGGATCTCAGAAATTGCCACTTTTACCCAATCAAAAGTAAATTTGGAAAAAGAGTTAATTGATGAACAAAAAAAATGGGAATCCATTAGTAACAATTCCCCTCTCTATAAATCTGAAGTTAAAAATCTTAGAGTTAAATCATCCAGGGTAAGTACAGAAATATTTAACCTGAGGAAAAGATACGCCAGAATTCAGAGTCTTCAAGAAAATGTTAAAAAGAACCAAAACGAAATAACAATATTGACTGAAAATAAGAAGAGTTTGAATTCAAAAATTTTAGAACTGGAAAAAAAATTAAGTGAAATTTCCAGACCTGAAGAAAATGCTGAGCCATATCAATTACCATTACCAAGCCCCAAGCCTCGGCCTGATAGAACTCAACAGTTTGATGTGTATTGTTATAAAGATAAAATTCACTTCATAGATGTTGATATTAACGATCTCAGAAAAAATATTCTTAAAATTATGAGATCCAAATTGAATTACATAAGGCCTGATCAGCCATTGAATTGTTCTGAAATTGTGGAATATTTTAATAAGAATGTGATCTATAAACGGCATTATCAAGTAAAGATGGCCATCTTAAATGGTGAATTAGAAGCCGTTCTGTCTCCCCGGCCTGGTTTGATTATTGGTGAATCACTTGAGCAAATTCTTGAATCCAACTCAGATTACCAAACAAGGCTAAGAAAACTTAAGGTTAACAAAGATTTTTTACATTATTATGTTGATCCTGAAAGTTATGGACTCTATATCCAAGCAAGAGATATTGCCAGAAAGATGTCAATCAACGCAGGTTGGTCTCCCGTAAATTCACAAGGAGAACTTTACTTCAAGCTGGATTCAAGGATTCCGATGGCATGTATCAATGAGCAGAAAGAAGTCATGCCAAAGGCTCCATCCAGACTGAAAATCGAAGCTCTGAATTTAAAATTAAAAGGGGTTATTATTACACGTGAAAATTTATATAATGACCTCATTGATTAGACAAACTCTGTAATTTTATTGGCTTCTCTGCAGCCAGCCTGTTACAGGTTAAAAATGACCTCATTCCATGTCGGGTGGTAATAGATTCTAGTTTTATGGGAAAGTAGCGATAAATCTTCTTTTCCAGGTATCGGTTTGTCGAAGAAACATTTGATTTCCATCACATATTAACATATGGTTATATGTTGAGGCTTCGTTCTGAGTTCGGTTAATGCTGGTCTTGTAATTGGACTGCAAATCGAATCAGGGGTAATATGAAGTAAAGCCCGCCTGAAAACCCACCTGCTATTTACTCATGATAATTCATATTTTCTTTTTGGTGATCTGTTAGCAATGCGCAACCTGCCCAAGTTTATCAGGTTACAAAGAGAAGATATATCTGGAATAATTTCAATGAAATCTTTTCTAATATTTATATTTTCAATTATCCTGATTAGCATCACGCCATGCCAAAGTGATGCCGGTGAAAGCCAGTTGAATGTATACCCGGAAAAAGTTGTTCTCACTGGACGATTTTCCAATAAACAATTGATCGTGACATTATTAAATGATTCCAAAAAATCGGACTTGACTCATACTTGTGATTATCGATCACTTGATTCTTCCATTGTAAATGTTTCAGGTTCAGGACAACTCACCCCTCTCAAAACAGGTAATACCTTTATTGAAATTCGCTCACAAAAATTATCAATAAAGATTCCGGTAAACGTTATATTTTCAGACGGAAAATCAGAAATTGATTTTAAGGAACATATCGTTCCGATCTTCACTCGTAACTCGTGTAATTCAGGACCATGTCACGGTAAAGCGCGTGGCCAGAATGGATTTCAACTTTCTCTATTCGGCTATGATCATGAATTTGATTACAACTCCGTATCCAAACAGTCTCGTAGCAGAAGAATTTCCATCCATGAGCCTGAAGAAAGTTTATTGCTTAAAAAAGCAAAAGGGGATGTTCCGCATGGTGGAGGAATTCGACTTACAAAAGAAGATAGAAACTATCAGCTTCTCCTGAAATGGATTGAAGAAGGCCTTCCTGCTTCGGTCCCTGACACCCCTGCCCTTGTAGATATTGTAGTTTACCCGCCTGCTCGAATTATGGGTAAAAAAGAAAGACAGCAAGTTTCTGTCACTGCAAAATTCAGTGATGGTAGCAGTAAAGATGTGACTCAAATCTGTTCTTACCAATCGAATGAAGCACCGATTGCATCCGTCAATGAGAATGGTTTAATATCAGCGGGAAAAATTGTTGGTGAAGCAGCCATCATGTGTCGATTTCAAGGTTTTTTTACCACGTGTCATGTTTCTGTTCCGATGGCTGGTAAAGTTCCAGATAATATTTATGCCAATCTTCCACGATATAATTTTATTGATGCGCTTGCGTATGAAAAAATGAAACCACTTGGATTTGTTCCTTCGGAAGTTGCTCAACCTTACCAACTGATGCGGAGAGCCTATATTGATATCATTGGCAGGATTCCAACATCAAAAGAGGCACGTGACTTTTTAAAGAATTCAGATCCCAAAAGATATTCTCAACTGATCGATGATTTACTGGGAAGGCCGGAATTTGCAGAACACTGGGCTACAAAATGGATTGATCTCCTGCGACCAAATCCTTACCGAGTCGGAATCAAGGCTGTTTTAAATTATGACTTCTGGATTCGTGATTCATTCCGAAAAAATAAACCATACGATCAATTTGTTCGTGAATTGATAACAGCTCAAGGAAGCACATTTAAAAATGGTGCGGTTACCATGTACCGGGATCGTCGTACGCCAGAAGAATTAACAACAATTACGAGTCAGTTATTTTTAGGCATTCGACTGGAATGCGCAAGATGTCATCATCACCCATTTGAAATCTGGGGACAGGATGATTTTTATAGTTTTGCTGCCTTTTTTTCAAACGTTTCTTATAAAGGTGGAGGACTCTCTCCCCCAATTTCTGGTTCAGAAGAACTGGTTTACTCAGGCAACCGTAGAAAAATTCTTCATCCTGTTACAAAAGAGGTCATGAATCCACGTCCCCTATTTGGAAAAGCAGAAAAAGTTGAAGAGGGTTCAGATTCTCGACAAATTCTTGCAAACTGGATGACCTCGCCTAAGAATCCATTTTTCTCACAAGTGATGGCCAATCGAATTTGGGCAGATTTGATGGGACGAGGAATTGTTCACCCAGTTGATGACCTGCGTGGTACAAATCCTCCAACGAATAAAAAATTACTCGAAGCGTTGGGAAAAGATTTTTCAGATCATAAGTTTGATATCAAACACCTGATCCGCCGAATTGCCAACTCTTATGTTTATCAATTGGATTCACTTCCTAATAAGCGAAATATTGTCGATAACAGGTACTTTTCCCGATATTATCGCCAGCGTCTAAAAGCTGAAGTGTTGCTTGATTCAATTAGCCAGATTACTGGTATTCCAGAATCATTTGACGCCATGCCTCCGGAAACCCGATCTAATGAAATCTGGACGCACCGAGTTGGCTCTTTATTCCTGGATACATTCGGACGACCCGATCCTAATCAGGATCCTCCCTGCGAACGAAATCTTGACACAACTGTTGTCCAGGCTCTCCATTTAATGAACTCTGAAAATCTTTATAAAAAAATTACACAAGACAAGGGGATTGCTAACCAGTTATCCCAGTCCACAAAATCACCAGAAGAAATTATTGAAGACATTTATCTGATGGTTTACTCACGATTTCCGACTTCAGCAGAAATCAATAATTTAAAACAATTGTTTGAAGCAAAAGGTGCTTCCAGAAAGGGTATTATTGAAGATATCTTCTGGAGTACGATGAACACACCCGAATTTGTATTTAAAGACTAGACAATGTCTAGAAATGATGTAGAACGTGTCACACTGTATATATAGTTGGGATAACAATTAAACCTTCTATATCATTTTTAGAAACGCTCTAAAACATCTGCAAATCTCCCTAATATCAAATTGCTTATAAACTATAGATGAAATTTACGGAAAAACTGAATGCGTCATTTTATAACATCCATTCTATTTATCACTATCCTTGTTACTGCAACACCCCGATTGTTAGCAGCGAAACCGGTATTAAAAAGAATAAACCCTGCTGGTGGCCAGATTGGTACAAAAGTTGTTGTTCATGTTTCTGGTGCTGGAAAATCCACAAAAATCTGGTGTAGTTCTCCTGAAATCAAAATAACGCCGGACAAAAAAAAAGGATATTTACTATTTGATATTCCAGAAGGAATTCTACCCGGTCACTGTTGGATCAGGATTTATAATGATGAAGGCGCATCAGAATTGAAACAGTTTCAGCTTGGAATAATTCCTGAAATTAAAGAGGTGGAACCCAATAATAAACTGGGGCAAGCACAAAAAATCAACCAGTTACCAATTATCGTCAACGGGGTATTGCATAAAGGGGGGGAAACGGATTGTTACTCATTCAATTTAAAAAAAGAACAAACAGTTATTGCTTCGGTGACGGCAAATGAATCTGTCGGTTCACCAATGGATACGGTTCTCCAGCTGGTTTCTTCAAAAGGATTTGTCGTCGAGCAAAATGATGACTATCACGGGTTTGATCCACAAATTGTATTCACTGCACCTGCTGACGATATTTACTCAATTCGAACATTTGCTTTTCCATCAAAGCCAAACCAAACGATCAAATATTCTGGAAGCTTTGATTATATTTACAGGCTATTACTGACAACGGGACCATTTCTTGATTATCCTTCCCCGCTGAATATCAATATTCAGCCATCTGCTACTACTTCAATTATCGGATGGAATATCCCAAAAGAAATAAATCAACTTCCTGTGAGAATAATTCCAGAAACGAACCTGGCTCTGATTTCATCCCCGTTATTGGCTAATAGCTATCTGCTGGAAACAGTCAAACATCCATGTCTGAGTGAAAATACTCTGGAATCTAATATTCCTCAGTCGATCATGATTCCAACATCGGTCACAGGAGTCATTCATAAGGCGGGAGATATTGATAGTTATCAGTTTCTGGCTAACAAAAATCAAAATTTCGTTTTTGAAATTCAATCACAAAAATTGGGGCATCCACTGGATTCCGTGCTTAAGCTGAAAAATGATAAAGGAAAAGTTCTTATTGAAAGTGATGATGTATCGCCTACGAAGGATTCTCGAATAATCTATACCTTCAATAAATCAGGAACTTACACGATTGAAGTTTCAGACCGTTTTTCGCATGGAGGACCACGTTTTGTCTATTTGCTTACTTCAAAAGAATTTCAGCCTGATTTTTCAATTGAAGTTGCCAGTAATCATTTTATGATTCCCAATAATAAACCTCTTGAAATCCCCGTTACCATTAAAAGGGACCAATTCAAGCAGGTGATAAAAATTAATTGTGTCGGCTTGCCTAAGGAGATTGAAGCAAAAACCGTTTCTTCCGAAAGCAAAGGAGGTTCTTCGAAGTCGGTGAAAATTGTTCTACAAAATAAGGGAAAAAATACCTGGAGTGGTCCAATTCAAATTGTTGCAAATCCTGAAAATGATTCTCAACTGTCAAGGAAAGCTTCTGCTTCCATTACAAATTATAAAATGAGGACCAAAAACCTCTGGTTGACTGCACTCAAACCGGAACCTGCCCCTGTTAAAGAGAAGCCAAAAACAAAATAACATTCACGGAATCACGCGATTACATTTTCAATTCTTCATTCAGCCTCTGAATAATAGTTGATTCATCACCCTCTTTCAGGCAGGCAGGATTAATTTGAATGATATTTTCATTTAATCGTCCATGTCCCGGAAATATTCGCGGATGACCATTCCTGAGACGCTGACATAACTGGAAAGCATTTTGTTGAGATGATTCAGTATCGAGTTGAATATTCAGAACCGGGTATTTTCCCAACTCCTGGTTTAATTCACAATGCACTTTGAGTCTCTTAATGTTTTCAATAATATGATTGAGTATTATTAAATACCTGGAAATATTAGCTTCGACTTCTTCCGGGGTAAATAATTCAAGTGCTTTGAGTAATCCGATAATTTCCTCTTTACCAACCTTCATTCCACGTCCAATTCCATGTCGCGGTAAACCTGCCAAACTGTTTTTATCCAGAATTCCTTCAGCAGGATTCCACAGTTCCATATGTTCATCCCAATCAAGCAGCTGTAGTAATGCAGAGGCTACCAGTTTTTTTTGACCACATAAAATACCGGACGACTGTGGCCCGCCAATTGCTTTTCCCCCACTGAAACAAACAAGGTCAGCACCCGTCCCTGGAATGAGTTTTAGATTTTCAACAGGAGGAAGGCTTGCTGCTGCATCGACAATCACTTTAAGATTTGCTTGATGAGCCCAGTCAACGACAAATTTCAGGTCTGATTCAACAAATTTGTCACCAATGGTATAGAGAACTGCAACACTGTGTTCTGTTCGTTCCAGATCATATTCCCAAAGCTCCACACCGCGAACCCCTGCTCCACTTGTGATATCATCGAGGCCAACATTGATAATTTTTCCACCTGTTAGAGAAATTGCCCGGTCATAAGAATTTCTTTGATGGTGAGCGACTAGGAATTCAGGGGTAAATGATAGTGCCGGAATTTTGCTTATTCTGGATAAATTTAATTCAGCGATAATAGCAGCCGCGCCAAGAGTCAAAGCAGAAGAAGCGCCACACGTGACGATTGCAGCTTCCGTATCCGTTAGTTCAGATATTTTTTGAGAAGCAACCCCCTGTAATTCTTCCAGAGAAACAGAATACCCGGAAGCTTCCTTCATTGCTTTGAATACATCATCTTTCATTAATGCCCCCCCCAGTCTGGTTACGGGTCCGGAAGCATTAATTACAGGCGTGATTCCTAAATTTTCATATACGTTCACTTTTTACCATTTCTTATTTGTGGTTTTTAACGCAGCAAAAACGCAGCAAAGATGTCGAATCTTAAATTTAGCCAAGTATTATAATGTATTCATAGATCGAAGAGAACGCATCATGATACTTAAGAACAAGTCAATAATTCGTTAAAAAAATGTAGTATTCGAGAGATACTTGAAAAACTCTGTTAATCGGGGATTTATATAATTCATTCTCAGAATATAATGAAATACAATGATTAGCCAGAATTGATTTTGGTAAACTAGCAATTGAACTTCAATTTTTTATTAATTACTTATATACAATTTCGTGGAAAAAAAGTGCCCATAAATAAAAAACCATTGTTTTATGGTTCACTCAAATTGAAATCCCGCTATTTGATTTCACCTTTAGCAGGTTTTACCAACCTGTCATTCAGGAGAGTGATACGGGGTCTTGGTGGAGTAGGATTGGCTACAACTGACCTTGTGAATGCAAAAGGACTTCTTGCAAGAAGTCATAAAACACTTCGGTTAATAGAAACGACAGCGGATGATTCCCCATTTGCTGTACAGATATTTGGATCAGATACATCTGCTATGGTTGAAGCTGCCCAATTTCTTGAAGAGAGAAATGTGAATTCTATTGATATCAATATGGGTTGCCCGGTCCAACGAATCACCAAAGGAGGTGCCGGAGCGGGAATGATGAATTCAAGGGATGCGACGATCTCTC
>JAJRVU010000133.1 GCA_024277145.1 Planctomycetota bacterium
AAAACGTCACGTGGTTTTATTTGCAGCTTTGCAAACACCATTAATGGATGAACTGATTAAATCGTCCGTCAATGAAATTCAAGATGTTGCCCAGAAAACAGTCACCTTTCGTATCCTTCATGAAAGGGAACAGGCAATCCATAGCATACAAAGAAGTGGTGTTCATATCCTTGATATTACACCTGGTCAACTAACGGTTAATCTGATTAACCATTTTATCGAGTTGCGATCCGGGAATCTTCTTTAATGAGGACTTCTTCTTTTGCAGTTGAGTCTCTTTTCTCACAAAGAAAACCATACCAGATAAAGACAGCCCAAAAGATTGCACTGAAAGCAGCAAACGTTAATCGGGAAGAGGTCGAAAGATGGCTTTGCCTGAGATAGCTTTCAATGATTGCAGCTGCAACAAGCATGATAGCGACTCCAATACAGGTTTTCCCCCCTTCAATTCCTGCCTGTCGGATTTTTTCAGACCTTTTAATCAACCCCGGATTAACAACCGCACTCCCCAGCATAAAGCCAACACCGCCGCAAAGAATAATCGCTCCGAACTCTGTAATTCCATGTGGCAGTATCCAAGCCCACATTTCGGTTTGCAAACCAGCCTGATAATGCACAGAAACAAATGCACCGATTAGCAATCCATTATAAACCATTAATATCGTAGTCGGAATTGAAGCAAGAATCCCTGTCGACATCGCAAGAAGCGAAACCTTAAAATTATGACTAAAAAGAACCGAGGCGAACGCAAATTTCTCTCCACTCCCTTGCTCTCTTCCAGATCGAAGAACTTCTAATAGCTGCTCTTTAGTAGCCCCTGGTTGACGAGGGTCTCCCGGCGTCGATAATGCATACGCTGCAATCGGATTATGAAGTGCTGCAAAATAAGAAATAAGTCCTCCACCAAAAAATAACATGAAGGCAATCAGGTGGAATTTCCAATTTCGTGCAATGACTCTGGCAAAACTTTCAGGAAGCCGGCGTAAATCATCTGCAATCGTTGTTTTTTTCTTAGGATGAATATAAATAAGACTGTGAGCTGATGCAACCAAATTGGTAAGATACTCAATGAGTCGAACATCCTCTGTTCTGGTTTTCACCTGTGATAAATGGATTGTTGTTCTTCGATAAAGGACATCCATTCGACTGAGTTCTTCAGGTGTCATTTTCCTGATCATTTTTTTTGATTTATTGAGAAGAGTTTCCAGTTCATCCCAATCAGGCTTATTACGCGCGAAAAAACTGCTCATATTTAACTCTTATGAAAAAGAAATTATTTTAGCTTAAATAATAATACTAATAATATTCATTATCTATTCAATATGATACGATTTATATCAATTAATTATTGAGTTTTTGCATATATTGACATTACCATTTACGAATATAATTCCATTTATTATGAAACAACATTCGGGTTGATCGTTCCTTCAGACCGGTCACTTGAATTATTTAATAAAGAGAAGAGTTGCTATTAATGGCCAGTAATCATTATTTTGAAACCCCTGAAAATATTAAAATATCGTACAAACCTGCTGGTTTAGCAACACGATATGTCGCATTTTTTCTAGACTCGCTTATTGTAGGTATTCTCGTTTTCCTGACGTTCCTACTTCTGGTTGCCCTTGGAATGCTCTCATCGGCTACACTCAGTGAGGGACCCTTTTTAAACAATTCTGCAAATAATTCTGGAGATAATTTTGAAAGATTCTTTTTCTACTTTATCGGAATCGCAACTTTAGTTTGGGGCTTGGGAAGTTTTTTCTATTTTGGTTTTACGGAATATTTTCTGAATGGACAAACGCCCGGGAAAAAAATGTGTAAAATTCGGGTCGTTCAATCAAATGGTTTTTCACTAAACCCAACAAGCATATTCATCCGAAGTGTTTTCAGGATGATTGACCAAATTCCTGTCCTATGGATCGTTCCTCTTGTTTCTGAATCTTCTCAAAGATTTGGCGACATGGTAGCAGGTACTATTGTTATCGCAGAAGTACAGGAAACGGTCAGTTCTGTTCGTACAAAAATTTCCGCACAATCCTCTGCAAACCACAAATTTCGTTTTGACGCAGTGAAGTTAAAAAAATTAAAGCCACAAGAGTATTCAAAAATAGAAACTTTTCTTGAGCGATATAAGAATTTGAGTCCAGATAATCAAACTCTCTTTTTAAATCAAATATTAACCCCCATTACTCAGATCATGAAAACTGAATTGCCAGTGGAAGAGGAACGAATTCTGTTCCTTCAAGATCTTCTAGCTGCTGAATATAAAAGGCAAAGCAGACTGCTAGGCTGAACGACAGATCTACCAGCGAGGTTTGTGTCGGCAGCATGGTTCTGCTGATTGGAGTTGGCTTGGTCTTTGGGGCAATTTATTACAAAACCCAACGTGACCGCATCAACCAACAATTGAATCGATTACGAGCAAAAATGGGCGATTGGGAATAATTTAGAACGTTTCGATCTATACATTTTGTCTCGTTAGCATTCAGGATAATCTGGACTTCGTAACATTTACCGTTTGATGAAGTAGTAGGTATTGTTTTCAGTCATGATCAATATAAAATAGTTGATACGGATAATTTTTCTTTTCTGTCTGTTTCAGAAAGTTATTGAGTATCAATGTTGATTAATGGTCACAATTCAAAACAAAAACAAATTCGCTTCCTTGCGTTACTCTTTTTTTTCTGCAGTTTGTCAGAACCGGGATGGACAGCAGAGAAACCTGTTAATTTTCGTAAAGAGATACAACCAATATTTGCTGCCCATTGCCTGAAATGCCATGGCCCTGATGTCGAAACACAGGAAGGAGGCTTGCGGCTTGACGACCGTGCTTCTGCAATCTCTGAACTGGACAGTGGAGATCATGCAATCATTCCGGAAAAGCCGAATCAAAGTATGTTGCTGGAACGTGTGATGTCAGATGACACGTCTGAAGTAATGCCTCCACCGGAATCAGGAAAAAAACTTTCCGAAAAAGAAATCAATGCTTTAAGACAATGGATTAAAGAAGGGGCAAACTATTCCCGGCATTGGGCATTTGTTAAGCCTGAACGCGTCCCTTTGCCAACTCAGGTTTCCAAACCGGAATGGATCAAAAACGGCATTGATAACATTGTCCTGAATCGTCTGGATCAGGAAAAACTCAATCCCTCTCAACCAACCAGTAAAGAAACCCTTATCCGTCGGGTCAGTTTATTACTTATCGGATTACCTCCGACACCAGAAGAAGTGAATGATTTTATTCACGATTCTTCGCCCAATGCATATGATCAACTGGTTGACCGTTTGCTCAATTCAAACGCATTCGGCGAAAGATGGGCGAGGGTCTGGCTCGACCTGTCACGATATGCAGATTCCGCTGGCTATGCACAAGACCCACCGCGCGTTATCTGGCGCTATCGGGACTGGGTGATTCAATCCATTAATAAGAACATGCCTTTTGATCAATTTACAATTGAACAACTTGCAGGCGATTTACTTTCCAAACCGACGGAAGACCAACTCATCGCCACCGCTTTTCATCGCAATACCATGACTAACAGCGAAGGAGGAACCGACGACGAGGAATTCCGTAACGCTGCAATTATCGACCGCGTGAATACAACCATGCAAGTCTGGATGGGTTTGACGATGGGTTGTGCTCAATGCCACACGCACAAATACGATCCCATTACACAGGAAGAATATTTTCAGACTTTCGCCATTTTTAATAATACAGAAGACTCCGACAAAGGAGACGAACAACCGACAATTACGAAGCTAATGCCCCATCAGAAAAAACAACAATTGGAGTTGCAAACAAAAATCAAATTGTTAAACAAACAACTCAAAGAAAAACAGAAAACAATTAAACAAAATTCTCCTACCGGAAATTCCAATTTCCAAACACGTTACTTTAGAGTAGAACATCTGGATAAAAAAGCATTCCTTTCACTCGCAGAAGTACAGGCTTTTACAGAAAACGGCAAAAACATTGCTACTACTGGTAAAGCGAGTCAATCAAGCAATTACAGCAAAAACGACCCCAATCTTGCGATTGATGGAAACAGTGATGGAGATTTTTTCAAAGCCAAATCGACCACGCACACCAATTCCGAAGATTACCCGTGGTGGGAAGTTGATCTGACAAAAGGGCATTCACTAAAAAAGGTTGTCATCTGGAATCGAACTGATAGCAACCTTCAAAACCGGCTGAATCATTACCGAGTGATAGGGCTGGATTCAAAACGAATTCCGCTATGGGCATACGAAGAAAAACAAGCCCCCAAACCGAGTAAGTCATATAATATTCCCTTGAATGCAGAAGAACTTGATGAGCAGCAAAAATCAGTAACCCATCAATATTATCTTTCTCATACTCCTGAACTTTCAAAAATCAATTTTGAACTTGTTGATCTTCGCAAGAAAATCAATTTTGAACTTGTTGATCTTCGCAAGAAATTCAATTCGATCAAAGGTGTACCAACACCTGTCATGCGCGAACTTCCAAAAGAGAAACAAAGAAAATCTTTTATTCAAATCCGAGGAAATTTTCGAGCAACTGGAAAACAGGTTGTACCTGGAATCCTCAAATCGTTTCATCCTCTTCCTGAAGAATTCAAAAAAGATGAACTGAATCGCCTCGCATTAGCAAAATGGCTTGTTTCTGAAGATAATCCACTCATGGCTAGAGTCACTGTGAACCGTTTCTGGGAACAACTTTTCGGAAGAGGACTTGTCACCACAAGTGAAGATTTCGGAGTTCAAGGGGAAAGCCCCATTCAACAGGAGCTACTCGATTATCTTGCAACACAATTAATCCATGACCAATGGGACACAAAAAAACTGCTCAAGTTAATTGTCACCTCCTCAACTTTTCAACAATCTTCAAAAGTATCGCCAGAACTTCTTGAGCGAGATCCTGATAATCGATTATTTGCAAGAGGCCCACAGTTCCGGCTTCCT
>JAJRVU010000134.1 GCA_024277145.1 Planctomycetota bacterium
CCTGAATCTGTTCACGATAGCTTTCAACTATGGCTTTAAGGCGATCTACCGAATGCTGAGGATCTGGATTACGAAAAGAAATACGAACAATATCGGTATCAGCAAGTGTGGTAACGCGCAACTCTTTAATAATTCCTTTGACGGGATCTTCATCAGGTTTGTCCGATACAACTGCAGCAATTTTTTCAACCGATCGTTTCACGACCAGTGGGCTTCTGATAATTTCAGCCTGGGTTGTTAAAAACTCCTGATCTTTCCGTTGATAATTCTCTTTTTGAACGAGCAATCCACGGTCTTGAATTAACACCCTGATTTGGCTTTCAAAGGTGGGGGCAACAAAAAGGATGTAGAGAACACCGGGGACAACTGCAACTGCAACACATACAACCAGCAGCCACCACTTTCTTAGAATGGCATTAAAATAAAGCCGAGTTATTTTTTCTGATTCCAACATTAAACTAGTTCCTAAATCGAAATATTATGCTTCCGATATTACGAGTTGTAAGGTGTTTTCACGTACTGCGGATTATTCAAAGATGATCATTTTGGAACCTCTTATGTTTTCTTAATTCAACAAAGCAGATTCCAGTTATTTCGTTTATGCCGATTATCACCCACTTTTCGAGTCTGGTTTTAACTGGCATTGTTTTTGCATAAACATTCTTTACATGTGTAAATGCAGAGGGTTAACACATTTTAACGGAGTGCTTACCCTGAAAAATATAGGTCAGAAAACCTACCCTGTAAAAAAGAATATTAGCGTTCATTCAAATAGGAATTATTAATGGCTGAAATAATCTCGCAAACCTGCTGGATCGAAAAAAGAGCAGAAGTATCAGTTCATGAGCAGATAAAGAAGTACGAAAGGTTCAAGCGAATATTTGACATCGCTGTTTGCCTGTTATTACTTCCATTTGTTCTTGTTATCCTGGTGATTTGTGGGATTTTGCTTTGGATCGAAAACCCCGGTCCTATCTTTTTTAATCAATTAAGAACGGGTAAAGCGGGACATCGATTTCGCATGTATAAACTGCGTACGATGGTCAACAATGCAGAAAAGCTGAAGGAAGAACTGCTTCATCTTAATGAATTAACCTGGCCTGATTTTAAAATTAGTTCAGACCCCAGGGTTACAAGAGTGGGCAAATTCCTGCGAAAAACAAGCATTGATGAGCTTCCACAACTATTCAATGTATTAAAAGGGGACATGAGTCTGGTCGGTCCGAGACCAACTTCTTTTTCATCAAAAACATATACGCTCTGGCATACCGAAAGGCTGGAAGTGACCCCTGGAATTACTGGATTATGGCAAGTCAGCGGGCGAAGTGATGTTGATTTCGACGATCGATTAAGACTTGATATTGAATATTTAAAGAAACGAAACTTCGTTTTAGACCTGATTCTCCTTTATAAAACCGTCTTTGCTGTAATAAGACCTAGAGGTGCATATTGATTTTTTGCAACACGATGCACTTTTATGAAATATAGTTTATTGAATACTCTCAATATTTTACCGAGGAACAATAATGTCTAAACAAAGATATTGGATAGCTGCATCAACCATTTGGCTGCTGTTTTATCTGGGCATACCTGAAGCAAGCAATGCCATTACATTGCATGCCTGGCTATATCCATTATTGGGATTTATAGTTTTGGTTGAGTTACTTACAAATACTCATTCCAAATATCGGTTTGGTATATCAATCATTGTTTCCTATATGGCTTTTCTAGCGATATCAAAATTATCAACAAGTAATATTGTCGCGACTAGTTCTCTTTATGAGATTGCAGGACTGTTAATCACATGGGGACTCATCCGAAAAATCAAAAGTAATACACAAGAATTTGAAGATGCTTTGGAACAGATCATCGTCATGAATCATAGCTGTAATTATGAGCCTGAAGAATCAGTAATGAAGCATATGGAAAGAGAAATTCGGAGAGCAAGAAGATTTGAAAGACCACTTTCCCTGGTATCACTCAAACCGGAATATGCAACAATGGAAGTGAGAATTCATGAAGTTCTCAAAACAATTACTCGCGAGCTTGCAAGTCGGTATAAAAAGGGAAAGATCGCCGAGATTCTTGGTAATTACTCAAAATCAAGTGATATCGTCAGTTTTCAGGATGGTGAGTTCCTGATTATGCTTCCTGAAACAACAAAAGGTCAATCTGAAGTCATGCTCTCCAGATTGTCTGAACTTTGTAAAGATTCACTAAATATACAAATGGAAACAGGTATCGCATCATTTCCAGATGAAGAAATCACATTCGCAGGTTTAGTAGAACGTTCTCAATTAGCACGTAACACTTCTCGATAAATCAATAATGATAAGAAGTATGTTGAATTCGGTTAAACATGATAATAGTGTTCTGGTACTGGGGCATGATGCGCGCATGCTTCTGCCAATAGTTCGGTCGCTGGGACGTCATGGCTTGAAGGTTGATCTTGCTTATTGTCCTTTTGATTCTCCTGCTGCTCACTCAAAATATATTCGAACAATTCATCAAATCACTCCACCTGCAGATAATGACGAAACATGGATTGATGAACTGAAAGAACTGATTGAAGAACAGCAATACCAACTAGTCATTCCTGCATCTGAGGCAATCGTCTTCAAAATTCAAAGTCGAATGAGTGATTTTCAGGATATTCAATCGATTTATCTAATCAATCAGATCACATTTGAAACAGCGTTTGATAAAACCAGGACATTCGATTTATCCCGGGAATTAAATATTTCCGTTCCTGTTTCCAAAATCTGCAAATCACGAGAAGAATTTAACACCTATCTTCGAGATGATAAGTATCCTGTCTTCCTGAAGCCGGCATGCTCCGTGGGTTGCGAGGAACTTTCCGATAAAATTTTCGTTACGAAGGCTTCATCAAGAAAAGAAGCAGAAGATCAATTTAATGCACTACATGCTGCCAATATTCCTGTTCTGATCCAGAAAGAAGTCGCTGGTACAGGAGTTGGTATTGATTTTATTGCTCATGAAGGCGAGATATTAGTTGCTCATCAGCATCGCCGATTGCATGAAACTACCGGGCATGGTAGCACATACAGAATCAGTGAAGAAATCAATACCGAGCTGCATGATGCAGCAAGCAAAATTATCCGAGCATTAGATTATACTGGTGTGGGAATGTGTGAATTTCGCTTGGATCAAATGACAAAAGAATGGTGGTTTATTGAACTCAACGCTCGTTTCTGGGGTTCTCTTCCCCTTGCTTCTGCAGCTGGAGTTGATTTTCCTTTGTATCTTTATGAAATGCTTGTTCATGGTAAAAAGGAATTTTCGCCATCTTATCAGCATGGAACTCGCTGCAGAAATATGAGAAATGATATTCGTTGGAGCAGTAACTGGATTCGTCAACAAATCAGTAACCAGGCAGGTCTGAAAGCTCAAAAGGAAGGTTGGAAAGTCAATCATGTCTCCGCTGGACAACTGACTTCTGATTGTCTTCGACTCCTTTTATTAAATGACCACCAGGATGTATTTTCATTCGATGATGTTAATCCCGGTCTATGGGAAACAAAACAAATTGCTCGGAGCATTTTAAAAAGATTGAAGCTGGTGAAATAACCAACTCCAATCTGATGTGGACAAAATCCAATGAAGACATTCACAAAGAACATGCTCAAAAAATCAGCAGAGACCTCTGTCTTTAAAAGAGGGCTCTCGTTGTTAGAAAAAATGAACGATCGTTCCACGGATCTACTTCGTATTCTTACGTATCATCGCATTGATTACCATGACAGCCATCCTGATCATCATCCAGGCATGATCAGCGCAACGCCTGAGCAATTTGCTCAGCAAATGAAAATGATTGCTCAGAAATATCAGGTAATTTCGTTACAGGATGTGCTTGATGCTATTCACAATCAGAAACAACTTCCAGCAAAAAGCCTGTTGATTACATTTGATGACGCCTATCAGGATTTTGCAAAATATGCCTGGCCTGTCCTTAAAGAATATTCACTCCCTGCAACCGTTTTCGTTCCAACAGGATTTCCAGATCAACCGGATGCTTCTTTCTGGTGGGACCGCCTTTATGCAGCATTGATCAATGTCGATCGTTCAAAACAACTGGAAACAGTCCACCATTTACATCCTTTATCGACAAAAAATAACCTGTCTGAGATCTATTGGATGGCGCGCAAATGGATTAAAAGCCTTCCTCACCAAGAAGCGATGGAAAGAGTAAATCAAATCTGCGAAAAATTAGATGGACCTCAGCTAGAAAATATAGTGATGGGATGGGGCGAACTTCGTAATCTTGCTAGAGAAGGTGTGACTCTGGTTCCCCACACAAGAACACATCCTCTGCTTAATCAGCTCGATTTGAAATCTGCAATGGATGAAATCCTTGGTTCACTCAATGATCTTAAAGAGAAAATAGGGGAAACACTTCCCGTTTTTTGCTATCCCGCTGGTGGTGTTTCTGATGAACTTGTTCGAGAACTGGAACGCTCTGAAATTCAAATGGCTTTCACAACTCAAAGAGGTTTAAATTGCATCCAGAAAGATTCTCCTTATCTATTGAGAAGAATCAATGTCGGGGGGAACACAACGCTTTCTATCCTGCGTGCGCAACTCCTTTCTCAATCCAGGCTTCTGAACCGACTCTGGTAAGATCCCATCTCAGTATTTTGATCATTAAGGCAAGTCATTAAATATGCCGATTATTCTGATTATACTGAATATATCACCTCGCTAAGCCCGATAAAAGGTGATAGGGGCGCATTATGCACTTAACTGACACAGGATTGTCTTTGCAAAAAATTCTATCGCCCCAACAATAATATTTGCAATAAATACCTATCAGGTATTAGGTTACGACATTCAATCCAACTACCAGAATTGTTAATTAATCGTAATATGAATTATTCAGGCGATGGAATGCAGTTGTGGAAATCAATTCTGCAACATTGGAGAAATCCAATAATATGCACGATTTTAGTGATGATGATATCACTAAGTGGATGTTATGCGCCCTTCCATACAAATCTGGGGACACCGGCTTCTCAATTGTCTGAAACATTTAGGATGCCTGCAAGAACTAATCAATCCAAACTTAACTTGGGTAGCCTGGTTGCATCACAACCTTCGGAATACCTTCTGGGACCGGGGGATCAACTTGAAATCACTATCCCCAACCTTGTCGCTAACGCACCATTTCATGCAATTCGCGTTAAAGTGCAGGACAGTGGCAAGATACAGATTCCCGGATTAGGAACGGTTATCGTCAGGGATCAATCGCTAACAACAGCTCAGGAAAATATCAACTTGATCCTTTCCAAAGGAATTCTGGTCAATCCAAAAGCTTCTATCACCCTTATCGAAAAAGGGACTGTCAATGTCCTGGTGTTGGGTGAAGTTGAAAGCCCGGGAATTCATGCATTACCACGTTTCGAAAATGATATTGCCCATGCATTAGCTGCTGCAAATGGTTTTACAGAAGAGTCAGGGGACTACATCGAAGTTCATCGAAAATCTCCCACATTCATGGAAGCTCAACCAAAAGATGATTCCACGATCAAATTTGGCCATTCGATTGAATATGTCCCGACACTTCCTGTACTCAGTGAGGCTCCTGAATATCAGGGTATCGAAGGTGAGCATTGTTCATCATGTCAGACAATAAATGGAATTCCTATTGGTCCCACTTTGAAAATTCCTCTCAAAGGCGGGATTTCTCCCTTGAGTTCAGAGGATGTCATTCTTAATCCGGGGGATGTCATCGTTGTTCCCTCCGCGGTTAAGGAAGTCTTTTATGTTGTCGGAAATTTAAGTGTGCAAAACAGATCACGTTTTACCATAGGTGATGCGGAAAGAGAAATTGGCAATGGCTTTCTCCTTCCCAAGAATCGGGATATTGATGTCGTCACTGCTGTCGTCATGGCAGGATACATTGATCCTATTGAATCACCCACTACTGTGACAGTCCATCGTACTCAACCGGATGGAACTCCTTTTCTTATTCATGTTGATTTGATCAAGGCAAGAAAAGATAGAAGAGAAACAGTCATGGTTCAGCCAGGAGATATTATCTATCTCAATCCTGACATGGACTGGTGGCTACGAAGAACATTTGACCGAATACTTGATAATGCATTAGGATCAGCACTTGGTCGCGGGTTCGGAACTGGTATTAGCGAATGGTTTACCAACTAAGAAGTGAGATCCCGAACCATCAATCTTATCGCTATTATTGGGTACCTTTTGATCAATCACTGACAAATGGCCAATTTGTCACAATAAGCTCTAACAATCGTTTTTCCTATAAAGATAGCATCTTTCATAAGCTATTCTTTTACGCGTAGGATTCTGTTTTTTCCTGATATTTATAGATTATTCAGGTGACAACAACGCTGATGGCTCCATTGATTCTTCCACAACAACAACTTACCTGAATGACAATGATAATTTTACTGGCTATACACCGGCTTTCAAGATGAAATGAGGGAGGTCACGGAGAAGGACTGTTTGCTAATGCAGCTTGATAATCTGCCTGGGCCTGATGATACATCAGGAGAGCATCAACTTCCTTAACAGCAGACTCGACAGCATATTGTTCCCGTAAAGTCACTTTAAGCAAATCAGAGGCACCAGCATCAAAATTCATTCTTTCCCGCTGTGCCAGATCTTCTGCGTGAGCAACAGCTCTGCGGGTTTGCACAACTTGCTCATGAGCAGCAATCAGTGCTGCATAGGCTGTCTGCACTTCAATGTCGATTTTGTCCATTGTCAGATGTCGTTTTGCTAAGAGTTGATGTATTTTAGCTTGTGTCGCGCGAATTTTTCCGCGTGCTTTACGTCTTTGGATAGGAACATCAAGATATAATGATGCTTCCATTTCATATTCAGATTTATCCCGTTTGGGACTTGTCGGTTGTCCCATGTCCTGAGAACCCCAGATAACTGCACTGACATCGGGTTTCAATAGATTATTTGCTTGAGTAAGATCAACATCATACTGCTGTTTGAACAAATCAAATATTTTTAATTCCGGACGGTTTTCCATAGCAATTTGGACATCTTCTCTCATTTTTTTCGGCTCAATGAGATAAGGTTCAGGGAACACGGATAAATTTACCGCTGATGGAATTAGGGGGAATCCCTGTGCATCACGAATGTAAAGCGAAAGCTTTGAAGCTTTCTGATTGAGTTTACGTTCTGCATCTGCCAACTTTGCCCGACGTTCAGCGATTAGTCTCAAGTTATCCGTTAATTCGGGAGGGTCAGTCAAACCTGCTTCAACCTGACTTTTGATACGAGAATTACGAGATTCTGCAAGCTCAAGTATTTTCTTTGCAATGTTGTATTTCCTGCCTGCAGCGATCCATTCCCAGTAAGCATAACTTGCTTCCTGAACGAAGCCAATCATCTGGGCCTGAATGTCAAACTCTGCCAATTGCATGTCGAGTTCTGATTTCCAAAGCTCTGTTCGTCGCTCATCGATATCTCTGTTTCGCATCAAAGGGATTGTCATTCCAGCTTTGAATTCACCTCCATCATTGGTCTGGCGTTCGCGATACCAGGGCTGGAAATCTCCACGTCCAACACGATAGCCACCCCATACCTCACTTCCGGAATAGAGCGGTTGTGTTAATCCAATGCTCTGGCGATAAGTTTGGTAGAACCCCTGAGGCCCATTTTCACTGGAAGCTTTCAATTTGAGATCAAATGCACCATGAGCGGAAAGATTATTGCCTGAAGCAATATCTCGTGAATACAGAACTGATTCAACCATCGGATTGCTAGAGTAAATTGAACTAATGACATCTTCTAATTTAAGAGGTGTCTTCAATTTATCGAGTTGCTCTGGTAATAGCAGTTCAGGGTTAATGTCGTCAAATAATCCAGAATTCTTTTCGATGTCGCCTGATTCGATGTCGCCTGATTCTAGGTCGTCTGGAAGAGCTTCTTTTTCTGTCTCTTCAATTTCCAGAGAAACTTGTTTAATTGTTGAAAGATCCTGAGAACTTTCAGATTCAGTTATCTCGGTCTTGTCTTCTACCTTCTTGAAGAATGAGAATTTATTTCCAGATCGTGAGCTTGCACAACCGGAGTGAATTACAACCGACATGAGAGTCAAACAAATAAATTTCACAGGCAATTTGTTCATTAAATATCCAGGGATTCAGCGTACATTTTTTCGTACATTAATCGCGGTACGACTCCTTTGATTCATCGGCATGAATCCCTTAGGGTCTTGATAATCGCTACCAAACTTTACTTGACCCCAAAGCACAGATGTCGCATATGCCTCACATGCAGTACATCTGGCACAGTTTAATACCAGATGTAAGTAAGTTTTCTACTTAGGCAACTTAGGGGGTTTTGATTTTTTCCCCTTCGGTTCGTCTTTGGAGACTACTGGAGGAAAACCATTCAGTTGACGCCAGACTTCAAACCATAATGGCACAGTGTCGAGCAATACCCATCCATTGGTTCGGACGCCCTGGCGGAGATACCGGTCTGCCGGCCACTCTTGATCCTGATTGTCAGGTCTAATAATTACCCGGAATTTTCCCGCACCATTATCAGTGGCGTCAATTGAAACAATTTCTCCACCAAATGTTCCAACAGCAATTGATGGCCAACCAGAGAACTGGACGGCTGGCCAACCTTCAAATTGTAATCTTACATGTCGTCCTGACCTGACGAGAGGCACATCATTACCACTCACCCAAAGTTGTACTGCACGTTCTTTAGTTTCTGGAACAATGGTACAAAGTGGGGCTCCTTCTTTTAAAATTCCGCTTCCGAAATTTGGAGTCATTTGAACAATGATGCCATCAATTGGTGCATTCACAACTTGATTTTTTTGCCTTGCCAGTTTTACTTGCATATTGACAAGTTCTTTTTCTGATTTTTTCACTCCCTCTTCAGATTTTGCAATGAGAGATTCCGCTTTTGAAATATCCCCTATAGCTTTATTCAGAGTTGCTACAGCGTAATCAATATCAATTTGTGCTTTTCCAGATTTTGCTTCTCTCTCTCTCTTTTTTCCCTCAAGTTCAGCTTTAGCAGCAGCAACATAGGCTTCAGCCCTCTTTATCTTTGCTCTTCCTTCATCCCTTTTTCGTTTGATTTTCTGGTATTTCTCTATTGAAATATTACCTATCTCGCTCAGATCTTTAGTTCGGACATATTCTGCTTCCAGTTGTGGCATTGCAAATTGATACTCAGCAAGCTGTTGCTGTTCTGCCTGTATTTTTTTTCCTGCCATGTCGATATAGGCATTTTGAGCGGCAATTATCTCTTCCTTGACACGCTTGTAAGCTTTCAATTGCGCCTCTAAAGGTTTTAGCATGGAATTAGCTGCTTCGAGAGCTCCTTTATTTGCCCGCAGTTGACTTTTCGTTGCAGTTACTTGATCTTTATTGTTGATAATAAGATTTTTAAGTCTTTCCGTGTAACCTGCATCAAGGTCTTGTATTTCAACAAGAAATTGACCTTTTACAACTTTGGCGTTTTCAACCAAGCCTTTACCCCATCGTATCACACGTCCTTTAATGGGCGATTCAATAACCTGTTGTCGTTCCCTTGGCGCATAAGCGACTACATTTCCTGTTCCTGTAACAGATTGCTGCCAGGGAGCAAAAGCCATTAACATGATTGTAAGCGTTAGCGCAAAGAGCAATATCGTAGCTATTTTACGAGCTACACGTGAAGAACGAACAAGACGTAACGAAGGCATCAACAATTCATTGTATGCTACCGGAGCCAGCATTTCCTCGGAATGTTTGTTGTTTTTAAATTTTTTAGTTTTACTCATAAATTATTCCTGGTCGAATATCATTTTATTGATGGTGAGTCTTTTGGTAATTCGATATGCCGATTACAGAGACCGGTCAAATTATTTCTCCCTGTGACCAAAACGAGTTTCCATGTGTGCCCAGAATCAGAAAGCCAGACTAATAATTCTTCAGCTACTGCATCTGGCATCAGATCAAGAGTCCCATCAAGTAATAACAAATTCGGATTTCCTGCACATGCACGCGCCAACATTAATCGCTGCAGTTGTATTGAGCTAAGCGGATAACCTGTACTTGATAATTGAGTATCCAGTTGTTCCGGCAAACGCAATATATCATCCAGAATTCCGACACTATTTAAAGTATTTCGCACATCCGTTGAAGAAACATTCAGTCTTCCAACACGAACATTTTCTGAAATGGAACCTTCAAATATTTCAATATCGCGAACCAAAGCAACATACCGCCTAAGGGCTTCAGGACGAAATTCGCGGATTTCTGCTCCCATAATTTTCACCTGCCCTTTGGAAGGTGCGCGTAGCCCGAAGAGAATCTCCAGTAATTTACTTTTTCCGCTTCCTGTATTCCCCGTGACAGCGAGACGATCACCAGGACTAATTGTCAAATTGAAATTGTTTAATAATTGATGGCCATTTGGTAAATGGTAGTAAAGGTTTTGAATTTCGATATTTTCATTATTTCCTAAAGGCAATCCAATAAAACCATCTTGTTTCTCAAGTGGTAAATCAAACAAAACTCCCAGTTTGTCTACAGAAGCCATAAGGTCATAAAAGCTTTCCATATGCTTTCCTAATTTAGCAAATGCACCGACGATGACTGCGACAATTAACTCTGCAGCAACCAATTGCCCCAAAGTAAGTTGACCAGTAATTACTAACCAGCCTCCCAGCCCTAAAAGTGTTGCATTGGCAATGGCTTGCATTCCCAGCGCAAATGTAATCTGACGCATGAGAATACGAAAATGGCGTGACCGTGCAAAAAGATAATCTGAGATCAGGTGATCCGCATGTTCGAGAGCAAATCGAGCAGAACCTTCGTAGCGAAATGTGGTTGGACACCCTGCAATATCTTCAAGCCAGGCTGCCATTTCATATTTAACTTTGGATTCCTTGATACTTGTTTTTACTGCACCTCGACCAAGTACAAACACCATGACTGCAAGCATTGATAGGAGTATGGCATCAAAACCGAGTAGCCAGGGATGATAGAAAGCTAACATGGTCATGCCAATGATAGTTCCCAACACCAAAGAAACTCCATCCAGTAAAAGTTGGGAAGCAACTTTTTGCACGACAACAATATCGAAAAAACGATTGACTACTTCTCGTGTTGATTTTCCTCCCATCGCTTCCACTTGAACATAGGGTAATCGGTGGGCTATATCAGCAGCAACTCTCGCGAATAGTCTGCGTTGGATGATTTCTGCAATGAAAGTTTGCAGAGCTTTTAACGCAGCTGAAAACGCTAAAAAACCCAGTAGCATGAGTGACAATACGATTACCGGTTGAAGAAATTTGCCAAAGGCAACCGTGTTAACCAATGTTTCGATAGCTATCGGAGTCGCTAATGCTAACAGGCCAATGACTAGACTGAAAACAATTATGATCCAAATATCAGACCATTCCGGTTTCAGAAGCTTCCAAAGCCTGTCTAGAGGACTAAGGTTACGAATAGTTGATGTTACTGCTATGGAAGCCTCGGGATTGACGATGACACAACGGATATGACCGTTAGAAACATACTCCTGCACAACTTCACGAAGTCCATTCAGCGAAAGCCATTTACTGGTTTTTTTTGATTCCAGACCGGATACAAGAATACCATTACGTTTCGACCGGACAACGGCAAGCCATGAATTACTTCCTGAATGAATAATGACCTGGACACCATCATCAGCCATCTCCAGGAATTGATCTAGCGTGCAGTCAACTACCTGATCTCTCAAACCCAAACTGTGTAGTGCATCATGAACCCATGCGTGCCAGACAATTTCATCTAAACTGGCCAATCCGGAATAGGATTGCTCTAATGATTCCCGAATTACAGATCGCGAAAGTGGCCGATTAGATTCAAACCCTATCTCTTCGATGCGTAAGCTTAATGACTCAATGTGATTAGTGAGATCTTTTTTCTCAATCACAAATGTTGGATCTGTAGATTCTGACATTTTCCCTTTAGACTACCTCTAAATAATTACATCTAGCGGACAAAATTCACATATTCACACTATCAAAATTATACGGCTTCCTTCAACTTTCGGATTATTCAGGTTTTTTCGTAGTTTAGATTAAAGTTTTCGCAATACAGATTTAATCAGGGCAATAACGTTTCTGGTGTCTGTTTGTTGAGTATTTTTACTCTTGAATCTCTTGACTTCTAACATATGGATATTTATACTAGAACTTGAATACGTGAATTTTAATACACGAAGTATTCTTCGTCAATAGGGTGGTTGGAAGTTTAGGTAATAGTTGTTGTTCCACTGTTAAATTAAGGGAATAATCAATATTTGTGATCGGTAGAATACAGTTCTATTCTATATTAAAAACGTAATTAATACTATTGACTTCCAAGTTGTATGACATAGGTCTAAGCCAAAAGAAAAAACCATTTATTTGAAAGATTATTAATGGGTAAACCTATATCAAAAACTATTAAAGCAGGAAAGGCAATGAATAAGCCTGTGAAATCCAAGGCCGATCTACCAGAAAAGACAGGTAAATCATCAAGTCGTTGGACATTTCTAACGAATCACGCTCACGTACTTGTTTTGCTAAACAATGAATCCTGTCTTGTTTTAAGAGAAGTTGCTGCACGCATTGGTATTACGGAACGAGCAGTGCAAAAAATCGTACACGATCTTATTGAAGGTGGATTCGTCAAATGTGAACGTATTGGTCGAAAGAATAGTTACAAGGTCAAAAAAAACCAGCCACTTCGCCATTCCATTGAATCACATTGCATGATAGGTGAATTGCTTCAACTGATTGATGAAAGATAAACCAACTCCTATTGTTTTAGGTATTTCATTAGAAAATAAAAATATGAATTCAATAAATAACAATAATTTGATGGTAGGCGTGGTAATGGGTAGTCGTTCTGATTGGGAAACGATGCGACATGCCGTCGAGATACTTGAAAAGTTCGAAGTGCCTCACGAGCGTCGCGTCGTCTCAGCCCATCGAACCCCGAAATGGATGTTTGAATATGCCAGTGATGCAGAGAGTCGTGGCCTCAAAGTAATCATAGCTGGTGCAGGTGGTGCTGCACATCTTCCTGGCATGATTGCTTCGTTAACGACTTTGCCCGTGTTAGGTGTACCTGTTAAGTCTCAAGCTTTATCAGGACTTGATTCGTTGCTTTCAATTGCGCAAATGCCTGGAGGTGTGCCAGTAGGAACATTGGCAATAGGAAATGCTGGCGCAAAAAATGCCGCTCTTTTAGCAATCCGTATCTTAGCAAATGAGATACCATCTCTTCGTCAAAAATTGTTGGAATTTGCAGAAAATCAGCAAGTCCAAGTAATGGAAGATTCAATATTGTGACCAAAATTATTCAGCCCGGATCTACCATTGGTGTGTTAGGTAGTGGCCAGCTTGGCCGAATGTTCACAATCGCTGCACGCCGTCTTGGATACCGAGTCAATGTCTTTTCGCCAGACGATGATACTCCCACTGGTCAGGTTGCAGACATTGAAATTCAAAAACCTTATGAAGATTTGGATGCGGTAGCGGAGTTTGCCAAGGGGGTTGACGTCGTGACTTTTGAATTTGAAAATGTTCCTACGGAAACAATTAACAGGATAGACAAATTCGTACTGGTTCATCCTGCTGGAGAAGTGCTATATACAACTCAACAACGCCTTCGAGAAAAAAATTTCTTGCGAGGAATTGGAATCCCGGTGACTCCATTCCAGCCGATTCACTCACTTGATGAATTAAGAAATCTCGCCAAAAATAATCTTCCTGCTGTACTCAAAACAGCCTCTTGGGGATATGACGGAAAAGGGCAGACTAAAATTGAAGACATGAGTGAGGTGGAATCTGCCTGGATAGCTTTGAATACCAACCATGCGGTTTTAGAGAAATTTATCAATTTTAAATCTGAGTTGTCGGTAGTGGCTGCACGTAGTCAAGCTGGAGAAATTGTTCAATATGATCCATTTATAAACACACACCGTGAC
This sequence comes from Planctomycetota bacterium, assembly GCA_024277145.1. Taxonomy (GTDB): domain Bacteria; phylum Planctomycetota; class Planctomycetia; order Planctomycetales; family Planctomycetaceae; genus JAJRVU01. The sequence goes on from JAJRVU010000134.1 coordinate 13,975, forward strand.
CATATTCTTGATCTGTCAGTGACTTCAGAAGATTTACCAAAGCAAATTGTTAAAGATGCCTCACAAATCACACATGCAATTTTGGAAAAACTGGAAGTTACAGGAGTACTCTGTGTCGAATTTTTTCTGACACATGATGAAACACTGCTTGTCAATGAACTTGCTCCTCGGCCTCATAATTCCGGACACTTGACGATCGATGCATATGCTACGTGTCAATTTGAACAACAAGTGCGAGCAGTTTGTGGACTACCGCTTGGTAATACGACACGGTTGAAACATGCTGCGATGGTTAATCTTCTTGGTGATATTTGGGATGGTGGTCAACCAAACTGGCAAAACGCCCTCACATTTAACAATGCTAAACTGCATTTGTATGGGAAGAAAGAACCGCGAATGGGCCGCAAAATGGGGCATCTTACTGTCCTTTCAAACAGCCCCCAGTCTGCATCAGAACTAGCATTTTCTGCACGGAAATCATTGTTTCATAAAAAGCAGTGACATAAACAATAGTTTGAGTACAAAAATAGTTCATACATGAATGTTTATCATTCCATCACTGTTTGAATTCATGGCGAACCGAAAAACTAATTAAATTACTCTTTAATACAAGATAGAGTTGTTAATACGAATGAATGTAAATCAGGGAAATTCATTACTCAAAGAAATAGTACTTCTAGGTGAGATGCTTGGTGATACGATACAAGAAGTTGTCGGTAGCGAGTATTTAGAGGTCGTTGAAGAGATACGATTGATTGCAAAAGATTCTCGAAGTGAACAAACCGAAGCTAGTATGTTATTGAGACCATTGATCTCTTCTATGACTCCTGATCAACTTCGAAGTGTTATCCGTGCCTTCACTATTTTTCTTGATCTAATGAATCTTGCAGAAGATCGTCAGCGTGTGCGAGTTTTACGCGAACGCGAGAAAAATGCCCTTCCCAATGCGCGTGGCGAATCGATATGCGAGGCAATACTCAATTTGAAAAAAAACGGTAAATCAGAAATCGAAATCCAGAAGTTATTAGATCAGTTACATATTGAATTGGTCTTCACTGCTCATCCAACTGAGACAAAGCGTCGAACAGTTCGAAGCAAACTAAGAAACCTTCGAAAGTTGCTCGGCGAACTGGATAACGATCAAATGCCCTCTGAATATGAACAGACTTTGAAGCTGTTACAATCGGAGATCGCTAAACTTTGGCAAACTGATTTAATTCGACCGTGGAGACCGACCGTCATGCAGGAAGTTCAAAGAGGGCTTTCGGTTAAATCAGTTTTATGGGATGTGCTTCCTAGAATCCTGAAGGAGCTGCGAGGTTCTCTGGCGGAAGCTTATCCTGATAAAAAGTTCCAGATTCACCCTTGTGTGACCTATGGTTCATGGATCGGAGGTGATCGTGATGGGCACCCGGGTGTGACAACAGAAATCACAGAACAAACCATCATTTGGTTGCGGCAAGCCGCTCTCGAATTACACCTGTCATCATGTCAGGAATTATATAATTCTTTCAGCCTGTCCCAGCATCAGATGAACATAGGAAGCACTCTAAGTGACCGGCTATCAATGATTTGCGTGAAATTTTCTCTTCTTGACGAGGTCGTTGATAAAATTCCAAAAGATGAAGTGTTTCGACGTTGGATAAGTATGATTCGCTGGAGGCTTCATCAGACCCAACTAGCCGATCTTGAGTCTGAGGCCAAAGAAGGTGCATATACTACACCAGTTGAACTGGAAATAGATGTGTCGGTTTTTTTTAACACTGTTCAAAAGTCTGCGGGAGGAAAATTTCTTACCGAAGAGATTAGAATTTGGCTTGATCGAATTAAAACCTTCGGGTTTCATCTGGCTCGACTGGATGTTCGGCAAGATGCGCGAAAATACAGAAAGGTTATGAATGAACTCTTTGAGCAGCTAGGTCTTTATACAGATCCAGAAAAACTTGGAGAAATTGAGCGTCAGCAACTTCTGATCAAAACATTTGGTCAAAACTTTCATCTCTTCGTTGATGACCTTACCGAAGATACTCAAGAAGCACTTGGGCTTTTTAAACTCCTGCACCGTGTAGCTAAATCATTTGGCCTGCAATCACTGGGAGGACATGTCATTAGCATGACAAACTCACCCAGTGACGTTCTCACGGTTTTGTGGTTATGGAAACAGACAGCACCAGATCCAGAAAGCAGACAGGTTGGCTTCCTTCCTATCATTCCTTTGTTTGAAACGATTGAAGATTTACAACAAGGTCCATCTATTCTATCAGGTATGCTGGATATCCCGGAGTATCGTGAATATCTACACAGGCAGCAAGACCACCAGATCATTATGCTTGGTTACTCGGATAGTACCAAAGACGGGGGCTATCTCTCAGCTTGTTGGTCTCTGTACGAGGCACAACAGAAACTTCATAAAATTGCATCGGACTATGGAGTCAAACTGACATTCTTTCACGGTAGAGGTGGTTCATTGGGTCGTGGTGGTGGACCAGCAGCCAGAAGCATCCTTTCTTTGCCAGCTGATACCTTCCGTGGTTCACTTCGCTTAACGGAACAAGGAGAGGTGCTGGCAGATCGTTACGACGATCCAATCATCGCTCATCGACATTTGGAACAAATTGTATCGATGTCGATGATCGCTTGCGGAAAGCCTGCATCAAAAGACAAAGATGAATGGGGGATAGCAATGGGGAAATTGGCAGATGCATCATTCCAAAAATATCGCGAACTGGTTGAGCAACCAGATTTTGTCGAGTTCTTCAGACGCGCAACACCGATCACCGAAGTTGAACAATTGCAGATTGGCTCACGTCCCGCAAGACGTCAAAGCGGTAGTAGCCTGGCTGATTTACGAGCCATCCCCTGGGTCTTTTCCTGGACACAATGTCGGTGTCTTATTCCGGCTTGGTATGGAATAGGATCAGCCGTGAATCACCTTTTAAAAAATGGTGATACTTGCGATCTACTGCAGTCCATGTATCGTGAATGGCCATTCTTTCGAGCAACCATTGACAATGCGGAATTAGCACTTGCGAAAACTGACCTCGGCATTGCGGAACAATATGCAAATCTGGCAGACGATTCAGTTGCACTCACGCAAATCTGGTCAATGATCTCTGACGAATATCAACAGACAAGCAATGCCATTCTTATGATTACGGAGAACAATGAGTTGCTTGATGGTACACCTTGGCTTAAAAAATCAATCCGAATGCGTAACCGATATATTGACCCATTGAATTTGATACAGGTTGAATTATTTCATAGGTTGAGAAGCAGCAATGAACATAATGAGAAAGAGATAAAAGAACTGCAATACCTGATACGTTTAACAATTAACGGGCTTGCTGCAGGTATGCGAACAAGCGGATGAAGCATGTTTATTTATGACCACTGCATGAATCGCCGCTGTGCAGCTTCCGTTTCGGCTCCGCATCCACTCCAACAGTACAGTGAAGTTACCTAACCCAACCTTCATAAGCACTGGTACAGATATTTAAAGCATGTCAAAGTCAATTAGATTAATTATTAGTTTTATATTTCCACCACAAGATGAAGGCAACTAAAGGCAATAACACCAAGTTTACAGCTACTAGCCAAAAATATGATGATGAGCTAGTATTCGCAGTTCGCGCTTTATCAGCCAAATCATTAACTTTTTTATCAATGGTAGTACTGTCG
>JAJRVU010000135.1 GCA_024277145.1 Planctomycetota bacterium
ACCTGAAAAACGAAGCTGTTCTTCTTGAGATGGCGATGTGCCAATATGCTCTTCAAACTCTCAGGAGCAAAGGATTCACACTTTATTCTACGCCCGATTTAGCACGAGATGATGTACTTCAGGGAATTGGTTTTAATCCTCGTGGAAATGAAACACAGATTTATTCCGTTCAAAATTCTGATCTCAGTTTGGTGGCGACTGCTGAAATTACACTCGGCGGAGCGATGAAAGATCAAACCGTGAATTCAGAAGACCTCCCGATGAAAATTGCGGGGATCTCTCACTGCTTCCGAACAGAAGCAGGAGCACATGGAAGCGCAACCCGGGGAATTTATCGGGTTCATCAATTCACCAAAGTGGAAATGTTTGCTTTTACCGAACCTGAAAATGAAAGTTCTAATAAAATCCATGAAGAGATCGTGGAAATTGAAGAAGAAATCTTTCAAGGTTTGAACATTCCTTATCGGGTGATTGATACTTGCACGGGAGATCTCGGTGGTCCTGCATACCGAAAATATGATTTGGAAGCGTGGATGCCCGGCAGGGGCGAAAAAGGAAGCTACGGCGAAATTACATCTGCTTCAAATTGCACTGATTATCAGGCAAGACGATTAAATATACGCTGCAAGAATAAAAATCAGAAAGGGACTCGTTTTGTTCATACTTTAAATGGAACAGCCGTTTCTATCGCCCGGGCATTGATTGCATTATTGGAAAATCATCAACAGAAAGATGGCTCGATATTAATCCCGGAAGTCCTTCAAAAATGGACCGGATTCTCTAAAATTGGCTAACTCTGAATTCTTGGCACTACAGCTAATCCTGCTTGAAGATTACAGAAAATCCACTATTTTCTCTGGAAAATCAGCCCTTTTCAAACAATCGTGCTATTGGGTACGTATTGATTGACGGAGAATGTTTTTATTCTGGTATGATCGCGTCCATCTTCTTTTTTTCTTTCCAAATCAAGAATCCGTTTTTTGTGTCTGGTGATCGTTCCAAACATTTCTTTAGAACAATTATTTACCACCGCAATGTCGGATAACAATCTACATTTTTATGAATACTGGATTTCATTGTGAATCAACAACCCGAAGAAAAACCTGATTCAGAAGAACATCCATTTGAGGAAAATGATCCGAAAGCAGAAGCAGATAAAGAAATAGAAGAAGTTCAGCACGATTCAGCGGATCTAGATCAAAGCCAGGAAGAGGAAGAACTCCCTGAAGACGAGCCCTTAACTCCGGAACTGGTCGAAGATGAAGCAATCCGTGGAGACTTCGTGATAAGATGGGCATTGGTTCTCCTTGCGTTTCTGATTTCCTTTACAGAAATTTCAGATTCACAAACGCTCGTTCAAATTCGCTCAGGACAATATATTGCCAGTCATGGATTCCTTCCTCCTGCGAACGATGTTTTTTCTTACTCCGTGAAAGATCAACCCTGGCTTAATCTTTCATGGTTGCACGATTTATTGCTGGCCGGAATCTATTCTGTTGCAGGAATGAATGGAATCACGATTCTGAAAGCAGTCATCATTGCATTCACTTTTTACCTGATCACCCGAATTTCTATCTCCGGAGTTTCTACCTGGTGGGGAACCATTTGTGGCTCCCTTGCATTGATTGTCTGTTATCCTCAACTCACTGCCCAGCCGGAAATCGTGACGCTCCTCGGAGTATCATTAACTTTGTTTTCCCTTTTTCGTTGGCAGGAAACAGAGTCAAAAAGATATCTTTACCTACTGCTCCCTGTCTATCTCATATGGGCGAATTCCGATCCCAGAATGTTCCTGGGACCAGCCATCCTGATATTTTTTGCATTAGGGCATGTGATTGATCTCTTTTCTGATCGACTCGAAAGATTCTGTTTCACGGATTTATTTCAAGTTGGATTTGTGGCGATTACATCCCTTGTTGTCGCAGTCATTCATCCGTTTGGATGGAATACGCTACTCTCCCCCGTTGATCTCTATTCAAAAGTCTATCCAGCATTTTATGAATCTCTAGGAGCAGATGCTGGTCTTTATCAGCTTCAATTCAGTTCAATATTTAAACATCATTTTTATAGTCCATTAAATCCACACAGCGCAGCGGGATTCATCCTGATAATTGCAGCCGTTATCTCTTTTTACCTGAATCGAAAAAAACTCCAATTCAGTTATTTAATGGTTTTTCTAGCGTTGTTTATTTTTGCAGGTGCAGGCTCACATGAATTTGCAACGTTAAGTATAGCTTCTGCTGTCTTTGCAACTCTCAACGCTCAGCAATGGTACAGGGATAATTTTCGACAAACTTATTCCACGGACATGGGTGAATTAATCTTTTCGCGTGGTGGTCGTGCCGTGACTGTATTAGCCCTTTTTACATTTGCCTATATGGGAATTGGCGGAAGTTTTGCAGGATCACTTAATCGGCGAATAGGCATGGGCTTTCATCCGGTTTTGCAGAATTATATTGAGTCTTTTAAACCGGTTGTGGAGAATTCATTTGATGATCGTCCTTTTAATTTCAGGCCTTCCCAGGGCGATATCCTGATCTGGCATGGCCAGAAAGTTTTCATCGACAGCAGAATGGAACTATATTCCCGGCTTAATAATCAATTTCTTAAAAACTATCAGGGATTGCGATTCTCTCTATTGAAAAAGAATAAGAAAGTTTCATTTGATGAGGATATCCCGGATCATCCGCAATTAGGCGATTCCAAAATCTGGAAAAAAACATTTGATGAACTTCAAGTCACCCATGTTCTCCCTCGCTTACAGGGTAATAAGCCAGATTATAAAACTTTTCGCGATTTAATTTTTAACAAGGAATGGACGCTTCTCAATCTCACCCCATCCACTGCTCTTTTTTACCGTAACGACCTTAAAGACAATCAAAAGTTGAATCAATATTTAAAAGAAAATCAACTTTCATTTACAAGCCAAGTTTTTCGGACAGAAGAGTTTCTTCAAGATGTAGCACGAATAGACTGGGCAAAAAATAGTACATCATACAATACATATCTCTCTCGTCCTGAATTGCATGAATCCAATGAAAAAGCGGAAGCAAAGCATTATTCGTTTCTCCTGAATTTCCCGTTTCAGGATACTTCAAAAGCAGCAATTGCATTTCACGTGATCCGAAAAGCCAATGAGAGCCTGTTTAACAATCCGCAAGATGCAGATGCTTACCGAATTTTAGGAGGAGCTTACCTTTCGCTTGCACAAGTTGAATCTTCCGTTGCACGAAAAGGAAATGCAGTTTATGAAGTGAGACGAAGATATCTGCAGGCAAACCAGGCACTGAATCAATCTCTGGTTTTGAATCCTGACCAGCCGACTGTTCTTTTAGGACTTGGTCAGTTTTATTTACAAAAGAATAAATATGACCTTGCTCTTAAATCATTTAATCAAGCCCTTACCTTGATGGACAGTTCCACCACCAGTGAAAAAGAATTACAACAGTTGGCCATTCGTTCCCAAAAACTGGAAGAATACATTAATACAACCATTGAAGAGATCAAAAATTCTCTGGGAGAAAAGTTAAACCCTGTCATTGAAGCCCAGTTTGCTTACCAGAAAGGATGTGTTCTTCATTCCAGAAACCTGATTCTGAATGAGCAGGATTTATTCAATCAATCCCCTGATTTAAAGGTATTTCAGGCACATGTTCTTATGGAGACTGGTGATCTCGAACAGGCTTTTCAAATTTCTGCTGAGCTTGAACAAATCGCAGATCAATATGGAATAAAAAACTGGGCAACGCAAGCTGCCTATGTAAATCTGGGGTTGGCTGACTATCAGAAATCGAGCAGTATCTGGATAAATGAAGCTGAAAAACTCGAACAGAAACAAGTTTTTAAATTAATTCAGAACACACCATTCGTCAGTTTCAATACTGAATCAACATCCACAAAACAATGGCCATTAAACCAGATCATTTCTTCAGCAGAAGCTCTTTACACCGCATCGGAAAGTGCTTCAAGCCATCGTTTCAATGCTGCCTTGTCACATTTGGAAGCAGGGAATAATAAAGATGCAGAAAATATTCTGAGGCAGATTTTAAATCATACGCCGGAAACTCCTCTAAGACCGCTCATTCGGTTTTATCTGTTTCAACTAACGGGCGATGCGATCGATATGCTCCCCCCTTCAGAACGCATTCCCATTAATCCGGGTATGTTTCATTCAGACTCTTAAGAGTCCACCGAATAATATTCATATTGTTTTCTTGGTGTTTTGTTCCAGAATTTGTAGCAACCACATGAACATTTACTTCCGATGAATTTCGGAAAAGTTGACACCTTCACTGCATCATTTGAGTACAGTAAAACAAGGAAAGCCTTGTTTTTAAAATTGGCTTCTAATGTCAATATTCGCTCAAATGAAAGCCACACTCATGCCCAAACCCCTGATTTTATCAGTTATATTGCTCCTGTTATGTTCAGTCTCAATAGCGGAAGATAATTCGTGGAAGCTTCCGATGACAGAAAAAGAACAGATTCTGGAAGCAAATATCCTCAGAAGACATAATATTCTCGGACTTTATCCATCGATGGTGGAAATCCCCCCTCGTAATGCTGAAGTTGATATCACTACGACAACCCCATTAAGTGATGTTGTTCATGCAGTCTGCTGGACTGCCAATTACCTTGCAGGGGCATCATATCGCTATCAGTATTTGAAGAAAAATAACGCACCGAAACATGTTGTAGAAGCAGCCAGAAAAAGGGCAGATGAACTCTTCGAGGCGATCTATCGCTGCCAACGAGTCACAGGTGTACGTGGACTACAGGCACGGGGATATTTCCTGGGTCATGGGTCGGTCTATGCAGAAAGGCATCATAACAATGATCAGGATGAATGGCATCAGGGAGAAGCGGATGGGCAAGATTTTCGCTGGCGTGGAAATCCTAGCCATCATAATTATAGTGATTCCATTCACGGGCTCTGCCAGTATTACGATTTGTGCGCAGAAGGAAAACAGAAAGATCGTGCGAAAGAAGCCATCAATAGACTGGTCAGCTATTGGGTTGATAACAATTTGTTTATTCACAAACTTGATCGCTCTCGTCAACCTGTTCAAATTCTTGGTGTTACCAACGGGAAAACTCTTAACACTCGTGTGATGATGGCGATTGCAGGAGCTAAAGTGGGACACCACGTAACTGGTGAGCAAAAATTCAAAGATGTTTATGATAAGCTGATCAAGCAATTCGGGGTTCGTAACATCACATCATTCAAAGCAGAAAAAGATTTTGATGACGCAGAACATGTTTTTAGTCACCTCGAGAATCTTTTTCGAATCGAAACAGATCCGCAGTTATTGAAAGCTTACGGAATTGTTGCAGATGCCCTTTGGGAGAATCACAAAAATGACGGGCAAAGCCTGTTTACCTATATCTATTATTCCATTCGTCCAAATGCACCGGGAAAAGAAAAAGCGTTGAAAGAAGCAAATCGTTCGCTTATTACCTGGCCAACGGACATGATGATCAAGCCTCGGATGAACAGCCTTTTTCCCAATCGGAAACCTCCCTATCGTGTTTATCAGGCTCGATGGGATAACGAATACATCTGGAAAGGGGATCTATTAAAACCCGACGGATGGTTGTCTCGGATTGTTGTTGATGTTGATGTCTCTCCTGAAGATCCGTTGGTTGTTGCAGCTGTCGATACCAGTGGTGATCTTTACTTGTCCAATGATGGGGCTTCCAGCTATGACGGTTGGAACCCACTCAATAACCTTCCCGGGCATGTTCGCAAAGTTCAGTTCGGTTCAAAATCGAGATTAATGGCTGTTGCCTGTAACAATGGGTTTTACGTAAGCACAACAGCAGGAAGTCACTGGCGAAAACTACCCGTTCCCAACGATGGTGGAAAACCTGTGCAATTGATGTTTGACAGAAATGATCGCTTTGCACTTTATGCCATCACTTCAAAAGGAATTTACTTCAGCCAGAATTTCGGAAAAGAATTTCTCGGTAAGAGTTGGGTCTCCCTGAGTAAGCAGTTACCTCAGGACACGGTATACAATTTTCATATTGCCCACGGAAAATCACCTCGGCTATACGCACGCACAAAAGATCAATTCTTCACAAAACTCATCAGTGAAAAAAATTGGGGTCTGGCTGGTCAGGTTGGTCTCGGTCAATATTCAAAATCGCTTTCATTTTTTGGTACAGATCCTGCTGACCCAAACCATGCTTTTTCAGGAGCAGTAACGTTGCCCGGTCGGTTTGCAGGAAGAACGATCATTCAGGAAACAACCGATGGCGGGGAAAACTGGAGCAATGGCATGCAGACAATATTCAAGCTTTTTGGAGATGGAAAATTGATGCAGATGATTAAAAGGATGCCACTCGGTGAAGTCAATGCGATCGCAGTTGATCCTTCTAACAGCAAAATTCTTTACGCAATTGCTAAACGTGGTGTTTTAAAAAGTGCTGATGGTGGCCAATCATGGAAGACAATAGAAGCAGGTCTGGATATCCCACTTGCTAAAAGTCTGATTGTCCCTTCACATGGAAAGATGATTTATGTAGGAACCCCAGCGGGACTCTATTTTTCAAAAGATCAGGGAGAGACGTGGAATAACGGGCATCTTGTTCTGCAGTTTGACAAAAATCGCAGACGTGAACTCGGCGGAGCAGCTTTTATCGATGCATTCTGGCGAGCCCGGTATTACGGCTTTATTAATGAGGATCTGGCAAACCGAACTGTCAAATGATTTAAATGCTTTTATTAATCACGCCGAAAATTATTTTACTCGGTGACAAGTTCACTTTGAGCACCATCGCCAATTTCTGCAGCTTTCATTTCGACAACGATTTCCGCTTTCTGTTCAAACGCAGAGCGGTCGTCGCTCGACTCTTTTTCTTCCCTGACAATTTTAACGGTCCAGGCAGCAAGCCCGAAGGGAACTTCAGTGCTTCGCCAGAAAGAAGCCTGATTTTCTGATCGGCTTTCTTTTCGTTCCATTTTATGGGAAGCAGTCTGTTTGCTTGCAGAGATACTACCAAGTGGAAGGTCCAGATCTTCCTTGGCGACTTCTTTAATGTTGTCGTATTGTTGAAGAAGGCTGATTAAAGGATAAATCTGTAGTACGCCCGAATTCAATTTTGAGACCGGGTGATTACCAATTTTCCGGAAGCCTTTAACCACCGGAACAAACGCAAGAGGGAGGTCAGATAAATTTGTGTTTTTTCCAGTGATGGCGATTTCCGGGATAAGAACTTTGTAAATAACCTGTCCTGCTGGCCCCGGATCAATGGCCCCTTCAACAGTGTGACCTGTGAGTACTTTGAACTCAATCCACCTGCAGGGAACATCCTTTCCCTCATACTTCGCAGTTTCTTTTCCAACGGATTTGATAATGACGTGCCTGTCCCATTGAATTTTCAAAGCCCCTTCCGCTGCATCGGGACGTAAATCCGTTTCCTTGTAATCACCTTCATATCGAACCCAGGTTCCATCTTCAGGAAGACTCCAGAGAAGTCCCTGAGCATTTACAAAGGAAACTGAAGCAAAAGTTATCAGCATAAAAGTGGCTGAAAACAGAAAAGATTTTTGAACTTTCATGAACCATTACCGTTAGAAAAGATTAATACCCGGAATTTATGAAGGAATTTCAGGCTGTAGATTATCATCAGAAGTTGTTATTTTCGCAAAGGATGAGACTTACCGCAAGGGCTTTTTTATAAGGAATAGAGCAGGCTGCACACAACGGTAGCGTCGCTGGATAGCTTGGAGACTTTATTTCAAGACTTTAACCCGCTACACAATAATGGAACTCGCTCTAAAAGCAGATAACTGGAATTTGTTCAGGTCTGTTCAGGAACAGCCTTAAAACTCCCTGATATATGTCGAATCTTCTTGTTTTTTGCGGACATGGAAGCAACCACATCTGAGATTCAGGTCCCGTTATAGGTTTCTTTTACGGAATTTTGTAACAGTTCTGGTTTAGGAGAAGTATTATGAGGGGAATATGAAGATCATGTTCAAGTTGAAATTGACCCAATTACTGTCATCAATGATAATCAATTTGACAAAACAGCAATTTGGATTTCACAATAGATTTTAAAAAAATTAACAATAACTCAGGCAACATCAAATCAGGATTGATATTTCTGGTTCCGTTATTCAGGAGAAAATTTATGTCTCGGACGTTTTTATTTTCAGCACTTATTTTCATGCTAGCATTCAACGGAACTCTGGTTGGTGCAGATACAAAAGCACCTTCCAAAAAAAGTGAATCGAAAAAGGAAGTTCAGCAAAAAAAAGTTGCTACCAAATGGGCTGTCATTGAGATTAAAGGAACTTATCCTGAAGGACCACAAACTCCGGGACTCTTTAGTGATATTGTTGAGTCTCTTCCCAAATTGAAAGAACGATTGGAAAAAGCGGCTAACGATACATCCCTTGCAGGTGTTATCCTGAAAATCCAAAGTCCTCAAATCGGATGGGCTCAGGTTTCTGAAATAAGTCGTTCCATCAACAAAGTGAAAAAGACCGGCAAAAAAGTTTACGCCTTTCTGGAACAGGCAATGACAATGGATTACCTGCTGGCAAGCCACTGCGATAAAATTATCATGCCTGAAACGGGAATGATTTTAATTCCCGGAGTTCGTGCAGAAGTCACATTCTACAAAAACATGCTTGACAAACTTGATGTTAAAACTGACATGATGCGGGTCGGAAAATACAAATCCGCTGCAGAGAGTCTGACTCGTACGGAAATGAGTCCTGAATTCCGTGAAGAGCTAACTGCTATTCTTGATGATCATTTTCAAATTCTTGTTGAAACCATTGCAAAAAACCGGGGAATGGATACCAAGAAAGTGGAAACGGCAATTGATCTTGCTCCGTTCCTTGTGACCGATGCAAATCAACACGGACTGGTTGACAGTATTGGTTACTATGATGAACTCATTTCACTTATCGAAAAGAAGAGCCAGGGAGGAAAGCCTGAATTTGTAAAATCGTACGGCAAGAAAAAACGGGATACCAATTTTTCCGGCTTGGCAGGCATGATCAAAATGATGAATTTGATGATGGGCGTGGAACCTCGCAAGAAAAAAAGCAATGCCCCTAAAATTGCAATTATTCACGCTGAAGGAATGATTATTACCGGCAAAAGCACGGAAAGCATGTTTGCAGGGAAAATCATGGGATCAACAACGATGGTGAAAGCGATCAATAAAGCTGCAAACGACAAAAACGTGAAAGCAATTGTCCTTCGAGTGAACAGCCCGGGGGGGAGTGCTTTGGCGAGTGACCTGATGTGGAGAGCGTTACAAAAAGCAGACAAACCAATTGTTGTCAGTATGGGAAGCGTGGCAGCAAGTGGTGGATATTATATTTCGATGGGCGCAGATTACATCTTTTCCGAACCAACTACCATTACGGGATCCATTGGTGTTGTTGGAGGTAAAATTGCTCTAAAAGGTCTGTTTAACAAGTTTGGAATGACAACAGATGTTATCTCCCGCGGCAAAAACAGTGGAGTTGTTTCCACCTTGAATAAGTTTAATGAATCCGAGAAAAAAGCAATGGCTCGTATGTTTGATGGCTTCTATTCCATTTTTACTGAGAAGGCTGCAAAAGGGAGAAAAATGCCTATCGAAAAATTACAAGAACTTGCACAAGGGCGAATTTATTCTGGTATGCGGGCGAAAAAATTTGGATTGGTCGATGAACTCGGATCACTTGATGATGCAATTGCTCATGCAAAAAAACTTGCTGGAATCAAGCCGGATGATAAAATCCAGAAAATGATTCTTCCGAAGGCAACCAGCCCGTTTGAGCAATTATTCGGACCGATTGATACGGATGCCCGAGCGGTCTCCATGTTGGGGAAATCGATTTCTTCAGTCTTGAATATGGTTGATCGGGGACTTCTGGAGAAAATGGATATTCTTACCTTTATTAATATTATGTCGAAAGAATCGTGCATGGCTGTGATGCCATTCCATTTGTCGATAAAATAATGATAATAAACAGTAAGTTGATTACATTAGAATTTACTCACAACTGAATTATTATCGTTGATTTATGGAAAGGTAAGATAGACCTTTGGCTGCTGAAAAACGCGACTTTGATGGGTTTCTGGAAAAATTCAACAAGCACCATAGCTTGATGGTGGAAGAGCTTCATAAGGTCATCATCGGCCAGGAAGAAGTGA
>JAJRVU010000136.1 GCA_024277145.1 Planctomycetota bacterium
ACCGATTGCAGTGAATCATCAAGGTGAGCGTGTCTCGATTGTAAAACCCGTTGAAGAAAAATCATAATGAATTACTTATTGAAGCCACACCAAACCATTGTTGTCTGTGATCCATCTGCTCAGGGGCAGAGAAGGTCACGGCAGCATGGTGTGGAATTTTGCGATGGCTCTCCTTTCATGGTAGAGTTATCTCCTTTTTGTTTTGTTCCCCCTATTACAATGACTGAAAAAACCGAATCCAACAAGCCTGTGAAGTCGTTCCGACTTCGTGGCATTACTGCCTCCGTCTTCGAGAACAGTTCCGAAGATGGAAAATCATTCTACAAAGTAACGCTTCAGCGTTCCTACAAGCAGGATGATGAATGGAAATCGACGAACAGTTTTGGTCGGGATGATCTTCCCCTTGTCAGTTTGCTCACCAAGCAGGCATGGGAATTCATCCTGAATACCGAATCTAAAGGTCAGAAGGAGGGAAAATAGTTTTAAGACTCTTTGAAACGGGTTGCCCTGACAGCCCGTTTCGCTCCTTCCCATTTTGGGATGTGAAGCCAGGAGATATCGTTCGAGTTCAATGTTGATTGAACCTTTCGTGTTCACTGGCTGAAAATGATCATTTTTCGAGACGGACAGACCTTTCCTGTACCGTTCTCACTTTTTCAAACTTCAATCACTTCACTATGGGAAAGGTCCAATTGATGAAAATTAACATTACAGATCATCACACCTCGGAAACGTGTCTCTGGTGTGAGAAATCCAAAGAATGTGTGACAGTCAATTTTGATGATGGCTTTATCGGTAAAGCGTTACTTTGCTGGTCATGCCTGCAAAAAGCGATCAAGGTTCGTGGTCGTAAAGAAGATCATGAATCTACTGAAGAAAATGTGAATACCGGGTTCAAATAAGAGACACCATACGTTTTATCTCATGTTCTGCAGACAGGGATGTTGAACATGGATTTGCAGCGTTTCGGTGATAAATGATTCGGCCTGCATCGTGCAGACTGGCATATTTCCTTTACCCCTTTTTTATATGGATAAGCACATTTCACAAAAGCTTCTCAGGATTTCAGGGAAGTTAATGAAACGAGTCTGGAAATACTTGGCTCGACGCTTTCGTCGTTTACTTAAATGGGTTTATGTTGAATTGGTGAAACCACCTCAGCGATACATTCGTCCTTCCAGCACTCCTGGAATGGCTTATGATTTAATTGTCAGTGGATTCACATTAATTTTCGGCATTGTTTATTTATTGACATGATGAGCAAGGATGCACGGGAGTCGTTCCCTGACGGCTCCCACAATCCCCTTTTAATAGGGAAGCCAGGCGTACCTGATGGAGTCACCCTTTGAGGCAGACCAGTCAGCAATCACTCGCCGTATATTATGGTTCATTTATTGAATCTCCTTTCTGATCTGGATTCCCCCTTTCGGAACTTCCAGACCTCTTTTTGAGAATTGTCACGTTCTCCTTGCGCCTATTGAGAAAACGTGGCAATGTCGTCCACTGCCTGCACCACTTTGTATTTACCAGTGCAGTCGGGAACGCGAATCTGAAGGGTTGTGAGTCATTCTGATGAACAATCCATAATTGTTCCTTCAACAGAAAGGTTGATCCAATGGCTAAGAAAAAAAGTAAGAACCCGCCAGAAAAAGTTTTCCGTATCGGATTTGTTTCTGCTTCGGTATTCGGACACGAAATTGAAACAGACGAAGGTTCGATCACGATCCGCAGTGTCAATGTGCAAAAGCGTTATAAGGATGAAGATGATGTCAAATACACCTCTTCCTTTAACCTTGCGGAATTGCCCCAAGCAATCCGTGTCCTGCAACTTGCACAGGGTTACATCGAACGCGCGGAAGCGGAAATTATTCTGGACTGACGTTCTGAAAGATTCGTTTAGACGGCAGCGGTTCACTCATGAGCCGCTGCCAAATTTAATGAATAAAAATATCCATCGAAAATAATAACTATCCCTATTGAAGGAATAAATCAATGATATCTATAGATCTCGTAGAACGTTTGAAGCGCATTGAAGCTCAACTGGACATTCTTGTAGAACAAAAGCAAGTTCAGGAATGGTATGATACTAAAACTGTGGCAGAAATTTTGGAACGATCAGCTTATAGCGTTCGGGAATGGTGTCGTCTTGGTCGTGTTTATGCTGAAAAAAGACGATGTGGTCGAGGAACTTCTAAAGAATGGATGATTTCTCATGAGGAATTGGAAAGGATCAAGAGTGAAGGGCTTCTCCCATTCAATGGAAAAGGAGCTTCATAGCATTCTGCTGACTTGATGGAAAAAGATGTCGATATCTTCTTCTCATCGCCTCTGTCGAATGTCCCACCCATTCATCAATCATTCTTTGATCAATTCCTTTGCTTGCACAGTTGGAAATGAATGAGTGGCGGAACATATGCCATCCAGAAATGACTTTCCATTTGGTGTCTTTGAGTGTCTGGTCGAAGTGATGACGCGCTTCATCAGCTGTCAAAGAAACTGGTTCAGTTCGCTGGGTTCTGGACCTAGGAACATTGAGGGAATGGCAGAAAGTAAAAGTACCTCCCGGATGCTTTTTAATCCATTCTTTGAGTGTTTTTTCCAATACTGGAGATAGAGGAACCCTTCGGGTCGTCAGTTTGCCACGAACTCTTTTCTTTTCCCTGATTGTGATAATTTTGTTTTCAAAGTCAATGTCACTGAGCTGAGACCGAATCAGTTCAGATCGTCTGGCTCCTGTGTAAGCAGCAAAACAGAACATGGGATGAATAAAAGGGAAAGCAGC
>JAJRVU010000137.1 GCA_024277145.1 Planctomycetota bacterium
AAGCCAGGCAGTCTTGGGCCGGAAGAACTTTCTCTACTGGCACTCCATCACAGTGTTGGCGTTGACCTTCTTCAGGCTTGCAAAATTGATGATTCCGTATTGAATTTCATTATTCAATCACATCGGGATTATGATCTTCCTCTTGCTGAATTATCGCAAGGAGCCAGAATTCTCTCCATTGCAGATGCATATGATTCCCTTTGTTCTGATCACGTTTATCGGGACGGGCTTTCCCATGCTGAGGCAATTGAAGTAATCAGGGGGGCAGCGGGAATTCAATTTGATGGTAACATTATTGACGCACTTTGCAGCTGGATTGATACAGATGTAATCCAGTTCGAGAAATCTTCATTTCGGATGAAAGAAAATTCTCAGCTACCTGTCCTGAATCTGGAGGAATCTGATCAGGTTAACATGCTGGGACACATTTGTTCTTATCTTTATATTCTTGAAAATCTCTATGATGGATTTTTCATCGTTGATTCTGATCTTCATTTTTCCGTTTGGAATTGTGGGATGGAGAATCTGTATGGAAAAACCATTGGAAATACACTTGGGCAAAGCTGGACCACTTCTCATATCGAATATCTCGATAAAAGAGAAAAAAGAATTTCTGAAGAACAATATCCGTTGAACCAGGTCATTCAATCCAAAAAACCTTTAACAACGATTATTAAAATCAAGCGACCAGAAGGTCAAATCAACGAAATTGAAGTTCAGGCGCTTCCGATATTCGATCCCTATGGCAAACTTCATGGCGTCATTGAAATACATCGGAATCTTTCAGAGACACAGGAACAATCAGCAAAAGTTCGTGACTTGAAAATTGCAGCCAGCAGAGATGCTTTAACAGGCGTTATTAACCGGGGTGAATTGGAATCTCAACTTGCCAAATTATTAGTGCAGCATTCTGAAGATAAAAATGGCCAGGTCTTTTCCGTAATTTTTCTGGATGTGGATCATTTCAAGAGTGTTAACGACACATACGGGCACTCTGTTGGTGATAATGTCCTGATCGAAATGACTCAACTCCTGGATAAAGAAACCTATTCCGGTGAAATAATCGGCCGATTTGGTGGAGAAGAATTTGTGCTTCTGTGCCCTGAAACTGATATTAACGCCGCGTATAAAAAAACTGAGAGACTTCGGATGGCCATTGCCAATTGCAGGGAAGGCGCTCTTGGTGATTGCCAGGTCACATCTTCATTTGGAATTACAGAATCAGTTATTGGAGATTCTGTTGAAAGCATTTTTCGAAGGGTTGATGAAGCACTTTATAAATCCAAGGAAAACGGAAGAAATCGCACGACAATCAGTTGTTCAACTCTGGGTCTTGATCCAGGTGCAAAACGGGACAAAGAAGGGTTTGCTTCGGATCCCTTATGTTTCAAAAGGATCTTGCAAGCATTTACAATTTCCGATCTTTTAAGTTTTAAATTAAGAGGGTTCGTCAACGACCAGGAAGTCAAAGTGTTGGCAAGCAGCAGGGAAGAAATTCAGCTACAGGTGGGAAAAACAGGCTTTTTCTCGAAATGGGGACGAGATAAAAACCGTCAACCAGTTGTAGTTACTTTAAAACCTCAATTATCTACAGATCGACGAATTAAAAAGACTTCCAAACTGACTCGAATTGAAGTGAGCATCGTACCAATGGGTACAATTAACGATGCAGAAATATTTAATACGAGAGCCAATGATGTCTTCCGAAACCTCAGTGCTTATTTCATTGCAAACTCGGAAGATACTCAGGCTTAAATTCTCAAAGAAGCCAGTTCATATTATTTATGAACTGCATGAAAGCATGGAGCACCCTGCTTTATTCCGAGCCCATTCAGGACGTTTCTCCGCGAATTTTTCTTTACCCGGTTGTTCATCGCAAGGATTCCTGAGTACGTCAAGTAATTCGGTAATCATGGAAAAATCACCTGCTTCTGCTTTATCAATCGCCTGCTGAGCAAGATAGTTTCTCAAAACATATTTGGGATTCACCAGATTCATCTGTTCGCGTCTTATTTCATCCGGTTTTTTATCGGTTGCAATTCGATTGATATACTTGCGAATCCAGCCTGAAATTTTCGTGTGATCATCGGGTGTTATTTTTTCAGGCTGATAATAAACATGCATAAATGGCTTCAAGATTTCTTCATCAGAAAGATCAATGGCTGATTCAAGATCAGTTTTTATTTCAGCCAATGTTCGGTAGAACAATGTCATATCGGTTTCAGTCAAATGAAGGACTTCCAGTAATTCACCCGTGAGGTCATCGTCGGTTTCCGGTTGAAATTGATCCAGCCCCAGTTTTTGACTCAGCATTTTCTGCCAACCTTTTTCAAAAGTTCGGGAATAAGATTCCAGAGCTTTTTCAAGCGGTTTAGTTTCTTTCACGAGAGGCATTAATGCATTGGCAAACTGTGCCAGATTCCACAACGCAATTTTGGGTTGATTTCCAAAACTGTATCTTCGTCCGGAGGCATCTGTTGTGTTCGGGGTCCAATGATGATCATAACCTTCCAGCCAGCCATAAGGTCCATAATCAATTGTCTCTCCCAGAATGGACATGTTATCGGTATTCATCACACCATGAACAAACCCGACTCGCATCCAGTGAAGAACCATTTCCGCAGTTGTTCTGCAAACTTCTTCAAGCCAGTTGACATAAACATCAACAGAAGGTTTTCCAAGATGAGAAAAATCGGTGTTGATTGTGTAGTCGACCATTTTTTTCAAATTCTCTTCATCATTCCGGGCAGCAAATATCTGGAAACTTCCAAACCGTGTGAAAGAACGTGAAACCCTGCAGACTATTGCCCCCGGTTCATGTTTTGCATTACCATCATAAAACATATCCCTGAGAACTTCCTCGCCTGTCAAAACGAGACTAAGTGCACGGGTTGTTGGAATTCCAAGATGATACATTGCTTCACTGCAAAGAAACTCCCGGACTGAAGATCTCAAAACAGCCAAACCATCTGCACTGCGAGAATAGGGAGTCGGACCTGCCCCTTTAAGCTGTAAACACCAGTGTTCGTTTTTTTCATTAATCACTTCCCCCAGATTAATGGCACGTCCATCGCCAAGTTGACCAGCCCAGTTACCAAACTGGTGCCCACCATAGCACATCGAATAAGGGTCCATTCCTTCAATCAATTGATTCCCTGAAAATACCTGCGCAAACTTTTCTTGATCACACTTTGTCATATCAAGACCAATCAGTTCAGCAACTTCCTTTGAATAAGCAATCAATTGAGGATTGGAAACAGGCGTTGGAAGTACCTTGGAATAACAAGCGCCTTCGACCTGTCGTCTGAAGTTTCCGGTTTCCTGATCTGCAGGAAGTTCACGCAGAAAACGGTTATCGAACCTGACTCCGTCAAAACCAAGTTCGTCAAAATTAATGCTGTCGAGTGTATGGGGAGGAACTTGAGAATTCATTTTATGATTGATTCTCGTTTTTCAACATTAACAAAAGCATAACCACAGGCGTGTTGGCATGAACGCTGTGCTTTAACTTGGCAGGCATATGAATCCATGTTCCGGGTTGAGCCTGCTGGGAATCGTCTCCTATCGTCAAACTTGCTTCACCTTGAACAAAATTAAGGATCACAGGCAGGGGAGCTGAATGTTCAAAAAGATCTTCATTTTCACCAAACCCGAAGAGAATCGCTTTCACCTGATCATTGTCATACAACACTTTAGAGGTGATCCCACTCTCAGGAGGTTCAACCTCAGAAGCCAAATCAAGAATTTGTGTCTGATTTTCCGTCATGATTAATTACCCTATTGCTTCTTCCCAACGGATGATATCCGCTTCATACTTCTGATATCGTTTGTCGAGACCTCGTTCTTTTTCGACCTCTTCATACAATTGTACCAATTTGCTATCTTCTTCAAGCGAAATTACATTTGCAGCCATCTTGAACAGGACGTTATCTTCCTTGAAAATGTGCTGGCGAAGCAGCGGAATAAATTCAACAGCTGCATCCGAAAACTGGCTTCCATTAAAAGGATTGGATTCCCCGGCTTCACGCATTCGACGGTTACAGTCTCGTCCCAGTTCATGTTCATAAAGCATCACGCCTATGGGACCCCCTTCTACGGGAATTCCATTTTCTTTTAAAGCAGGAAAGAAAACGTCCTCTTCTTTTGCATGATGACAGCCATCTGCAAAATTCATGAAGAAATCAGGAACCCATTGAACAAATTCTTCCGGCAAGGATTGATTGGCTTCAATGAGAGCAACAGATTTTTCAAGAAGGTCAAGGCCACGTTCTATCAGCCTGTGTTCTTTCATCAGATAATTGACCGATTGCATGTTGCTTCCTCTGTAATACTTTTGTAATTGTTTCCGTCACGATTATATCACAGCGAAGTCGGAAGCACCAACACTAAAGAAATAGGGATAATTTCATTGTTACTTCTCTTTTTTTGAACCGGGTTTATCCCATCTGGTTTTTAAAACGACATCGGGATTCTTTCCCGGCTTGACATCAAATGATTCTGCGGAAAATAGAATTCCATCGCGTTTTAAAGAATAAAAGTGCTTGCCGACAATAAGAGACAGAGGGTTTTTGAGGGATGCGCTGTCAATAGGTAAGCCATCAATATGTACAAGTACAGTAGGATCATTCATGATAAATTTGATGCCACCGTATCGTTTGTCCTCTGTTGAGTCAAAATTAAAATTAGTTTCCTCTTCAGGTAAAATGGATTTGTCTCGACTGTTCAGCATCAAGGCATAGGAATAGCCAGAAGCCATCACAGCCAGAACCAATACAATTACTGAAAAGGACAGGAACTTTCCCGAACGAAAAAACGACTTTTTCTTTCTCGCTTGTGCTTCTGCAAAAATTCTGCTGGTTGCAATTTCATCTTCCAGTAACGGATCGACCGACAAATACTTTTCAAGAGCTTGAGAGAACTCTTCCATGGAAGAAAACCGATCCTCCGGTTTGGTAGCCATCGCTTTCAAACAAATATAGTCAAGTTTGAAATCAATATTTTCACAAACGGAGGAAGGAGCCGGTGCTGGTTCATTGACCAGTTTTGTCAACACTTCCGTAAGCGATCCTTCAAAAGGAAGTTGATCGGTAATCAATTCAAAAAGAATCACTCCAACGGAATAAACATCACTTCCCGGCCCCACTTTTCCAAGCTGGCTCTCTGCCTGTTCCGGTGCCATGTAAGAAGGAGAACCAATAACCTGCCCTGCGCCGGTTAATCGTGTTTCCTGGCTCGCTTCTTCATAGGCAAAGGCCAACCCGAAATCGGTTATCATTGGCTGATCTTCTGAATTTATCAGGATATTCCCCGGCTTGAGGTCGCGGTGAACAATCCCATTTTCATGTGCATGTTGCATTGCCCGGGTGATCGTAAGAACAACCGAAATCATTTCCTGAACACTCTTTTTATTTTCAGAAAAAAATTGGTCAAGGGTCACGCCTTCAATATAAGGCATCGTGATATAATAGAATTTATCCAATCGGCCTGCATCGTAAACCCGACAGATGTTGGGATGATCAATGTTGGCAGAGATTTTCGACTCGCGCAAAAAACGTTTTCGAAGGCTTTCTTCATCTTTAAAAAAATGATGCAAAACTTTGATTGCAACAGAACGTTCCAGATGTTGATCCCAAGCGAGATAAACCGTGCCCATTGCTCCTGAGCCAAGAATTTTCCTGATCTGGTAACGCCCGAAATCTTTAGGGGGCTTTGACCTGAGCCATTTCGGCGTGGGGGTCGGGTATGAGTCATCAAAAACAGATTGAAATGCCAGATGAAATTCTGCTGTGTCTGCCGTTTGACTTTCCTTTTCCTTCAAGGCAATTGAGTCCAGAACGGAATCGGTAGCGAGATCAAATTTTTGTGCAACGGCTTCACAAGCTTCACAACCATCAATATGAGTTGCGATCTCTTCAAGTAATTTTTCGTTGACTTTTCCCAGAACATAATCTCTGATGAGATTTTCATCCGGGCATCCTGTAAAACTCACTGAAATTCATCCTTCAGTTCTCAATATGAAAAGTGTCTCTAAGTGATTGGAATTATTCTTAATCGTCGATTTTGATTATTTTTGTATATCACGTAGAGTGTGTGGTAAACAATTGTAATCGATTCAAAAATATGTTTTATTTTTTAAACACAAAGGCTCGAAGACACCAAGTTTATTAATCATTCCTTCAAATGTTTTTCTTCGTGTCTTTCTGACTTCGTGTTAATATTATTAACTTCAATTATAAAGACGGTGGCAATTTTTGATCACGGTCTCCGCGGCTTTGTGATCTCTGCGTGATGATTCTTTTTACAAAATAATAAAACACTCAATGGTCTGCATAGCAGACCCTACAGTTTTGTGTGCATCTGTGGTTCCGATACATTTTTTCCCTGGCTTCTGTCAGTCACAGCCCAGAATTGTCCGGTGAATTATTGTGGCTGGTGCATTATAGCCTGATCAATCCAATGATTTTCCATCAATAAAACCTTCGAATTCCTGTCGGATACGTGCAAGAACCCGAGACTTGGCTTTCCTGACGGCATTCGGTTTCATGTCCAGCATCTCTCCTACTTCAGTTGCATTCATTTTCCTGATTGCAGTCATATCAAATGCCTGCCAGGTTGATTCATTCACATCGTTTTGAACCAGTTTCAGACATCTTGACATCAACAGGCTCATTTTTCCTTTACCTTGTGGTTCATCAAACTCTGCAGGCTCTTTTTCAGGGAGTTCTGCAATCCAGTTTTTTGCAACTGATCCGCCAATGGCTTTCGGATATTTTTTGCTCTTGCGATAATGCTCATTAATTTTGTTCGATGTGATTGTCCATAGCCAGCCCCGGAAAGTATCTCCTTTTTTTTCTTTACGAAATTTTTGGATGCTTAGTGCGACAGAATTGAAAACTTCCTGAGAAATATCAGCAGAATCATGACTTTGTAATGAAGATTTTCCGCACCAGTTGAGGACAAGCGGTCCATACAGACTGATGAATCTTTTCCACGCATCGGGATCGTCCGATTTGAGTCGCGCAAGAAGGCTGACCGAAGTGGAATCTGTATTTCTCTGTTGTTCACTCATAAAAGTCTGTCTAACCAAATATTGAATCGCTTCTACGTTCCCGGCGTGTTGCCGAAGAGTTCGATATGAAGTCGCGGGGAAACATGAAAACCATTATTGTCAGCAAGTTTTTTCAGCCACTCTTTTTTTTCCTGAAGCATTTCTACTGTGATCGCCTGAGGCATTAAATAAACCTTGCTTCGGTCCAGAAAAGAGAAACGGTCAAGATATTCATTGACCTCTTCAATATCATGAGGTTCATCAATCACAAACTTGAGTTGGTAATCGTAATCACCGGTCAGAAACCGAACAGCCTCTTCATTTTCACGAGTTTTTTCATGACGTTCTTTCCAGTCCGTATCATCAGGAGTCGAATTTTTCAGCTTCGGGCTTAACGAAATTAAATCCGCCTGCACGTTTTGGATCACCGTTCCAGCCGTCTCAAATG
>JAJRVU010000138.1 GCA_024277145.1 Planctomycetota bacterium
AAATGAAAAACGAGATAAAAAAATCCCCGATAATAATAAACAGAACTTATTATCATTTCTTGAAGCAGATACCCAGCAGCTTCCGTTTCAAACAGATCACTTTCAGATTGTTTCTGTCGCCTTTGGATTACGGAACGTCACCAATACAGAAAAAGGCTTAAAAGAAATGATCCGGGTTTGCGAACCGGGTGGGCGAGTGGTCATCCTGGAATTTTCTCTTCCGGGAAACCGTTTTTTAAGAGCGATCTATAAATGGTATTTCAAAAACATTCTTCCGCGAATCGGACAACTTCTCGCACGGAACAGCCAATCAGCCTACAGCTATCTCCCTGATTCCGTTTCAGAATTCCCCTACGGCAAAGAACTGGGAGAAATAATGGAGAAATGTGGCCTGACCAAAGTAGAATGGCAACCCCTCACCTTCGGGATTGCCACTCTCTATTCGGGAATCAAACCTGCTTCTTAATACGAATCAGGAATTCTGAGTTCGTTCTTTTCTCCGTCTTTTCGGACGAAACTTCTGCCCATTGACCGAACGAGATTTTCTGGAAGAACCAGCTTTCGCTCGGGAAATATTCAAAGGCTGACCTGCAACATAAACCGTCTGTAACATTCGGAAAACATCGGAAGACATCGCTCCCGGAAGATCAACAGTACTATATTCTTCATAGATTTTGATACGACCAATTTCGCCACTATCCAAACCTGCTTCATTTGCAATCGCACCAACAATATTTCCAGGCTTCACACCATGATTATGGCCAACCTGAATTTTATACGATTCCATTCCTTCATCATTTCCCGGACCAGAACGTGGTGAATCGGAACGAGATGAACCGGAACGCCTTGAGCTATCTCGACGAGAATCACCCCTTCTTTCTCCACGATTTCGTTCTCCCCGATCATTTCTATCACGAGTTTTTTTGTTGGAATTGGAAGAAATATCTTTCACAAATAATGAAGTATCTCCCTGAGCCATTTTGGCCAGAGCAGCCGCAATATGATGCATGGGAATTTCTGTATCTTCAAAATATTCCTGAACAATTTTCTGGTAAATTTCAATATCTTTAGCAAAAAGACATTGAGTAATTTTTTCTTTGAATTGATTCACTCGTTTTTTATTAATCATTTCAGTTGAAGGCAGAACCAATGGTTCCATCCGTTGCTTGGTTGATCGTTCAATATCTTTCAGGAACCGAATTTCATTGGAAGAAACAAAGGAAATCGCCTCTCCTTTTCTGCCTGCTCGTCCTGTTCGACCAACACGATGAATGTATGATTCAACATCCCGAGGGAGGTCATAATTCAAAACATGGCTGATTCGTTGAACATCAAGTCCACGGGCAGCAACATCGGTGGCAACCACAACATCCACCTGACCAGATTTCAGTCTTTGAACAATTCTTTCTCGCTGGTTCTGAACAATATCACCATTCAAGGCAGCAACAGAAACTCCATGTTCCTGAAGTTTTTCTGCAATCGTCACGGTTGAACTTTTTGTCCGAACAAAAACGAGCATACCATCAATCTCTTCACCTTCGATAATACGAACCATTGCTTCATATTTTTTCCAGTTGCTTCCTGCTCTCCAGAAACGTTGGTTGATTGTATCCGCAGTGGTTGTTTTCTGTTTGATCGTAATTTCTTCAGGAGATTGCAAATAAGTTTTGGCAATCTTACGAATTGCAGGAGGCATTGTTGCAGAAAACAAAGCAATCTGTCTTCCTGCAGGAGTATGTTCAAGAATCCATTCCACATCTTCCTGGAATCCCATGTTCAGCATCTCATCCGCTTCATCCAACACCATGCATTGCAATGAATCGAGCTTCAAAGTTTTTCGCCTGAGATGATCCATCACTCGCCCGGGAGTTCCAACAATGACTTGAACTCCACTTCTCAGCTTCCGGATTTGTGCATTGATATCTGCACCACCATAAACAGGAAGAACTGTCAAACGTTTCAAGTACGATCCATATTTTTCAAAAGCGGCTGAAACCTGGATCGCCAATTCTCGGGTTGGTGCAAGAACCAGAACCTGAGGCGTTTTAATGGAAGGATCAATTCGTGAGATAAGAGGTAATGCAAACGCAGCCGTTTTCCCTGTTCCTGTCTGTGCCTGTCCCACAACATCTTTACCTTCGAGCAGATGCGGGATCGTTAATTCCTGAATAGGAGTGGGAGTTTCATAACCTAGTTTAGCCAGGTTTTGAAGTGATGCTTCACCCAATTCTAAATCTTGGAATTTAGGAGTGGACACAATTTCTGTAGACATAATAATAACCTGAAGAAGATGTTACTTGCGCAGCATCCCTTAAAAAATGACATATACAATGAGAAATCATTCTGGAAACGTTACCAGAGCCTCTACTTGATATTTAGCAAGCTGAAGTTATTGCGAGTTCACTGTACCTAAATAAAAGGTTTGTCTCGCCAGACCAAAAGATGTCGTCTTCAAGCTTTACCAAGCCGGTCACGATAACAATTGAAGCTCCATTCACATTTTTGAAAACCAGATATTTTACCGGTTTCATGCGGAGCAAAGGCAGGACAATACATGCAGGAAAGCTTCTTTTTAAGCTTCACCTGGAGGACCCTATGCAGGAATCAACGATTCCCGGTCCCTCTTTCAAGTCTGGATTGTATCGAGTCATTTTGGAATTCACAGCATAATTCCGGTAAAAACAACGAGAATCTTCCATCTTGGTCGATTTTTGCAGATTACAGAAGCTTTTCCTATAAGAGGACTGTTCATTGTAGCACTTAATTTTGAGGGTATCTTTTCAATTGATATATAAATATTTTCTCTTGAATCTTGAGGAACCCTCTGATTTATGAAGCTTAGCTGTCGTGATAAACTTGATTTCAGTTATGATTCGGAGAATATTTTCCCTTCAATTAAAGACTTATACCAGAATCAAATATGAAAATTACCGTTGATGAAAATATCCCCTTTGGGAAAGAAGCGTTTGGAACTCTCGGAGAAATTGAAACTGTTTCCGGGCGAAATCTAACTTCGGGCCAATTAAAGGAAACCGAAATTCTCGTGGTTCGGTCCGTCACCCAAGTTAATTCTCAACTTCTTTCAGGGACCGCGGTTAAATTTGTCGGAACAGCCACCATTGGGACTGATCATATTGATCTCGAATATCTTGAAAGTCAGAACATCCAGTTCACAAGTGCCCCCGGATCCAATGCAGAGTCAGTCGCGCAATATGTCACTGCTGCATTGCTTGAAATTGCAGAGAGGAAAAATCTGACTCTCGAAAAGAAAACGATTGGCATCATTGGCGTTGGAAATACAGGAAGCAGGGTTGCCCGGAATGCTGAAGCCCTCGGCATGAAAGTTCTGCTCAATGATCCACCAAAAAAAAGAGAAACCGGAGATCCAAAATTCCTTCCATTAAGTGAACTGTTTGAATCTGATTTCCTTTCCCTTCATGTTCCCCTGAACCACGAAGGAGAAGACAAAACTTTCCACCTGATTAATCAGGATTTTTTCAATCACTTGCAGCCAGATTGTTACATCATCAATTCGTCAAGAGGTCCGGTGATTGATAACAGTGCATTGGAAATGGCGTTGAGCCAGAAAATGATTGCAGGTGCTGTTCTGGATGTCTGGGAAAAAGAGCCGGGGTTATCAAAAGACCTGCTGGAACTTGTTGATATCGGCACACCCCATATTGCAGGCTATTCCTATGATGGCAAAGTCAGGGGAACAGAAATGATTTATGAAAAAGCCTGTTCATTTCTGAATAAAAAATCAAACTGGCAACCAAATTTACCTGCTTTCATGCCAGAGAAACAGTCTTTTCCTTTTGATTTTGATTCTGATTCTGATTCTGATTCTGATTCTGATGAAAAGCAGTTTCAAGATTCACTCCATAAAATGGTTCAGGCATTCTACAATATTAACAATGACGACCAGAGCCTGAGAAAAATTCTGGAACTCCCCGAGGAAGAACAAGCCCCCTACTTCGATCAACTTAGAAAGACATACCCCATACGGAGGGAGTTTCCAACAATTCCAATTTTGGTCACTCCGGAGAACCCTCAGGTTTCAGAAATCCTTGAAAACTTACAATTTCTTCCAACAAATACGCAGAAATAATTTCTAATCCAGGAATTCTTCAAAAAACATCGATAACAATAAATTACCAGAAGACAATTGCCTCTCTTCTTAATTAACATAGGGCTGTTATCATTAAGAAACATTTTTGTTTACGTAATAGATATTGCAAAACAGTCGATCAAAATAACTACAGGAAAATAGAGTGAATCCTACCGAGAAAATTCTTTATTCACGCAACCATCCTTATGATGCCCCCGTGTTAAAAGTAAAACAGCTTAACTCACCAGATTCTGATAAAGAAACAAATCATATTGAAATTGATTTATCAGGAAGTGGGCTGACGTATAAACCGGGTGATGCATTGGGAGTTTATCCTGTCCATCATGAAGAATACGTGAAGGAACTTCTGGAAATTGTCAACGCTACAGGAGACGAATCGGTCATCCTCGATTCTGATGATGAAACAGATTTAAGACATGCCCTTTCTAGCATGTGTAGCTTGAACAATATCACGGTCAAATTTCTTAAACTTATTCTCTCTAAGGTTACTGATCTCGAGAAATCGAAAGAGTTGGAATCTTATATCAAGAATCGTTCAGAACTGACTGACTGGGATATCCTTGATATTTTCCATAAGTATCCTGTTGAAAACCTGAAACCTCAAGAACTTGTTTCGACATTGGCCAATCTTTCCCCCCGTCTCTATTCCATTGCAAGCTCAATCAAAAAACATCCGGGTGAAGTCCATTTAACCGTAGTCAAAGTGGTTTATGAAATTCACAACCGGGTGAGAAAAGGAGTTGCTTCGAGCATGCTTGGCGAAAGAGTCACGCCGGGAGATCGGATTCCTGTCTTTATCAAAGAATCCAAATTCGCCTTGCCAGATAATCCTGCCACCCCAATTATCATGGTCGGACCGGGAACCGGGATTGCACCATTTCGGGCATTTCTGGAAGAACGAGAAATGACGAAAGCTACCGGTAAAAACTGGCTCTTCTTTGGTGACCGAAAAATCAAAACCGATTTCCTTTATCAGGACGAAATCGAAGCCTATAAAAAATCTGGATTGCTCACAAATCTGGATCTTGCTTTCAGTCGGGATCAGGAACATAAAATTTATGTTCAGAACCGTATGAAGGAAAAAGCGGCTGAGATTTATCAATGGCTGGAAGATGGTGCCTGCTTCTACGTTTGTGGTGATGCTAAAAATATGGGAAAAGCAGTTGACCTCACATTACGCGAAATCATCCAGAAACAAGGCGGGAAAACCGAAGAAGAAACCAAAGAATACGTTTCTCAAATGAAAAAAGAGAGACGTTATCAACGGGACGTTTATTAGAGCAGTTTACTTTTTAATGGAGTTGCAACTTATCAATCTCCACAATATTAATATTACATAGCTACAAATATTAAGAACAGGCTCTGTTTAATAAGGGGCTTGAATCATCCACATTGCAGCTGCAACACTCGCTGCAACAATATGGAATAAAACAACCAACGTTCCCACACCATAAATGGTTCGAATTCCATCATCCGGAATATCTTTTCGCTTCAACATTCTTTTTGAAACGATTCCACAAACCCATTGCCAATGAAGCATGATATGAACAAGGACTAATAACGTAAAAAAGCAAAGCGTCCCATATTGGATAGTCATCCAGTCATTAAAATTGTATCCCCACAGCAGCCAATCATCTGCTTTGGTTCCCGCAGGAAATACAAACTGAACGATGGTAGCGACTGCCATCAAAACCATAAAATTCACAAGAAGGGAAAAATCGAGCCAGAAATTAATCATTGGCTTCGAAATAAAAACATTGTGGTGATGGTGGTTATCAGACATATTGGAATGATTCACTCATAAAATAATGGGTAATGAAAATGAGGGGAAAGAAGCGAGTGCTACAATTTTTTATTGAGATGGTGTTTCCGAATTCAAGACATTTTCATCTGATTCCAAACACATCGGACAGCCTTCTTTTTCATGAATTCCAGGCATGTCCAGAAACCGGACTCCCCTGTTTATCGTCAAAAAACCGGTCAGGGCAACACAGATTGCTGCAACCCTGAAAATTTTCTGACGATTCTTTAACGTTATTAATGATGCTCCGGTTCCAGCCAGCACCATGACAGGAACAGTCCCCAATCCAAAAACCAGCATGATTTCCATTCCCGTAAGGAGGGATGCACCTGTAGCTGCCAGCGCAAGATAGGCATAAACCAATCCACAAGGAAGAAAACCAGTAAGAATTCCCGCAAGAAAAACGTTCCACAAGCCGGGACCGGTTAAAAAAGAGGAAAAAAATGTTCCTGAAAGACAGCCTGATGAACCTGCTTTGATTTTTTTGAACCGTGGAATGATTCCTGAGGCAATGCCTCCCTGAACAACAAGCAAAACCCCAGCAAGAATACACAAACCAGCTTGCACATTTCCTAATGAAGAAAGTTGACCGGACATTCTGAAGCCAACGTATCCTGCGATGGTTCCCAGAAAAGAATAAGTAAAAATTCGCCCTGCACTATAGATCAATTGTCTTTGTAGATTTTTCTTGTAACTGTTTGCTCCCAGCCCGATGGTAACTGCAAATCCGCCACACATCCCAATGCAGTGCGCTGTCCCCAGAATTCCCCCCAGAAAAGTTAATGGCAATTCAATCATTTATACCAATCCTTTCTTTTGTGAATTCATATGTTCAATTTCAGGAGATATCTCGGAAAAAGAGTCTATTGTTTCAATATTAATATTGTTTTGATTCACTGGTTCCAATCCTGTAAATTCATTACGCTCAGCAAGACGTAACGAATTGGAGATGACAAAGAGGCTGCTTAACATCATCAATAATGCAGCGATGGCAGGATTTAATGTTCCTGAAATTGCCAGGCTCATTCCAAATATATTATATCCGAAAGCCCAGGCAAGATTCTGGATGACAACTTTTTTTGTCTTTCTTGCAAGATTAATCGACCATGGTATTTTACGCAAATCATTACTTAATAAACAGACTCCAGCAGATTCCCTTGAAACATCTGTTCCACATCCCATCGCAATACCAATATCACTTGCTGCCAAAGCGGGCGCATCATTCACACCATCACCCACCATAGCAACACAGCCAAATTGATCTTTAGCCTCTCTCACTTTTTCCATTTTTTCATCAGGAAGCAACTCAGAAAAAACAGGGATTCCAATCTTCTCAGAAAGTCGCTCTGCCCTGCTGGTAAGGTCCCCCGTTAAAACAGCCATATCCAGATCGAGTTCTCTGCAGGAATTGACCATTTCATTCACTTCAGGTCTTAATTCTTCATCCAGTAAGAACAAAGCCTTCACCTGATTCCCATCTCCGTACATCACAACCGGATGGTCCGAATGGTTGGCCTTTTCAGTCTGTTCTTCCAAAGCATGATCAAAAACCAAACCGTTTTCTTCCATAAATCTTCTGCTACCAAGAAAGACTTTTTTTTCTTCAGTAATATCCCAGGCAGACATACCAAGACCCGCATGAGAAATTACGTCAGAATATTTCTTCTCCATTGGCAGTTGTTTGTTTATTTCGTATTGAGAAATCGCTTCAGAATAAACATGGGTAGAACTACTCGCCAGTTGTTTTGCCTCTGTTAGAATTTTTTCTGATTGTTCAGAATTCGATACGGTAAAACTGACAACACGAGCAACCCCCGTGGTTAAGGTTCCTGTTTTATCAAATCGAATGACTTCCAAATCTGCCAATTGTTCAAGTGCATGGCCATATCGAAATAAAACCTGATTGGAAGCTGCATGACCAAGCGATGTCCAGACGGCTAAAGGTGTCGCCAATCCCAATGCGCAAGGGCAGGCAATTAAAACAACGGATAGGCCAGCTAATAATCCAAATTGAATATCTTGATTCCAGCTATGAAAAAGAAATGTTCCCACCGAACAGACAAACACAAAAGGCAGGAACCATGTTGAAACTCGATCTGCAAGGTTCTGGTACTTCCCTTTGGATTCTCTCGCTTGCTTCACCAATTCCACCAAGCGGGAAAAAGCTCCTTCATAGGGAGAAGCAGAAACTTCCGTCATTAAATCTCCATCAAGATTTAACGTCCCTGCAAGAACAATGTCTCCGGAAGATTTATAGACTGCCTGACTTTCGCCGGTAAATATCTGCTCGTCAACACTTGCAGAGTTATTAACAATAATTGCATCAGTCGGAAATCGTTCTCCCGGAAGAATTCTAAGAACATCACCCACCTTGACCTCATCAAGGGGAATCGAGAATTCTTTTTGGTCTATAATTCGTGTCACTGATTCCGGGAGCAGTTTTTGTAAAGCATCCAATGCCTGGCTTGCTTTGAGTTTTCCTGTTGCTTCAATCCAACGACCTAAAGTAATCATCACCAGAACCATGCAACCGACTTCAAAATAAACATGGCCTGATCCACGAAATACAGAAACAGCTGAATAGAAATAGGCAGCCAATACTCCGAAAACGAGAAGAAAATCCGTCGAGAGATACCCAAAATTCAAACTGGAAATCGCATTTTCCAAAAGAGGCTTACCCAGGATGAATAAAACGGGCAGAGAAAAAAGCAGGCAGAGATACCGAAAGAGACCACTGATAGAAGACGTAAACGGATCACTTTCATTCACATCGTAAACATCATAAGACCAGAGAACCATGGTAAAAACCATAACGTTCATCGTAAAAAAAATGGCAATTCCCAAGCGGGTTAATGTCCAGCGGGCAGCCCCTTCTTCACCACTTTCCTGGGTGACTGATGCAGCAAATCGACAACCAAAGCAGCAATATTGTGCGACTGATTCCTCTTGAGCATCATTGGATTCTGGTTGAGACTTCCACCACGTTGCAGGTAAGGGAAGCCCACAATAATCGCAACCTGTTTTCGATGCTTGATTCAATATCATGGGGGCGAGATGATTTCAATTTGAAGTGCAGGGAGCAAATATCTCACAACATAATAAACAGCGAACACCCAGAACATGATCCAAATCACTCGAACATACCAGGGGATGTCACTCCCTTCGTAATGGTGAAATGTGTGCTCTTCTTCTGCAGATTTATTTTC
>JAJRVU010000139.1 GCA_024277145.1 Planctomycetota bacterium
AGACCAAAACTGAACGTTTATTCGAAAATGATGGTCTGCACAGCAGACCCTACGGCTTATTAAAAAAGAAATTTACGGTTCCAAAAAACCTGTTACCGTTTCTTCTTATTCCCTCTATTCTTTTTTCCTTTGTTCGAAGCAGACTTGTCTAAAGTCGCCTGTTTATTCGCTTGAGTAGCAGCAGTTTCAGCCTGCTCCATAATTTTAGCGAAGAATCCTTTCGGCTTTTCTTCAGCAGGTTTATTTTTAGGATTGAATTTCTTTCCCGAACCACCAGAATCTCCGGATGCAGGATCAGTAGCTGAACCATCCGCATCACCTGTTGCCGGAACTTTTTTGTTGATATCAAGCATTTTTCGTTCGGTGATTCCCCAGAGGCTGGATGCAATAAAGTAAACGCAAAGTCCTGCAGGAACCCGGTAGAACATGAAACCCATGAAAAGCATCATGTAATTCATCATCTTCTGCTGCATTGCCTGTTCAGGATCTGTAGCAGGAGGCATAAACATTCTTTGTTGCAACAGGAAAAGCCCAACAGTAATCAAAGGGAGTAAGTTAAAATAATCGCCTAAAAACGGAAGAGAAAAAGGCATTTTGAACAGGTGATCGGGTGCAGCCAGGTTATCAACCCACAAAAACTTGGCCATCCTCAAATCAACAGAGTTATTCAATGCAGAATAGAGACCGATAAAAACAGGAAGCTGAAGGAAAACGGGCAGACAGCCAGCAAAGGGATTGTAGTTGTTATCCCTGAATAGTTGCATTTGCGCCTGTGCCATCTTTTCTTTTTCGTTGGCATGCTTCTTCTTCAGTTCTGCAATTTTAGGTTGAAGTTCTTTCATTTTCTTGGCACCCATCGCCTGTTTTCTGGAAATGGGGTACATCATTCCTCGAACTAGAACTGTCACGCAGATAATGGCAATTCCGTACGGAATGTAAATTGAATTATGAAGAAAAGACATGATCATCAGGATTGTCTTTGAGACAAAACCGAACCAACCAAAATCCAATGCCTGATCTACACCTATAGGTGACAGCAGATCCTGCCTTTTCGGACCAGCAAAAAGAGCGTACTCGTGAGAAAATTCTTCTTTGGGTTTAAGCTTGATTGCTTTGGAAGTCAGTACAACACTGATATCACTATGTGTTGTTGGCTTTGCGACCTTCTCAACAACAGTAGCGACTGCTGATTCAATGTATTGCTTTTCTAATTGATCCTCAACCGGGACCAATAAAGCGGCGAAATATTGGTTATCCACGCCGATGTATTTAATCGGACTTGTCCAATCTTCAATCGTGTTTTCATCATCATTCGAAACAACACCGGAGGCCGTCATAGAATTTGAAACGATCGACCGTTCTTCAACCGGGAAATCTTTTTCATCAGGCGAAAGAAATCCCATTTTAATGTCACGGAATTTTCTCGCGTTGTCAGCATTTTCAAGTGGAATACCAACAGGCCCTTGCAGGATATAAGCGAGAACCTGATTTTTATCAGCGGACAGATTTTTTGCAGTGATTTTGAAATGGAGTTCATACCCTTCGTACTGGGTATCTCGTCCATCATGAGATTCTTCAGGTTTTGGTTCCGGTTTTTTAATATCGTACGACTTGAAAAGTTCAATTCCTAACTCTTCAGAAGCAAACCGAAAAGTAACACCCGAGATTAGTCCATCTGCATCTTTACGGGTCTCAGCAACTTCCCAATTTTCTGTTCCCAAAGAAGATTTAAAATATTGAAGGGCAGGGGAATCCGCTTCAGAAGAAGAGAGCTTCAGGTTGAACGTTTTTGTATTTTCCAGATCTGCAGAATTGTTCCCAACAACTTTTAATGGGATCGTTCGATTTTTAAGAATGGAGTACCGGGGATCATTAAGCTGAATGGATTCAACAGCTGCTCCCTCCGAGGTAATTTCTACAAAAAGGTAGTACCCGGAATCCGGATCGACTGAGCCGAGAGAAACCATTTTATCCGGATGCCTGGGAAGAGCTTTGACAATCGGTTTTTCTGGTTCGGCTTTCTCTTTTTCCTCAACCTTTTCTTTCCCTTTTTCCTTAGCTTTCTCTTTTTCTGCTATTTCAGGTTTGTCAGCGGCTTTATCTTTGGATTCCTTTTCAGGTTCATCTGAATCGGCTTCCTTGTTTTCATTAAGCGCAGATTCAGCCTTATTATCATCAGCAGGGTTTTCGTCTACTGGCTTTTTTTCAGCGGCGACACCAGGCTTCCTGACCGGTTTTGGAAACAAAACGGGGCTGATCAGAGCGTTCCAAGCTACTAAAAATCCTACTGACAAACCGAGAAAAAGAATTAAGCGTCGTTGTTCCATTAGAATTATTGACCGTTTCTAAGACGATCACCTAAAAAATTATCCAGTTCGGGAATGTCATAAATTTTCTGAGCCGTTTTATCAAAATCATATTCAACTCGACGGAACGTGATCTGTTTATCATCAAGGACGACATAAGAGGAACGATTATCATTGTTTCTTGGTTGACCTACTGAGCCAACATTGATCAGTATTTTTTGTTCCGCAAGTGTATATTCAAAATCAATATCTTCAGGAGCATGGAATTTCTGGTCTTCGGTGAAAATTCCCGGAATGTGCGTATGGCCTTCAAAACAATATTGATCAACCAGCCCGAAAATTCGTTCCATTTTTCTCTGATTGTAAATATCCTCAGGAAACACATATTCATTAAGAGGATTTCGGGCAGAACCATGAACATAAAGAAAATCACCGTGGCGAATTAAACGAGGAAGATTCCCCAGGAATTCCCAGCGACGTTCACTTTGTTCACGATCTCCTGATTCCAATGTTTGTCTTGTCCAGAAAATGGCACGAGCAGCGCCTGCATTAAATCCTTCAGGATCAAAAAGGGCTCCCTGATCATGGTTACCCAGAATACACGCTTTGCATTCCATTACTAAATCAATACATTCGCGCGGATTCGGACCGTACCCGACAATATCACCTAAACAGACAATATCGTCGATACCTTGTTGTTTAATATCTTCGAGGACAGCCTGAAAACCTTCCAGATTTCCATGGATATCACTAATAATGGCTCTCAAAAAAGTACACTCCAAAGGGAATATAGACAGCCTGAATGACTCTCAATTGTTTCATGAGAAGGCTTCAGGAAAGCTGAATCCAGCCTGATTTTATGACTCGTTTCAGAAATATAAATATGACCCGGAATATACTTGAAAAATGATTTCAAGACAATAAATTCAATATTTCGACGCAAACCACTTCTGGATAATAACTTAGTACTCGTTTATCAGTCAAGGATCAGAGGAAAAACCTCAAAACCCAGTATCAATGAACTTTATAATTATCGCGTCTTGTCTATTTTCCGCAAGTAATGGCAGAAATGAATACTTAAAATCCCTCAAAATAAAGGATTACATCCTTATTACACCGTCTGGAATATCCAGAAAACCCTGATTTCCCTTGCAGAACATATTGTCAAACAGGCTGTTCACCAGAAACAAAACATCAATACAGAAAATGCCTTGGTCCAATCCGCTCACTTGGTATTCGTGAAACCCTTCCCATTATTAGATAATACTGTCCCCATTCCGTGATATCTGGTCCGGATAAAAGGAATTTTCAGGATTTAACGGGTCTGTTGACGAAATGCACCAATTATCTCATCAAATTGTTGACCACTCCCCACCTGTGACCTATGTTTTTACATCCTCTCTTATTTTTAATTCCTGATGACCATTACTTCAATGATTGAAGCTGAATGATCAATTCTTGAATTCATAGTTTTGAATTGAAGGATAAGGAAGACTGACAATTTGGTCCTGTAGATCGAGTTTCATTTACGTGTAGCGGGTTAGAGTCTTTAAATAAAGTCTCCACACTATCCAGCAACGCTACAGTTATGTGCAACCTGCACTAGACCTGAGATGAAC
Organism: Planctomycetota bacterium; assembly: GCA_024277145.1. Lineage (GTDB taxonomy): Bacteria > Planctomycetota > Planctomycetia > Planctomycetales > Planctomycetaceae > JAJRVU01. The sequence goes on from JAJRVU010000139.1 coordinate 3,926, forward strand.
AAAATGATCAGAACCGGGACACGCTAATAACATGGTGTGTTACACGTTCAGTGATTTTGTGATACCGGATCGAACAGGACGTTACACCTATTGATTTACTAACTTGTTTAAACAGTCTGTAAATGGATGGAATTGAATTCCAGATTTTGCGGATGATGCCGGGGAAATAGTTCTCGTTGAGAACACTTGGTGGAAAATTAAGAGAGAAGTATTATGAATCAGAATTCACTTCTAGTTGTTGATGATGACAAGCACGTGCTGGAGGCAATTGCAGATTACTTGCGATGTAAGGGATACAGAACAGAAACTGCATTGACCTGCCTGGATGCCATTGAACGGATGAAAGAATTTCCGTTTGAGGTTGTCGTTTGTGATGTTAATCTTCCCGATGCTGACGGATTTCATCTCCTGGAATGGGGAACCGATAACTGCCCGGACACTTCTGTTATCCTGCTAACAGGATACGGAACGATTGAAAGTGCTGTTGAAGCCATTCGTATCGGAGCTTTCGACTATCTTACAAAACCGGTCATTGATGAAGAACTTTGCTTAACCATTGAGCGTGCTTTAGGACAGAGAAAAATTGTCCAGGAAAACAAGGACCTGAAAGCACAGCTGAATGAAAGATACGGTTTAGCTAACATCATTGGCAATGACTACAAAATGCTTCGCATGTACGATTTGATTGAAAGTGTTGCAGATACACAGACAACCGTATTGATTCTTGGTGAGAGTGGAACGGGAAAAACCATGACCGCCCGCGCAATTCATCAATACAGTAACCGAAAAGACAAACCATTTGTTGAAGTCGCTTGTGGATCGCTTCCTGATTCATTACTTGAAAGTGAACTGTTCGGCCATGTCGCTGGTGCCTTCACAGGAGCAAACAAAGACAAAATCGGGAAATTCCTTCAAGCGGATGGTGGAACCATTTTTCTTGATGAAATTGCAACTGCTTCACCGGGATTGCAGGTTAAACTGCTTCGTGTTTTACAAGACCGGGAATTTGAAGCTGTTGGAGGAAACGAAACTCATAAAGTTGATGTTCGACTGGTCCTTGCAACCAATCAGGATCTCGAAGAGATGGTTCGCAATGGAGAATTTCGGGAAGATCTTTATTACCGAATTAATGTTATCTCCGTAACTCAACCTCCTTTAAGAGAGAGAATTGGTGATATCTCCATGCTGGTGGATCACTATCTCAAACATTTTGAAGAACGATCAGGAAAGCCGGCTAAAACTTTTGATCATGAAGCGATGAACCTGCTTCAGAATTACCGCTGGCCCGGAAATGTAAGAGAACTGATTAATGTTGTTGAACGAACTTTTGTTCTGTGCAAACATGATGTGATCTCTGTTTCTGATTTGCCTGAATGTGTGAGAAGTCTCGATCAGGGAACTCTGGTTCAGGACGGCAATTTTGATCCTGGCTCTTTGAAGACAGCGCTTGCTTCTCCTGAAAGACAAATCATTATTGAAGCCCTTGAAGCCAATGGCTGGAACCGTCAGAAAACCTCTGCAATGCTTGGTATCAACCGAACCACGCTGTACAAAAAGATGAAAAAATACGATATTCATTTTGAAAAACAGCTTAACCATACTTAAACCAGACGACAATAATCACAGGAAGAATCTGGAAAAAGAAATCTTGTCTGAATCTTTCTTCTTGCCTGTTTTCACATGAAATATGACTCGAATGAGTGCCTATATGGACTTGTTCGAGTTTTTTTCATGCCTGCACCTTCCCCTGAGAAAACCTCTGAACGGCTCCTACCCCTGAAATGCTCCTGTCCGAGTCGTGCTTCTTGTCGTGCCATTTCAAGAAAATGAAATAATTCCCTTGAGTTCTTTTGAAAGTCTCACGATTTTCTAACGTCTTATCCATTTCGCTAATGAGTCTGTTATTGCTATTCTGGAAAGCAGCAATGGGTTCAGGAAATCAACCTGATTTTACTTCAGGAGAGTTTCAAGCCGATCGAAGCATGTTAGAGATTCAGAATCTCGAATAGTACAAATTAAGAATTACTATGAGCAAGGATTAATCAATGTCATCAATTATTTTACCAAGAAATCTATTCCTGGTTGCACTCTGTATGGGAGTCTTTAGTTTTTCAGGTTGCAAACCTTCTGGCAATCAGGAATCAGGCTCAGTCATTTCTAAAAAAGCTGACTCTTCTGAAAAAACAGAGCCTGAAAAGAAAGAAGAAAAATCTTCTGAACCGGAAGTCAAAAAAGAAGAAACCAAACCAACAGTCGTTGCTGATAAAAGCAAAACGGACGAAGCCCCAAAAGAAGATGAGTCAACCGAAGATGAAGGTGAAGACGAAAGTTCTGAAGAAGAAGATTCCGATGAAGAAAAGACCACACTTCTTGGGGGAGATAATTTGACCGCGGGAATTCCTGGTGAAGGAAAATTGACTGTTGAACAAATTAAAACCTGGCTTGCTAATGGAGAAAACCATAAGACGTTGACTGTCGAGCTACCATTGGGACTTGCAGCGGGCGCAGGAAATATTGTTGGTCTAGTCGAAAACCCATTGACAATCGCCAAAATTGAATTAGGTCGACAACTATATTTTGACAAAAGATTATCAGCGGATAACACAGTCAGTTGTGCCACCTGCCATGCACCAGATGAAGGATACGCAAAACATACTCAGTTTGGGGTAGGAATCGACGGACAAGAAGGGGGACGGAATTCACCTGTCAGCTTCAACAGAATTTTGAGTGGACCACAGTTCTGGGATGGTCGTGCTGCAACTCTTGAAGCACAAGCAGTGGGTCCAATTGCAAATCCGATTGAAATGGGAAACACACATGAAAAAGCTGTTGAGACTGTCAAAAAAATAGAAGGGTATCGAATCCAGTTTGAGAAAATTTTCAAAGATGGCGTTAACATTGATAACATCGGCAAAGCCATTGCAAGTTTTGAACGAGTCATTGTAACGGGTCCTTCTGCCTATGATATCCAGGAGCAAATTCGTCGGTTTGAAAAAATTGATAAAGAAGATCTGGAAGAAATGATTGAGGATGATGAAGAATTCAAGACTCAATATGAAATGGTTATGAAAGCAAGTAAAGAGAATCCCATGTCAAAAGAAGCCCAGAGTGGCCGGGATTTATTTTTCAGTAAGAAAGTGGGATGCACAGCCTGCCATGTTGGTGTCAATTTCACGGATGAACTTTATCATAACATTGGCATAGGCATGGATAAAGAAAAACCTGACTTGGGTCGTTTTGTTGTAACCAAAGTTGAAAAAGACAAAGGAGCTTTCAAAACTCCGACTGTCAGGAACATTGAACTCTCTGGTCCCTATATGCATGACGGTGCAACAAAAACATTGGAAGAAACTGTTGAAATTTATAACAAGGGAGGACATCCTAATCCTCACTTAAGTGACAAAATCAAAAAACTTGATCTGAATGATCAACAGAAAAAAGATTTGGTCTCATTCATGAAATCTTTAACAGGAAGTTTTCCAAAAGTTGAAACTGGTCGACTTCCTTAATTGATAATTTCTATGAACTGACATTTTCGGTTAACGTAATATACGAGATCGCCTTTCATCAGGAAGGGCGATCTTTTTTTCGAAAATTACTGGAAGAAGTATTAATGAATAATTCATTGTCCCTTAATAAATATGATACGGATCAATCTTACGATTGGAATTACGATCATGCACCGAAGCCTGTTGATCTTTCCGTTGAACAGATTCCTGGTGATTGGAATTTCTGCGGCTTAAAAGCAGCTTCTCCACTTGGGATTGCTGCAGGACCGTTACTCAACGGCAGTTGGTTACTATATTATGCTTCGCTCGGTTTTGACATCTTGACTTATAAGACAGTCAGAAGTGTGGCTCATCCCTGTCATGCTTTTCCTAATCTGGTTCATGTAAAAACCGGGTTCTTAACAGGAGATGAAGAAAGCCTTGAAAAGTCGAACGATCCCACAGGAAGCTGGGCTGTCTCATTCGGAATGCCTTCAAAATCACCAAGTCATTGGCAGGATGACATTGCACAAACACGAAAATTGCTTCCGTCAGAAAAAATTCTCTCTGTTTCTGTAGTTGCTACTGTCCAGCCGGAGTGGTCTCTGAATGATCTTGCAAACGATTATGCGCAATGTGCCAAATGGGCGTTGGAGAGTGGAGCTGATGCGGTTGAAACAAATTTCTCCTGCCCAAATGTTTCCACATGTGATGGACAACTATTTCAAAACCCACAAAATGCGGCTATTGTTAGTGAAAAAGTTCGGTCTGTTATTGGTGATAAACCTTATAGCATCAAGGTAGGACATGTGACGAATGATGAAGAAATAGAGATATTAGTTGATGCTCTCGGTCCATTTGTCGATGCGTTTGTAATGACGAATTCCGTTCCGACAACGGTTCACGATGAGAATGGAGCCCAATATTTTGATGGAAATAAACGAGGAATCTGCGGACAGGCAACCCGTCGGGCATCTTTGCATCAAACACGTTTATTCCGCCAGGTGATAGACAAAAAGAATTTTAACTGTGATGTTATTGGCGTGGGTGGTATTAGCACCGCGAATCATCTTAAAGAATATCTGGATGCAGGAGCCGATACAATTCAACTTGCAACCGCTGCCATGCTTGACCCGATGGTCGGTGCCAAAATCAGGAAGGAATTTTAATTTCCTCAAGAGGATTAGGCTGCATCAAAACAAAAGCCTCATGAATATTTTTGTATAATCTTCGGTGTGAACTAAATGCAGCTAATTGAAATGCTTTTTCAAAGGTGACCCATTGAAAATCAGAATGCTCAGAGTTGAGAACAACTTCTCCTTCATTTTGAACATAGGCAACAAAAACCGGGACCACATCTATACAGTTTCGTCTTCTTTCATAAAACTGTTCTACAAGACTAGCTGAATATAGTTTGTCTGCTGATAATCCCGTTTCTTCTTTCAACTCACGAATGACGGTCTGGTCGGGTGTTTCTCCCTCTTCAATACCTCCCGCCACGTGAAGCCACTGATCTTTAAGCATCTCATTCGTTCGTTTGAGAAGAAGCATTTCAGGGGCAGTAGATACATTCCGAATAACAATTAGAGATGCAGCGCGACAGACCACAGGAATATCCATAAGAAATATCGATTCTCTGAATAGTAATTCGGAAAGGAATCTGGAAGTCGAAATACCTACAGCAGAGACTCAAGCAGCATTCTCAGTTTTCGCATTTCAAGAGGCTGGCTTTCTGCATCCGTAAATTCAGGAAGGAGATCAACAGAAAGATTTTGTTTGTAGTTTTCCCGTTCAAGCTGGCTGATCATATGATTGTAATCCATTTCCCCAAGCCCGGTGGAAACCTGAAGCTGATCTTTGGATGTATCACGCAAATGAGTGTGATAAACATGGGGATAAATCTGATCAATCGATTCATGGCTATGTGGTCCGCAAAGGTAATAGCTTGGATCAAGAGTGATACCTAATCCCTGAACCGATTGGCAAAGTTCAACAGCAGTATGCGGATCTTCTGTCAAAGTTCCTGTCTGTGTTTTAATCGAAAGGCTGATTCCGTTACTACTTGCAATACTGGTTAGTTCCCTGAGTCGATCAATTTCTGTATTGAAAGGTGTTCCGAGTTGAGAAGCAGGAATAGTAATTTGGCCAACACGCAGAACCTTACAGGTTTTACAGAGGAGCTTTAAATCGTCTGGTGAAATATCTTGTTCCAGATAAAAAGCGATGGGGGTCAGGCGGGTTTTATCACGATACTTATGTGCAAACGCATCCGAATCACTGATGACCTGCGAGAGGGTCAAATGATTGGAGTTATTATCAACCCAGATCTCAACCTTGCTGTATTCCAGATCAGAAATACGCTGGCAGGCATCAAAAAATTCCAAGTTCGCAAAACTGCGTGAAGTTGCAGAAACAAACACTCCGAACACTCCCTCGGCCGGAGAAACAGGCCCTTAAGTTTAATGATTACAAGTACTTACAATATTAATCTGTTAGAAACAGAAGACCATCCCTCACAGAATGTTAATTTATACGGATTAGGCGAATTCTGCAAGGGCGATGGGTTATGAACATCATATCAATCAGATCTTTCTTAAGGATTTTACTCATTTTGAGACTCAATTCGCCGATATAGGATTATATCAACTCTTCTGAAAGAGTGATCTCGGTAAATTTGAACCGTTATGAATATCAGGCAGGACAGTTAATCATCCTTGAATGAAGACAAACACTTCATTCTGAGGAATAAGTCAAAACCCTGGTCCATAACGAACTGACCTGTGAAATAAAGTTGTCATTCAATAACGACAGTTTAGAAGTTTAGCCGAACCGAATTAAAGTTATTCAAATTAAAATAGAGAATTGAAAATCCTTGGGGGGGTTATTTCAGATGAAAAAGAATTCAAACTGGTTATGGGGATTCTGCTTGATAGGTCTTTTTGCAAGCGGATGCTCATCAAGTCAAAACATTGTTCGTGGACAGAACGCTGCTGAGCCGCATACTCCCGGACCTGCTTATGCACATCCTGTAGGAACTATTTATAGTAATCATCTTGCAGATGGATGGAATCCAGGTGCCGATTACCATTCTTACGGTTACACAGCGGACGATTCCGGGAACTGTGATGAATGCAATGAATGTAAATCAGGCCAATGCAATAAAGGTCATAAACACGCACATAGACATTTCTATCATTACAGTGCACCCAAAGACCTGACCTATCCGCAACAGAATCAACCTGCAGCTGTGGTTCAGTATCCTTACTACACAGTCAAAGGACCAGATGACTTCTTTCATAAATAAGAACTCATTCATTGGTAAGCATTAAATGCCTGCACTGAATACCGCTTCGTGTCTTTTGACATGCTGGCGGTATTTTTTGTTATGCCGGAAGCTTATTACTTATCGATTACGGTATTTTCGTTTTTCGTTTCCTGCCACCGTTTCCAGAAGGGCCAGGGACGTGTCTGTCTCCAGAGTGCAAGGGCGTTTCCAACATGGCTGTAAAATGTGTACTTGCTTTGAATGTAATCCATATCTTTTTCCTCACAGTTTTTAATTAACCAGCGAGAGGCTTTTAAAATCTGTTCGTGCGGAGGATGCAATTCTTTAGGAGCAATCGCCAGCCATTCAAGATGATGACCTGTTGCGATAACTTTTTTATAATCTTCGTCTTCCTTTGGATTCTCTTCCGGTGCATAACCGTAAGACCAGTTTGAAGGCCAATGCCCATCTTCATATTGGGTTTTGATCATTAAATCTCGAACATTCTCAAGATGACCATAAATATTTTTACGAACTGAATCGGAAAGAATGGAATACTCTTCATCGATTCGCAGAAGAAGCATCAGGGAATAAACTCGATGAGTTCCCGAACAGACACCAAACCGTTGATGTCCCCGTATCAGCCGATTGGCAATGCTATCGAAAGATAACTGCCGTCCGTCGGATGTTGTCCAGCTTTTAACAGGTGGTAGCCAAAGCCCAAAAGCCATCGCGGACCATTCGACTTCCCGTTCATCCAGATTGAAGTCTTTCAACGATTGCTGAAGCACATCATTAATATCTGCATTCGGCCGGCCGGGTAAAAAGACACGCTCTTCTAAAGAGACTCCTGCTTCTGTCAAGCTTGCCAGCCAGTGATCATGATGAACAGAGGCATCGGGACGACTTTCCCAGCGGATAGAAACTCCATTGGATTCGTTTACAAGAAGGGGTTGTGATGTCTCTCCCCAGGATTTCAGGTATTCACCATGATCCACCAGGACATCACGCATCGCAATTCCTGACATGAATCCTTTTTCCTGAAATTCTGCTTTCAGGCTCCATGTTCTCAGTGCATGTTCCACAAAATTCGGTTTGGTTTCTGTTTTGCTGAAACGTGGACGAATTTTGGAAAGAACCATCGCCAGTTCTTTTTCCGACACCACTTCAGGATCGTTATAGAGAGACCCGATTTCTAAAGGAGAAGTTCTGGTAATTGAGACCGTTGGAAAATGATCTTTCCCGCTGAAAGTTGACAGAATTTCAGCCTGACTATTTTTTGAGACAAATGCGTAAGAAATCACCAGGATGGCAATCACGAATAATTGCGTTCCCATGAAATATTTTTCCGGTAATGATTTTTCTTTTTTCATGAATTCGTCTCGTAGTATTTTTGAATACAGATTCTAAAACCTGCTAGTGAATATTTCTTATTTGGTTTTGCCGGTTATGGATACAACCGGTTTTAGTGTAGGGTCTGCTGTGCAGACCATCATTTGTTTAAAGGATCTTCCATGGTCTGCACAGCAGACCCTACTAGTTCAACTACCGATAAATGTCCCTTAGCTCGTATTGACCTGCACGCCAACGAGCGTGCC
>JAJRVU010000140.1 GCA_024277145.1 Planctomycetota bacterium
CAAAGAGATAATATCCCTGCGGGTTTTGCACCCCAGTGCATAAAAAGTTCTGTCTAATGCTTCGCCCTTACGTATAGCCATATGGCTATATTGCGAATAGGAATGGATCAAGTCAATTCATCATGTCCAAAATTGTTCCCAACAGACAGGAAAAAAACAGAACAAAGCTGGTTCGTAATCAATATTTTATAGGTATCAGGAGGGTAAGAATGTGTGAGTGCATACAATACTTGTCGTTTCCAGAAGGAAAACCAGAAGAACGTGGGAATGAAGTTGAGCAGCAGACCAGAATTGTTATAACGCTATCTTTCTTGATGGTCTGCATAGCAGACCCTACAAAAAATGGTTTTCATCTAAAGATTATTTATGTATTGACTGCCTGTTTAAAATGAATTCGTGTTTATCCGAGTCCATTTGTGCTTTGTGTACGGAATTGATTCAAATCAGCGTATCCTATTTCATATAAACAACTTACGGGTCTGTAATTAAAAAGCCTGGGAGATCTCACAGGGGCTGTGAAGAATCGCTTTTGAATAAGGTTCAAAACCAATTATTTATTTTATCACTGAAAGATAGTTTCTAATGGATTCATTCGCAGGCCTCATTTCAGAGGGGGCAAAGGAATCCCCAAATCGGTGGTAATATATTTCCATTGTGATCACGTTACTAATTCTGGAAAAACTTTTTATCAATTTTTTACTGGAAAGGCTACATTTGAACGATCCGGGTAAATCCAATATTTCTGCTGCTTCTATTCGAGACAATGTCGTCGGATGTGAAGCCATCAAGCTGGGCTTTTCCGTACGAATCAGTTTGATTGTTTTTTTCTTAATCATTTCTGATTTTTCAGAAATTCCTGCCGAAAATGTTGCAAAATCGTTAGGTAAATGAAGCGGCTGATTTGAGCGTAACGTATGTTCTGCTGCAATCTGAAAAGCAATGGTTAAAGAGACCATTTTTTTCGACGTCTTTTTGAAAACACCACTTCCCACCAACCCAATTTCGTATTGATCTGCATCAAATTCCATTCGGCGCAAAAGCGAGGAACTGACAAACAAGCCAAACTGCATTAACAGCCATAAGATAATGCGCCCTAACCCGACCAGAATCCATAGCAAAAAACCGAGTACCGAGAGAGAAGAAGCCCCCTCATCTGAATCGGTCGTCGATTCAATCAAGGCATCAACAGCATCAGGTTGGTAGACGGCCATAGCAAACCAGAAATTAATTTTTTGAATCATTCTATGAAGAAACGTGCTTCCACTTTGGCTGAAGTGACCAAATTCGTGCGCCATTACTCCTGCCAATTCTTCAATCGTAAGTCCTGCGATGATCTGGATACCAAGCGTGAGTGTAAAATTTTTCTGAAATCTTATATTTCTTTTCACAGTCGGGACAGGAGACTCGAATCACTTCGATTCGTCTTTCTTGAAAAATGGTATTGAAAGATTTCGATCTCACCATAGAAATGAAGAACGATGAATAATTAATGCGCTGTTCTTTTATATAGCCGAATGTGAATGACCACAAGAATTAAAGCTAAATCTTATGCACGATATCGCTAATAATCCACCTCATTCAGAATGGACTGATCATCAAGGTGTTTGAATTCTGATCACTTGTTGATTGATCTAATGCTATTAATTCAACGGGATAATATTTCATATCCTTTTGTTATGTAAAGACTTACATGGTTTTTGTATTATTCCTTAAGTGTGACTTCTTCAAAAATCATGAAAAATAGAAGTAACAGTTTCTGAAATATTTCGCTGAGTTGGGCAGTAACACCCCGTTACAAATTCTTGAAACTCTCTGATGCGTAATCAGCAGGCTGGTATTAAAAAATTAACACCAAACACAACCGAAATTTAAGACAACTTCCAATTTAGCTTCCTTCAAAACTTATGAAACAAGGTGTCGAAATGAAAACTATAAAAACTCTCTCGTTCTGTTTTATCGTCCTGGCAATTTCGCAAGGTTCCATTATCAAGGCGGATGATCTGTTTGCCGGTTCTGGTAACCAGAACGTCTATAAAAACGTTCAACAAAGTTCACCCATTACCCAAGCTGCTGGTAATCAAATCAGTAACAGCGATCTTGCTCTGTTTGTGAAATCAATGGGTTACACAGTGAGAGACTTAGGAGACAATGCGTATGGAGTCAGCATTAAACAAGGGAAATGGACTTTTGAGCCTGTGATTTCTATCAGTAAAGGTGGAACACGAATCTGGGTTCAAATGAACTTGAAATCTTATCAATCGAAAAATGCTTTAACTGCTGACCAGTACATGAAACTATTGGATGCCAACCGGACTTATGGTCCTGTCGTATTCAATTTTGATATGAAAAGATATCGAATTTCTGTCTCACGCTCATTTAAAAACGACAAATTAATGCCTGGTGAACTGAAAAATTACATTATCGATATGTGCAAGATGGCAGAGGAAACCGGGTCGCTTTGGTACATCGAAAAAACATCAACCTTTCCTTCACCTCAGCAGACAACTCCTGCCCCACGTCAAACGAAAAAACCTAACCAGCCCTACTGGTTAAAAAATGTATCGATTGACAAAAGTCTTGTTGAAAAACAGCAGTCAAACAAAGCCATTGGAAAATGGTTGTCCAGCAAAATTAAAGGACAGACTTTTGAATTGAGATTTAATGAAGACGGAACTTACATGTACGTTCTTCAGGAAGGTGAAAAGCAGACTATAGTTGAAGGAACTTACACCATCAACAACTTGCTAACCCTTACAAGTAACAGTGGTGAAGTTCTTAAAGGATGGATGAAATGGAATTCCGATGGAACTGTCAACTTCGTGACTTTCGACGCACCTTCTGATGCAACTGGGATTCAATTCAGCAAAAGAATATGAGTGAATGATAACAAGCAAAGAATATTTCCAGGAACTTCCCACAATCCATAATAAAAGAGAGTTTCCTTGATATTCAGCTTCTGTAAAAAAAGTTCATAAGTTTAAAGGTTGCTGAAAGCTCCGACAGAAATGCCGGAGTTTTTTATATATCGTGACAGAATTAATTATTGATTTATTGTGCGAACTGATAAGATCAATTTTTAGTTAATAGAAATATTCTAATCTGAGAAATTCTTTCAAATGGAACAGGTGCATCAAGAAAAGCAAACTGACCCTGTGGTCATCAGAGGTTGGAAAGCTGATTTATTTCGTGGGCTCATTTTTTTATTAATGTAATTTTAGGTACCCTGTTTGTATTGTTCTTCTTTTTTCAAGTGATTGCACTTTCAAAATCACACGACTTCTGGAAAATATGGGAAGAAGCTCTGCATTTCGCCCTACTATTTCATTCCTTATTGTTGCAGGGAATATTGCTAGTCGTTGCGGGATTAATCATTGCTTTAAAGAAACGTCCCGCCTGTTGGGATTTGGGAATTATGACTCATTTGCTTGCGGTGCAGGGGTATCTTCTTTTGATTATTATCTCGTTCCATTCTGAGAAGCAGAATAATTTAATGTATCCAGATCAAGTTACGAGCGAAAGTTATGAACTCACAATGGTGGTTTGTATGCTTCTTGGAGTTCTAGCTGTTGTCTGGTTATTTTTGGCTGGGATTATGGGAGTGATCAGGATATATGATTTAAGAGTTGTAGCTTGTGTTACCACAAAAACTGATTCGTGACTGTAATGAGCTGGCAGGTTAATTTTTAACGCGTTTTTGAATCCATTCAGGTTCCAGGAATTCAATCCGTATCTCTTCTTTATCTTCCAGTAGAAATGGGCTGTTTTTCTGATTCGTCCAATACTCATAGAATTTTAATCGTAGCTTTGCATCGCTGATTTTGAATTCTCCCTTTTTTTCAATACTTTTAAGCCAACGATGAGTGGCATCGTAGGCTTCATACCCCGCTTGTTGCCAGAGGACACGACCTTCACCATAGTTATCATACAGATGTTTTTGAAACTTCCACCGATTCAATATGAACAAAGCAACATTACGACCGGGGGGTTCGAGATCAAGATTGATAATCGCTTTTTCATACCCATATAATTTTATTTCGTCCTGTGTTAAATTCTTTTGTTTCAGTTTTTCTTCTATCACTTTCAGTTTGGCGCGGAGTTCTGGTGCTATATCCTTAATTTCTTCGGGATGCGCTTTTTTGA
>JAJRVU010000141.1 GCA_024277145.1 Planctomycetota bacterium
GTACACATGTCGTTACTACATCTACTGTACTGGCACTTGCTCTGACCAATCGCCCTCGGGTAAAAATTCTGCTTCTTCTTCCACTTCTGCTGCTTCTTCTAGCCTGCCAAGTGCTACTAATATTTTTGATTTAAGTAATAGTGAATTGCGATCGGTTGGTTTTAGATGGAGGGACGTATTGACGGAATTCAATGCTAACCCATCATTTTCTGTAACGTAATAGGCCATAGCGAGATTATGATATCCTTTTTGATAACGGGGCTCTATTTGTATCGTAAATTTAAAATGGCTAATTGCTTCTAGATAATTCCCAGCTTCTTTTAAAGCATTTGCTAATTTATACCGCGTATCTGCAAACGAAGGATCAATTTTCAATGCATCTTTAAAAACAAGGATTGCTTTTGTAATATTTCCTGATTGCTTGAAAACATTCCCTAAATTAAGGTAAGCCTGAATGGAAGCAGGGTCGAGTTGAATTGATTTCTCCAATGTCTTTGCAGCGTGATCCCATTCTTGCATTGACTGGTAAACTGATCCCAAACTATTCCGGAAATTTGCGGTCCGGGGGTTAATACGGACAGCTTTTTGAATATATTCGGATGCTTTCTGGAATTGTTTCAGTTGTAATAATGCAAGTCCTCCAAGATGATGTGCATCTCCATTTCTTGAATCCCTTTTCAGGACTCTATCAAAAACCGTAAGGGCTTTATCGAACTGCCCAGCTTGGTATAATTTTAAACCATTCTGGATTGATACTGTTTCTGTTTGGGAATTCATTATCAGTCTTATCAGATTTGTGAAATATTTTCGTACAACTGGATCAAAAGATTGTTGGTTACGCAATTTTTTTCAATGTCGTAACGGGAAACTGTTGGTAGATTTCTTTTATTGATGATATGATGAATCCAATTTCTTCATCCTTTAATTCCGGGTACAAAGGCAATGTTAATAATTGAGTCCAGACCTGTTCAGCTTGCGGAAGGACCACTTTTTTTTGCCTGCGATAAAAAGGTTGTAAATGCAAAGGCATGTAATGCACACCGGTTGCAATCCCTTTTTCTTTCAACCTGAGATTCAGTTGGTCTCGATAAGCTGTTTTAATAACGTAATTATGCCAGGAAGATTTTGTATTTTTTTGTAACACAGGACATTGAATATCTCCGACACCTTCAAAGGCTTGATCATATTTTCGGGCAATTGCCTCTCTTCGCTCGTTTGCTGATTCCAATTTTTTCAATTGAATCAAGCCAATCGTCGCAGCAATATCATTCATATGATATTTGTAACCCAGTTCCTGAATTTCATAATACCAACCATATTCCGAAAAAGATCGAATAGAATGATCATTAATTTCCTCGGTTCGGTCCCATGTACTTTTATCAATTCCCATCCACCTGAGCTGATTTAATAACCGAACCAATTCAACGCGATTGGTTGTTATCATTCCACCATCACCCACAGGCAGGTTTTTGACAGCCTGAAATGAAAAACAAGTTGTATCGGATTCAGAAAGATTTCCAATACTTTTCCCATGATATTTACTTCCGCAAGCATGGGCAGCATCTTCAATTACAAAAAGTCCATGTTCTTGTGCGACTTCTGCAATCTCACTCATCAATGCAGGATGCCCACCAAAATGAACCGGGATGACCGCCCGCGTTTTATTCGTAATTTTGCGTTTCATATCTTCAATAGAAATATTAAGGGTCACCGGATCAACATCAACAAATACGGGAATTGCTCCACAATATGAAGGGGCATGTGCTGTCGAAATAAAAGTGATTGCAGGAACAAGAACTTCGTCGCCCGGACCAATCCCTAATGCTAAGCAGGAAAGATGTAATGCAGCCGTTGCACTGTTCACTGCGATTGCGTATTTCGCGCCGGTGAATTCCGCAAACTTTTTCTCAAACTCAGCCGTCTTCGGACCGAGACCGATCCAACCTGTTTCAAATATTTCAGTGAGTGCCTGAATTTCTTCTTTGCCTAAACCTGGCTTAAATACTTGTATCATAATAGTATTTCTCAATAAAAATTCATTTGTTTAATAAATTAACATTCCCGAAATCCACTAATTTCGGTTTTTCTGAATCAGGCTGCTGAAAACATCGTGGTAATCTTGAACTGCATCATGATTCTCAAATAGGATCGAAGATTGTTCCTGAACTTTCTTCTCCCAGTAATTCCGATATTCAGTGTCTGTTCCAAGTTGATTTGCTTTCAAAACATAATCTTCTTGTGTCTCAGTAATAAATTCGTTGATTCCAATATGTCTGAAAGTTCCTGCAGTCACCTTCCCTCTTAAAAATTCCCCAGGAAGCGTCACAACAGGTTTATTAAAAGAAAGAAAATCAAGAACTGATAAACCTGATCCGTAATATAATGTGTCCAGAATCACATCAGACAAAGAAACCAGACAGTAAAATTCGTTATGCGTCAGCCGAGGTACAAAATGTATCTGATCACAAACATTCGGCATCGTTTCCGAAAATCTTTTTTTCAA
>JAJRVU010000142.1 GCA_024277145.1 Planctomycetota bacterium
CACCAAAGAAAACATAAACCAGGACAACACAGGAAATGACCAGGGAACCAAGCCAGGGGGGAATGCCGTAGTCGTAAGCTGCAAAAGTATTCTGAAATGCACCTTCGGTAATACTGTTGATAACAGTACCGGAAGCCATCACTCCAATCAGGAGATAAGGAATGAGAAGTCCAATCAGAACGGGAAATATCAGCAGTCCGATTTTATCACTTTCAAGGCGATCCCTGAAAAACTGAATTTGCGTAACGTATCCGTATTCATGTCCCCATTTCCAAAGTCTGACTCCCAGCAGAAAGAAACAAAGCGAATGGATAATTCCGCTTGAAGAGGCGAGCAAACCATAAACGCCAACGCCTTCTTTGAAGGATTCTCCGGTTGAACCAACCAGCGCAAAGGCGGTCATGGTTGTTCCGAATAATTACATCAATAAAAGGAAGGGGCCAATGGAATGACTTGCGAGCATGTAATCCTTGCTCGTTCCACGAAAAAGCCTGCTTGAAAAAATCCCCAAGCCTAAAAGTAACGCCAGGTAAATTCCAATAATAGTCAATTGGATCATGATTGTTCTCCTTCCTGTGAAGGGGAAGAATCCGTATCAACTGGCCAGGCATAAATGGTTGCAAGGAACCAGACAAAACCGGCAGCTAATGAAATTGATGAATGATAAAGAAGCGTTACCGGAATAAACCCAAACACAAGTCGGCCATCATCCCAGAACCAGATATCCTGATGCAGGATGACTAACAATATGACAAGTCCCCAAATGACTTTTTTCATTCTCTTCCTCAGCTTTCATCCTCTATGTTTGCCTATTGTGTCCGTCTGTAATGTCGTTCGGAAAATTCTCTGTTGCCGTAAAGAATCCAGTTACAGTTAATTTTACTCCTGCTTATTTTACTGTATCAGCAGGATATGGATAGCGATTGGACCTGAGAATCTATTGATTACTGGTGACACGCCTGCGCCAATTCTTCAGCCATCAGTCCGATTTTCTGGATAACCTGAGTTCGAGATTCAGAATCGGCAGAGATATTTTCCAGATGTTTAACAATTGCAGAACCGACGATAATGCCATCCCCTTTGCCTCTTAGTTTCTCCACATGCTCTGGTTTGCTGATTCCAAACCCAATTGCCAGAGGAAGGTCTGTCAGTTTTTTTAAGTCTTCCAATTGTTGATTCAGTTCTTCGGGAAGTTCGGATCGGGCTCCTGTTGTTCCTGCGACGGCGATGCAATAAAGGAATCCTGTTGCGGATTTCAGGATTTTTTTAACACGATGAACGGGAGTTGTCGGAGCGACCAATTGAACGAGATCAAGATGATACTCTTTGACTTTTTCAGCCATCTCTTCCGCTTCATCACCGGGGAGATCGGGAATAATCAGACCGCAGAATCCGGAGTCACTCGCATTTTCCAAAAACTTTTCCACGCCAATCCGGTAGATAATAGAAAAGGCGACCATTGCCACCAATGGAGCTGTTAATTTTCTATCGAGGGTTGCAACTCCATCAAAAATATCCTGAACGTGTAACCCCTTATTCAGTGAGCGTGTGTACGATGCCTGAATGACAGGCCCGTCAGCAATCGGATCACTGTAAGGAAAACCGACTTCGATCAGGTCAACACCTTTGCTGGAGAGTTCCCGGATTAATGACAATGTCATTTCCATGTCAGGATCTCCGCAAGTGATAAAAGGCATGAATGCCATCTGGTTTTGTTTTTTCAGTTCCTGAAATTTATTTGCAATGGGTGTCAATTCGGACACGAGTTTCTATTCCAATCAATCTAAGGCGTGTGAGCTAAAATTTTAAAGGCTCTAACATTACTGCTTTGTTTATTAATCTGTTTATTAAATATCTTTTCCGAGCAAGCGGGCAACTTCGTTTACATCTTTGTCCCCTCGGCCAGAAAGGCAAACAACAATGACGTCATCAGAATTCCGTTTACTTGCTGCTTTTAAGGCTTGTGCAATTGCATGAGAACTTTCGATGGCTGGCAGAATTCCTTCGAGCGTGGCCATCGTCTGAAATGCATTGAGTGCTTCTTCATCGGTAATACTGACATATTCAACCCGACCAGATTCATTCCAGTATGCATGTTCCGGGCCAACGCCGGGATAATCAAGCCCTGCTGATATGGAATGAACATCCATTGTCTGGCCATCTTCATCCTGGAGAACAAAGCTGTGGCTCCCATGCAGGATTCCTTTGTTTCCATAGGTGATTGTGCTTGCGTGATCTCCCGGATCGGGTCCACGACCTCCTGCTTCCACCCCGGTCAGCTTGACATCTGCGTCTTCAACGAAGGGATAAAACATCCCCGCGGAGTTGGAACCTCCCCCAACGCAGGCAATAATTTCATCAGGTAATCGATTGATTGTATCCATACATTGTCGGCGAGTTTCTTCCCCGATCACCGATTGAAAATCTCTGACCATCATTGGGAAAGGATGAGGGCCGACAACAGAACCAACAATATAATGGGTTGTTTCGACAGAAGACATCCAATCACGGAAGGCATCGTTGATTGCATCACGAAGCGTTCTTGAACCGGTTGTCACAGGGCGAACTTCTGCCCCCATCGTTTTCATATTGAAGACATTCAGTTTCTGTCGACGGATATCTTCTTCACCCATGTAGACAACGCATTCCAAACCAAACCTTGCACAGGCGGTGGCCGTTGCAACGCCATGCTGACCTGCACCCGTTTCTGCAATGACGCGTTTCTTTCCCATTCGCAACGTCAACAGGGCTTGCCCAATTGTGTTGTTAATTTTGTGTGCGCCGGTGTGGTTCAGGTCTTCACGTTTGAAATAGATTTGTGCACCTTCACAATGTTCCGTGAGCCGTTCAGCAAAATAGAGAGGGCTTTCTCTTCCGACATAAGTTTTTAACAAGCCGGATAATGTTGCTTGAAATTCCGGATCTGCTATCGCTTTTTCATATTCGGTTGTCAGTTCTTCCAGGGCATACATCAATGTTTCCGGAACAAATCGACGACCAAAATCGCCAAAGCGACCTTGAGAATCAGGAACGTTTTTTATAGCAGGGCCTCCTGAAGAGGTCTGAGTTTTTTGTGAATTCATAAATATCAATTTTTTTCAGGGCCTGAATTCAGGCTGTTCTTTCAGGACATTTTCTTAAAATTATTTCTTACGGAAGTTGCCAGTTTAAGCAAAACGCCTGTACAGATTTACCATTCATGGATGCTCAACAGGGGGATGGAGTTTACTTTCGGCCAGATTTCTTCAATGTCTATTATGGTGATAGGAGCTAAACAGGGTCAATACTCAGAAAAAAACTCGGCCAATATCTTCCAGATTGAGTTGTTGAAAGGGAGTTGAATCAGGCATTTTCACGGTTTGATCACCTCAATGATGAGTTCTTTCCAGATTTTACTCTTAATTAAGCACTGTCTGGAGATCCGATTGTTTCATTTTCTTTACACGTGTATTAAGAGGAAATCTGATTATTCATGGTTCGCATCTGTTTGCATGAAAATAAATAAATCCAAGGTGTTTCACACGTGACAAGAATGAATCTGAGATGATAGATTATGATATATCCTACATCTTGATATTTTTTTGAGCGAGTTTCATTTTGTGTAGCGGGTTCGAGTCTTGAAATAAAACATCCATGCTATACAGCGACGCTACAGTTAAGTGCAACCTGCACCAGGAACAGGTTTTCACTTAGTGCTACAATCTATAGATTTATTGACCTGACTCTCACGGAGCAATTTATGCCAATCAAAGTTCGCTGTCCCGGATGCAAAAAAGTACTCAATGCACCAGATAAAGCGCGCGGCAAGGTTTTAAAGTGCCCCAAGTGTGAAACCCGCATCAAAGTTCCTTCAGGATCTGGTGAAGGATCATCCGGTCAAAGTCGCGAACGTAGTTCATCTCAAAAACAAAGACCTCAAAAGCAAAAGCGAAGATCATCTTCAAAATCATCCACAAAACGTAAAAGACCTCAAAGCACTGGAAACATTCTTGCAAATCTCGATTTAAGCAGAATAGAAGCAAAAGGAGTCAGGATTTGTCCACGATGCCATGCAGAGGTGGAAGATCAAGAACTGTTTGACTGTGAAGAATGTGGTGCTGATCTTGAAACAGGTGGGCTTGGGGTACTTGAGCGAAAAAGAAAGTCGATCAAAGGGGCTGATCCCAAGCTTTATTACAAAGGGACAATTAAAGATGCCTGGCAGTTTTACAAAAGCAATAAAAAACTGACCGTCATTACATGTGTCAGTTTAACACTCACAACCACAATACAATGTGCACTATTATACCTCGTGCTACTTTGTGTTGGTTTTCCTCCAAAATTAATCATTACGATCACCGCATTTGTTTGTGGAATGGTTCCCTATGGCTGGATTTGGGTTCTTTCTCTTCAAATCATTAATAATTCTCTAAGCAATAAAAAGAAAATGCATAAAGTCAATTTCGATTTCTTTCTCTCATCATCAATGGGATTGAAATTCTGGCTTTGGATCATTGTTTTTCCAATCCCGTTTTATTTTATCTCTCTAGGACTTTATATCTGGTTCAATTACGTGGGCTATCCCGTGATAGGAATGTCGATGGGCTTTTTAGCATTGGCGATGGCTTTCATGCTGGCTCCAATTACAGGAGCTCATTTAACAATGCCGGTGACTTTTCGTGCCTGGCTTGTGAATAATCAGTTGAAAATATTCTTTAAAAAACCGGGGCCACTGATTTATTGGTTTGCCGTCCTTCTCATGACAACTCTGCCAGCACTTGCGGGCTTTGCCTATGTCGGAATAGTTCACGGTAAAGAGGTGAAAGAAACGCTTTACAATACCTATGAAAACACACTTATTGCTGCAGCAGAAACATACAAGAAGCCTAAGTTAGGAGAACCTGACAAAAGAATGATAGAACGCATAGGAAAAGAAGCACTTCCTCTTGATTCTTCCAAGTTGATTATTCCGGCAGTAGTGTCACTCTCTTCCGTTTTCTGGATTGCTTTGGTTGCTGTTTTCAACATGAGGACAGCTGGTCGATATGTATCGATGTTCCAGAAGGAACTTGACCTGATTACGATGACCAAAGATGTTGTCTATGTCAGGCAGGAAGTTGATGAATTTGGAAACAAGTCACAAGTTAAAAATGTTTATATGCTGATGCTTGTTCATGTCCTTGCATTTTCTGCATTGGCTATTTTAAAAGGCCCATTTGTCGTATATCTCCTTTTAGGACTTTCAACATCACTCCTCTGGTTCCCTGTAGCCGGACTTTGGAAGGTATTCGAGAAAGCAGGACTTTCGGGACAAGCTGCTTTATTTCCACCATTAGCTGCAATTTATTGGGCTCGAATTGCAGAGGAATCGGATGCAAAAGGCTTGTTGCTGCTGGTTCCAGTAGTCAATATTTATTTTGGTTTTAAAATGTGTATTGCTGTTGCAGAAAGATTTTATAAGCCAAAGGGATACGGTGTGGCACTTGCAATCCTGTTCCCTGTTATGATTTGTGTTTTAGGCTCAGATGAGTCTGCCCGTTTAAAGAAAAAGAAGGAATAACCATCTGAAGCGGGATTTGAGTTAAAAATTTAAGTGTTGTGGTGACGAACTAAGCGAGATTTCAATCGGAAATCGTCTATTTATCAAGGCTTGACATCAATTCAATACTACTTAAAATGAACGTTCATGCCGCTCCTTCCTTAACCTGCTCTTAAAGTGGGTCATTTGAGTGGATTCCAGGCTGTTATCAGAATGAGAATACTCTAAAGCCCGGGCTGATGTCCTCTCGCTTCTTTAATGATTTGCTGGTAAAAAAACTGAACCAGAGTTTCAGATTTTTATTACCAAATTTCAATCTTGTTTTCTGATTTAGCACCTATTTAACAATCTGTATCGGTTTCTCTTATTAAATTTAATTGAAAATTTGAGAGAGTCACCAGTATTCTGGAATAGAAGTAATGACAAATTCTAAAGATTTGTTTGATGACAATGCAATGAGTTTCGGGGATCATCTCGAAGCGCTTCGGATCCATCTCTGGAAGAGTATTATCGGTTTAATCGTCTGCTGTATATTTGCACTTTTATTCAGTGGTAGTATTATTGGTTTCATTCGTGGCCCGATTGATAAAGCCTTGCAGGCACATGGCCAAATTGCCAAAGACGATATCGGCACCAAAAATATTTATGATTACCTGAAAGAGTATTTTAACGGGACAAATGAAAACCCTGAATCTGGTTCTGTTATTATTGGTTCCCCTGAGTCCGGTTCTTTCATCGATGATTCGACCGAGAAAGAATCGGTTGATCAGGCTGATCCAAAAGGGACTGAACTAGCTGCGGAATCGGAAGATGAATCAAAGCTGGAAGCAGAGCCTGAGTTTTCTGCGACATTAAAAGTTGATATCAAAAAGAAGAATCTGATGTCAGCCCTTCACCAGATTGATCCCAAAAAATATCCTTTAAACGAAAATTTGAACGATGACCAACCTGTTTCGCTTGAAATTTCCTCGCCTCTATTTGCACAAATGAGAAAAGTCATAGGCGATCAAAATAAACCTGTCGTTCTTACAGTTCAGGAAGCCTTCATGACATACTTGAAGGTTGCATTGGTTTCGGGATTTGTAATGTCAAGCCCCTGGATTTTTTACCAGATGTGGCTGTTTGTTTCCGCAGGATTGTATCCTCACGAACAGAAATACATCTATCGGTATCTTCCTTTGAGCCTGGGTCTGTTTTTTGGTGGTGCATTATTCTGCTTCTATCTCGTCTTTCCATTCATACTCGATTTCCTACTTGGCTTTACAGATTTACTCGGCGCGAATCCCCAAATCCGATTATCAGAATGGATCAGCTTTGCGTTGATACTCCCCTGCATGTTCGGGCTTAGTTTTCAGTTACCTATTGTCATGCTGTTTCTGGATAAAATTAATATTTTCTCTGCAGAAGATTATCGTGAAAAACGTCGATTAGCAGTGTTAGTGATTTCAGTCGTCTCCATGTTAATGACCCCGGCTGATCCTGTTAGCATGATCCTGATGATGGCACCACTATTGGTTCTTTATGAATGTGGAATCCTTCTTTGTGGCAAGACTATTCCGCCAGAAAGTCCATTTGAAGAAGCAGATGCGTTTTAAGGGACGGCTTTGAAATTCATTCTGTCCGGGAATTCATGTCGACTGGAATTTACCTTTTAAGCTGTTTTTGACTCAGTCAATTTATCCATGGTCTCTTCCTGCGGTTGATCAGCTGGTGATTCATTCTGATCGAACAGGAATTAATGCAGGATCAACATGCAGGCACCTGTGACCAGACAAATATCTGCAACATTAAATATTGGCCAGCTGTATGTTCCGAACTTGAAATAGAAGAAGTCTCTTACCGCTTGATACGGCGCGTCAGTTTTGGGGTTAATATATCCATGAAGTCCCATTCGGTCATAAAGGTTTCCCAAAATCCCAGCCATGATAAGCGCTAAGGCAATATTGATCCACCAGAAAATTGCAGCTCGTTTTACAAATAACCAGAAACTGATTCCGAAAATGGCAATGAAACTGAGAGCCGCAAAAAACAGGGAATAACCCTGACCCATTCCCCACAATGCTCCGTGATTGAAACTGGTGTAGAATCGAAACTCCAGCCAACCTTCAATAAATGGTTCCGTGAATTTCCCTGGATAACCTAGCTTGGTAAAAACTGCTGACTTGGACCAGATATCAACTCCAAAGCCACCGCCTGCAATGGCAAGAAAAACGAGGTATCGATTTAAAGGAATGGAATTCTTATTGGGGTGGGTCATTATTTATATTTTAAGAAAGAGGATACCTGAACTCATTTTTTAAGCGGTAATAAATTCGGTGTTATTCAGGGTCATCCGTGGTTCCTGAAATCATTCAGTATTTGACGAAAGGCCGTTAATATTGTTAAACGGAAAATTCTTCCCGTTTTTGTTCACATGAAACACAATTGCGAACATAAGGAATGGCTTTCAATCGCGTTTTAGGAATCATTGATTTAGAAGCAGGCTTGCCCTCTTCTGTGCATTGAATACAAATCCCATAGGTTTTTTCAGAAATACGATGCAAAGCTTCACCAATTTCATCAAGAACTTCCTGCTCATTTTCAATAAATTTTAATGAGAAGTCTCGCTCGTAGTTCTGCGTCCCTAATTCCGCCAGATGGGTTGGACTTTTTGATTCCCCTTCATCATGACCAATCTCCAGAGCTTCATCGGTCATTTGATCAACGTCACCTTGAATGCGCGCCCGCAGTTCTGTTAAGAGAGTTTTGAATAGGTCGAGTTCTGATTTTTTTAACATGATTCTTCCAGACAGGAATTTTTGTTTGCTTCAAAAGATGTGTCGAAACATTATGTAAGCAGATATTCTCTCGGTCAAGGAACGTAATCCATTTGGTGACGAATCCAATCGGAATGAGTGGGATTACTTCAATCTCTTTAAAAGATGAATATTCGTAACCCTTTATTTTAAAAGAAGATATATAAAACATCTGTAAAAGCGGGTTGATTGGTTTCATTGAGCTGAATTGATAGAATTCTGGTAAATCAAACGGTATTATCTGTTCGACATCCTCAATAAATCGGGAACTAGTGCCTTGTCAAGGCTGAGCCCTGTTGTGAATAAGGGGGTGGGTGCGTAAGAACTCTAAC
>JAJRVU010000143.1 GCA_024277145.1 Planctomycetota bacterium
ATTCAATGCAGCAGAAAGATGCATCGGCCCGGCATCATTTGTCCGGAGGATATCAGATTGATTTAAAACTGCGGAAAGTTGCTTGAGTGTTGTTTTGCCAGTCAGGTTAATTACAGGTTGGCCGGGCAGGAATTTTTCATACAGTTTCACAAACTGTTCTGAAACAGGAATTTCGTCCGGGCTTCCGACAAGGATTGGCAGATATTTAAAATGTCGATAAGCTTTGACTGCGACAACTGCAAATTTATCGACGGGCCAACGTTTTGTTTCCCAGCGTGCCCCTGCCTGGATTGCAAGATAATTTCGATTTTCCTGGAAGAGTGCCTTTGTCCAAAGCTGGTCTTGATGGGGGATTTCAATTGTGGAAGCAGGTTTGATGTGCCCTGCTCCGATTGCCTGAGCAACTCGCCAATAGCGACGATGAGCTGAGACTTCTTTGCCGGTGTCGGGCAAAATTAAATGGCAGGCCAGATGTGCCCCTTCCCGTGCAGTCTGCAAACCGACTCGAAGTGGGGCAGCCGTTGCATAAGACATAATCGCTGTTCGCAAGAGCCCTTGTAAATCGAAAACCAGATCAAACTTGCTGGCTCTTAATTTTCGGAATAGATTTCTTCGACCCGCAAAAGTATCTTTTCGATTAAAATGGATTAATTCGTCAATCATGGGGTGATCATCAATTAACGAGGAAAGCCCAGTATTAATTACCCAGCTGATTTTGGCTTTGGGAAAGCGGTCACGTAATGCAGGCAGGATGGAAAGTGATTGCACGACATCGCCAAATGCACTCGGCTTGATAATACATATCTTCCGAACGTTGATTGACGAAATTCTGTTTTCTAATGCCTCAAATGACATTTGTGGTAATGCTTTATAATAATCTTGGGAGGGAAATGTTTGAAATTCAGGCGGGATTCTATATAGATGGATAGTGAACGGACAAGAGCAGTTTCTATGTGAGAGTCCTGTATACATATGTATTGATTGGAATTGGCAAAAAGCCTCTGTTTTTCATAGTTTTGGCAAAAAATTGTCCGGATTCAATCATAACAGTAGAGACCAAACCTGATATAAAACTTGCTATCCCGGTTCCGGAAAGATAAATTGAGTACACTGTCAGAGTCACTTATTGTTAAATTTCTCAAAATAAATCGCAAAGGATGATTCATGCGAGTTCCCCACTTTTCTGCAATGCTTGTTTTGCTCTTGTTTGTTTCTGTCAATTCTGAAGCTGCAGATTGGCCTTCGTTTCGTGGTCCTTCTGGTGATGGACTTTCGGTTGAAAAAAATCTTCCGACGGAATGGGATTCCGATAAGAATATCAAATGGAGAACGAAACTCCCCTCTCCTGCAAATGGAAGTCCGGTCGTGGCGGATGGTCGTGTCTATGTAACCTATAGCTCCAAAGGCGGTTCGAAAAGAACGCTTGCTTGCTATGATCGATCTAATGGAAAAGAACTTTGGACTAAAACGGTCAATGCACCTGCGAGTGAAAAAACACATAAAACGAATCCGTATAGCGGAACAACACCCGCAATCGTGGGAAATCGAATTGTCGTCTGGCATGGTTCTGCTGGCTTGTTCTGTTATGACAGTACCGGAAAAAAACTGTGGAAAAACGATCTCGGAAAAGTAACTCATATATGGGGGTACGGTTCTTCGCCGGTGATTCACGAAGGACGAATCTTTCTTAATTTTGGTCCCGGAGCAAACACGTTCATGGCGGGGATTGATTTAAAAACGGGTGATACAATTTGGAAACAGGATGAAGCAGGTGGAAGTGATACCCAGGTTGGCAGCCGATATGTTGGCTCATGGAGTACGCCTGTGATTGCTAATGTGAATGGGGAAGCCCAGGTGGTTTGTGTGATGCCAAAGCGAGTTGTTTCTTATCAACCTGAAACGGGTGATATTATCTGGACCGTTTCCGGCGTTCCTTCTCCACGAGGAGATCTCTGTTATACCTCTCCCATGATTAAAGGGAATCTGGCAATTATTCTTGCAGGTTATAAAGGCCCTGCTTTTGCTTTTGAAATGGGTGGCAAAGGAGATATCACCAAAGAAAAACAGCTTTGGCGGTTTGAGAAAAAACAACCCCAAAGAATTGGTTCGGGAATCATTCAAGGAGACTATCTTTACATGGCGAATGATGGTCCGAGTACCGCTCAATGCATCAATATCAAAACTGGAGAGTCAGTCTGGCGAAGCCGATTCAGCGCCGGTCACTGGGCATCCACCGTTTACGCAGATGGAAAAGTTTATTCCACAAATCAGGATGGGGTGACCAATGTGTATGAGGCGAACCCGAAAGAATTTAAACTAATTTCCAAAAATGAATTGAAGGAAACCTGCAATTCCACCCCTGCTTTGTCAGACGGGGAAATTTTCATTCAAACTCACGAAGCTCTTTATTGTATTTCGAATAAATAGAAATGATTGAGTTCGGATACTTGCTTCGTTTTTAGGAGATTGTAATGAATAATAAACCTGCATTCATCCTTGCGTTGATCGGTTGTACGGGGATGGTTTTAGCTGGGATACTTGGATTGATTGGAAATGAATCCATAAATCCGTCATCCGCATGCATCTTGGAAATTGCGATAGCGAGTTTTCTGTTTAGTAAGTCTATGAAATATAAAACAGAGGTTTGGTTGTTATTAATTCACATCGCCGGGTGTTCAGCCATTATTATTGCCAATATTCACAAAATGTATGCCAGCTATATGGCGTACGATGAATTACCAGTCACTTCATACACGATGCTTCTTTTTTATAATTTAATATTTCTCTATATGTTATTTGAGGGAAAAAATAAGAATGATACAGTGCAGGTAAAATATAAGAGAAATCTGGGTGAAGAAGCGATATGACATAGGGTTTTTACCTGTTTCGGGAGTGCAATGGCTAAAGTGTATCTGGATCAACTATCAACATTGATTGAAAAAACAACGTCTGGCCAATTCCCTGAAGTTCAGTTGGAATGCAAACACTTTTTTAGTGGCGCTGCGCTTTATGTGAATGGGAAAATCTGTGGTTCGCTGACGCCGGTTGGTTTGGCTTTGAAACTGCCGGAGAAAACAAAAAACAGATTGTTGAAAAGCGAAAAAGCGATTCCGCTCTAATATTTTCCCAAAGCCCCCATTAAAAAAGAGTATGTCTTATTCCCGGAAGGGATACATGAAAATTTGAGAACATTACGGAAGTACATTCGGGAAAGCGTTGAATATGTTTTGTCTTGATGTTCTTGTTATGACAACGATGTGATCTAAAAGATAATCTGAAATTCTATAGAAATTGATACTATGAGAAACCGACTGTTTTTTCCTATACTGCTTTGTTTTTTTCTGTCTAATTCAAATTTAAAAGAGAATCAAATTCATGCGCAAGGGAACCCTGATCCCGTATACAATAATGATTCTGCAGCCAATAATGAACTTCGGTTAATTCTTCCGGATGTTATTTATGCGGTGCCGGGGATTGAAACCAATGTTTATTTTGAGAATGTGGTTCAGATGATTAACCGGGCTAACTATGTTTTTGATATTTATTGTACTGTTGGGCATACGCAGAATGAACGGTGGACCATCACGCCGAAGGATCATGAAGTAGGTGAATATCCCTTTGAATTGGTTATTTTGAACCAGAAAAATCAGGTGGTTGGTCGGCAGAAGTCTAAACTGCGTATTACTCCTTATGAAGCTGGTGTCGGGAAACATATTAGTTTTCTGATGATGGGGGATAGCCTGACTCATGCTTCTACCTATCCTGCACATGTTTTAAAACTTTCAAAGAATACCAAAGGATTGGAAATGAAATTGATCGGTTCACACGATCCGAGCGAAAAAGGAATTCTTCATGAAGGGTACGGTGGCTGGACTGCTGTCAGGTTTGTGACTCATTTTACAGAGACTGCCAGAACCGGGAATTATCGGAAACGAGGCAGCCCGTTTCTTTATCGTGATCAACCCGATGAAAAACCAAAGCTTGATTTTGCAAGATACTGCAAAGAATATAATGATTCCAAACCACCCGATTTTGTGACGATTTTTTTAGGTCCGAATGATGTTTATCGTTGTACCGACCAAACGATTGACCAAACGGTAGATACAGTAATTAAGCATCTGGATATTCTGATTAAAATGATCCACAGCCACTCTGCAGAAACAAATATCGGCTTGATGTTACCTGTTCCTGCGTCTGCTTCACAGGATGCATTTGGGACCAGCTCTGGGCGCAGGCAAACCCGATGGCAATATAAAAGAAATCAACATCAACTGGTTGAAAGAATGTTATCTCATTACCGTGCTTCCAAATTGGTTTCTATTGTGCCAACGCATCTCAATATAGACACGGTTCACAATTACCCGATGAAAGAAATGCTCTCGAACAGTCAGACAGAGGTGAAGATTTTCCGTCAATACAATGCAGTCCATCCTGCAAGTACCGGTTATCGCCAGATTGGTGATTCTGTTTTTTGTTGGATGAAAGCGAGACTTGCAGAAACAGAGAAGAAAAAATAGCTGATGAAGAATCCTGATAGAGAAACGGTTTCAAAACTTGATGCGCTTCCTAATATCGGGAAAGCAATCTCTGAAGACCTGATATTAATCGGCATAGATCATCCCAAAAAACTGATGGGAAAAGATGCCTTTGAATTACACAGGCTTCTTTGTTCAGCGACAGGTAAAAATCACGATCCCTGCGTAATTGATGTTTTTATGTCAGTAATTCATTTCATGGAAGGGGGAGATCCTCTACCTTGGTGGTCATTTACTGCACAACGAAAAAAACTACTTTCAAACAAGAGAAGATAAAATTGGAAAGACTGCTTTATTCATCTTTAAAATCATCGTGGCATTTGTTGCAGCTTGCGTGAACCATTTTGAAAACTTTTTTGCTTTCTTTTTTGTCTCCCGCTTTCATGACCTTGGCCAGTTTTTTGAGATGGTCGAGCATTTCTTTACTATAAGCCTGCCATTTTTTTTCACTTGATTCGTCTTCTGCATAACTTAAGTCTTCATGCATGGCGACAGTGAGTAATGAAAGAGCAACAGCGTTGAGGCTATCTTTTTCCGGTTTTCTGAGTTTTTTAATAGCGCGACGCAGTTTACTTCGCCTGGTATTCATTTCCTGCATCATGGCGTCCATGTCGATCAGTTCACCCCAGTTTTGTTCCACTTCTTCATCAGAGTCGACTTTCTCAGTCGCTGCTTTTTTAACGAGTTTAAAGGCAGCAGTTGCTTCTTTCCAGTTTTCCGCGTTTCGTAACTTCTGTGCTGCAACACGTAATGAGACTCCGGAAATAGGGAGTTCATCTTTCTGGGGATGTTCTGCCAATGCCTGGCCAATACAAACGATGACAACGACCGATTCACCAATTTTTTTCTCAACTTCTTTTTTGAAGGATTCTTCTGTTTCTAATAATGGAGTGAGCATTTCGATTTTAGCTTCGAGTTCCATTTTTAGATCAGAAATTGCAAAATATTCGTTCAGTTCAACAGGTGGTTTTGCAAATGTGATGGCAGATGCCAGAACCAGAAACAGTGTGACGGCGGAAATCGCTTTCAAAGTATTCTCCATTATTTTCAAATCTCAATTAATCAATTGGTAGTGAATTTAAACAGAATTCGCATCGTTTAATGATAGACGACCTAAAGGTCTTTTTCTACCGGATTTCTAATAAACTGGCAGAAAATCAGTTAAATCAGGAATCCTGCTGGCCAAAGTAGCCTTTAATAATATCTTCATCAAAATAGTTAGTTTCCATTCCTGCATCAATAACAATTTGCTGGGCGTTGATTCCAGACGATCTCGGGCTGAGCAGGAATGCGATGGTGTTCGCAACTTCTTTAGTTTGCAAGGCTTTCCCCCTGAGAGTCGCTTTTTCTGCAAACAGGTAGCTGTCAACATATCCCGGAATTCCAGCAGATGCAGAAGTCTTAAGCAAGCCGGGGCAAACTGCATTAAACCGGATCGAAGAAAATTTTGAGAAGGATTTTGCCAGAAAGCAGATCGATGAATCGAGAGCTGCTTTAACAGGAGCCATGAAACCATAGTTTTCAGCAGCCATCCTTGTTGTCGAAATGGAAATGGTGAGTACGCTTCCCTGCTCTTTGTCGATCATATCCTTGAATGCATTAGCGATGCTGATAAACGAGAAGCAGGATATATCAATCGCTTGCAGAAATGCTTTCCGGGGTGTTTCATGAAAAGGGAGCCAGCCTTCCGAGTAATCTGCAAAGGCAATGGAATGGACAATTCCATGTAGAGGAGCTGTGAGATCTGACAGGCTTTTTCTTAAGTTATCGATTTCTTCCTGTTTTTCAACATCACAAATATGCACTCGCGCATCAGGTTTATGTTTAAGAATAGTCTCGCGGCGTTGTTCAGAACGGACGGAATAAATGACATTAGCCCCTGCTTCTTCAAGAACATCTGCAGCGTGCCAAGCGATGCTTTTTTTATTGGCAACGCCTAAAATTAAAATGTTTTTCTCTTTTAAATCGAGAAAGTCCATGTGGGTGACCTTATAAATTCTGGAAGTTCAATTTCGTGAACAGTTTTGTATCTGGGCTTGTTTATATCTAGGCCTGATTTATCGAATAAACCAGCGAATTTGATGTTTTGATTCCTGTTTAAAAAACTTTAAGGTTAACGGATTGACCAGTGAACTTGCAACAAGTCCATCAGTCCTGACCATCAGCCAGCCAAAGTCCCAGTTCTGGCTGGAATATTGTAAAGGAATTGCAGGAGAAACTCGCACCAGCGGATGGGTCCCTCCGACAAATAATTTTTGTCCTGTATGATGATAGCCGGGACCAATCTGAATAAAAACTTCGTGATTCAATATCGGAGTCTCATTTTCCAGATTATTAATATTATTGCAGAGATTTTTAATACCGACTTTGACTTCACATCCCTGTTTAAACTTTTCGATCAAATGATCATAAGATCCTGAAATGGTATTTCCATCAGAATCATGGCTGAATACTTCTTCCCAGTCATCCCGAACACAGAACCGATATATTTCAAAATTATAGATAAAATTATGGGAAGGCCCGTTTGTTCCCGCGTCCCAGTTATCCAGTTGTTCGTATTTGGGCATGAAACTAAAATCGTCCAGTTCCGCTTTTCCTACCGTTCCTTCAGTTGTTTCTCCATCCAGATAGGGTCTTGCGATGGCTTGTTGCCCATTTTGGTTATAGAGGAAAAACGACATGGAAGGGCGGGGACCAAAACCGACCGGGGGTTCAATGGGTTGCCTGAGAGTCATGATTCCAGCTGTCCATTGGTTGTCCAGAAGGTAGGTGACTCGAAATTCAGAGACCTCTTCGACAAGTTCGTTATTTTCCGAACCAGGATCAAGATGTTCATTATTTCGGAATTCAGTGTATATTCTTAAATCAGCTGCCTGGTTGATCGCTTTGATCAGTTCCTGTTCACTACCATTTGTGATTTGCCGTTCATTATTTAAAGTGAGAGCAGATTTCCAACGACGATTATCAGGAAAAGAGTTTTTTTTATTCATGAGTTTCTGCTTACAAGTATTTCCAAGCATGATTAGAAAGTTAGTTTTAACAGAATTTCTCTTGAAGATTGAGTCATTCCTATTTGTGTGATGCTGAATTAAAGAAGATTTTCCGTTATCTTTATAATCTGGAAATAATAAAATTTGTGTCGTTCACCTATTTAAAATGTCCCTGACCTCGACAATTGTATGAAAATCGAATAAACGTTAGGTACGGAATACCATATCTATTATTTTTCTGATTCATTTCTTAGTACTAAACAGTGAAATATAAAGGGCCTCTTAATGTTTGGAAACAGAATACCGTTAAAATCGTTAGCTATATCATGCCGTTCGATGAGCACCATGCTTTATTCAGGCGTGGCAGTTAAAAATACGTTTGATACTGCTGCCAAGAATTCCCCCGACCCTCGATGTAAAAAAGCTTTAATCGAAGCAAGTCGGCGAATTAGTCAGGGAGAGGATATTTCATCTTCTTTTCGTGTGCAGGGTAAAGCATTTCCTCCACTTGTGATTGAAATGGTTGCAGTTGCAGAGCAGACGGGTTCATTGCCGGAAGTTCTGGAAAGCCTCGCAGACCATTTTGATAACATCGTTCAGACCAAGAAAGATTTTGCATCGGCTGTTGCTTTCCCCATTATGCAATTTCTCATGGCTGTTTTAATTGTGGGTGGTTTGATCTTTATCCTGGGGTTATTTTCGAAAGCGCCCAATGCGCCGGAACCGGTTGATTTTCTGGGTTTAGGTCTTACAGGGCCTGAAGGTGCGATTAAGTGGTTTATGTGGGTGTTTGGGCTGATATTTTGCTCCTTTATCCTTTATAAAGTTTTAGTCAATTTTCTGGGTGGAGAATCGTTTTTTCATCGGATTATGCTAAAAGTTCCAGTGATTGGAAAATGCCTTCAATCATTAGCAATTGCTCGATTTTCATGGGCTTATGCTTTAACGCAGCAAGCTGGAATGCCATTGGAAAAAAGTTTGAAAATCAGTTTGAATGCAACTGCTAATGGAGCGTTTCAAGCTGCAATTCCGCAAACATGGT
This sequence comes from Planctomycetota bacterium, assembly GCA_024277145.1. Lineage (GTDB taxonomy): Bacteria > Planctomycetota > Planctomycetia > Planctomycetales > Planctomycetaceae > JAJRVU01. The sequence continues at coordinate 8,568 of JAJRVU010000143.1, forward strand.
CATTGCTGGAACAGGGAGAAACGTTAAGTACAGCACTCACTGCAACCGGATTATTTCCCATTGATTATTTACAGATTGTTGAAGTTTCTGAAGTTTCCGGAACTGTTCCTGAAACTTTGGACCGGCTGAGTCCTAAATTTGGCGAACAGGCAAAGAGAAGCATGGAAATGATGGCAGCCATTCTGGGTCGGATAATTTGGACAGTCGTTGCTGTATTTATTATCTATATCGTCTTCAGTATATTCAAGAGAATGTATCTTGATCAAATTCAAAATGCTTTGGAGCAAATCGATAAATAGGGCATTGGATGGAACCATGAAATAAGGGTTTCAATACCTGTAAAACAATAGAAATGATACTTCCACCTGTATTACAGGAGGTGGAAGTTTTTTATTTACAGGTGATTTTTCTCTCTCTTTCAGAAATTTAAGCAGAAATTTAAACAGGAATTTAAGAAAACGTGTCTGAATCCAGTTCGTTCCAGTTTCATTTAGATCATACCGATTCAACAACTTCTTCAAGAGCCGGGAGATGGGTGACCCCTCATGGTGAAGTCAAAACCCCTGCATTCATGCCTGTGGGAACATTGGCCACTGTTAAAGGATTGATGCCCGAGCAACTTAAAGAGATTGGTGTTCAGAAGCTGTTGGCGAACACTTACCATCTTGCACTAAGACCGGGAGCAGATGTCGTTGAAGAGATGGGTGGTTTACATGAATTCATGAACTGGCATGGCCCCATTTTAACTGATAGTGGTGGATTCCAGATTTTCAGTCTGGCTAAGCTTTCTAAACTGGATGACGATAAAGTTGTCTTCCGATCTCATATTGATGGAAGCATTCTCTCACTTTCTCCTGCAGATGCGGTCCGTATTCAGGAACAGCTTGGCGCAGATTGCATTATGTGTCTGGATGAGTGTCCTCCGCATGATGTATCAGAAGAGAAAATGCTCTCTGCTGTGGAACGGACAACACGCTGGGCACAAAAATGCAGGGATGCCCAGAAACGGGATGATCAGGCGTTATTTGGCATTGTTCAAGGAGGAACGATGCCTTCATTACGTGAGAAGTCAGCACTTGATTTACTGAAACTGGATTTTCCGGGCTATGCCATTGGTGGGTTGAGCGTAGGGGAAGCTCCCTCAGAGATGTATAAAACATTGGATTATACGGTTCCCTATCTTCCGGTTGATCGTCCACGTTATTTGATGGGAGTTGGGACTCCTGTTGATTTACTCAGGGCTGTTGAGAGAGGGGTTGATCTTTTTGACTGTGTCATGCCGACTCGTAACGGGAGGAATGCGATGGCTTTTACGAGCAGTGGGCCAGTGAAAATGAGGAATTTGAAGCACCGACATGACGCATCTCCGTTGGATTCTGAATGTGAATGCCCCTGCTGCCGGCAATTCAGTCGAGCTTATTTGAGACATTTGTTCATTTCTAAAGAGATGTTAGGCCCCATTCTTCTCTCTTTACACAATATTGCATTTTATCAGAAATTACTCAGAGAAATGAGAAAAGCAATTTCTCTTGGAACAGTTTCCGAGTTTATCTCTGTGCAACTTGCTCGATGGGGTGTATCTGTCTAAGATACGTTCACGTATTCTTTTATCGAAAATGAAATTCCCCATAATATCGGATTTGAATTGTTCAGATTCGGTGATTCGAGGGGATTTACCGTACAGGTGAACGAAAGTATTATTTGCCTGTTATTTTAATATTGAAAGATTTTAATGTCGAGTTTTCTGGAAACAATCCTGTTGCTTGCAGAAGAAGCTGCACCAGTGAAGGAAGCTGCTCAGGGAAACGGAGGAAACCCGTATGAGTTTCTAATTCCCTTCGTAGCAATGATATTCTTATGGTATTTCGTCTTGATTCGTCCACAGAGAAAAGATAAAGCCAAGCGTGAAGAGTCATTGAATGCAATCAAAAAGAATGATCAGGTTGTTTCCATCGGCGGCATTATCGGGACTGTTGTCAATCTTGCTGAAGACGAAATCACGATTCGCGTTGATGATAACACCCGCATTAAAATGTTGCGGAGTAGTATCCAGACCGTACGAAATGAATCGACTAAACAGGAATCAAAATAACCGAATACGAGATAGTATTTGCAGATTCCTTTTCAAATAAACGTAAATTAAATTGATTATCCTAAATTCAATTGAGGATGAATATTGATGATTGAGATGCCGACTGATTGGCTGATTCTGGCACAAGATAAGACAGCAGAAACCGCTGAAAAAGTAGCTGAAAAAGTAGCTGAAACAGCTGCGGAAACTGCAGC
>JAJRVU010000144.1 GCA_024277145.1 Planctomycetota bacterium
ATGCTTATGGTGGCTGTGATTATCATTTATGCAATCATTGATTCCATGTTCAACCAGAAAAGCATTGGGTACGACCTGATTGTTGGTAAAAAAGGATCAGATTTACAACTTGTTCTGAACACCGTTTATCGAATGAGCCAACCAGTTGGGAACCTTCCTTATCGCTATTACTTAAGCTTGAAAGATGATCCCCGAGTAGAAGAAGCAATTCCTTTCTGCCTGGGAGATGTAACGGAACAAGGGGGTTTTCCCATTGTTGGAACAGTTTTCAAGTTTTTTGAAATTGAATATGCACCAAATAAATATTTTGAATGTCGTGGGAAAGCGTTTAATGAAAAATCATTACACGCCTTAATCGGTTATGAAGTTGCCCGAAAAAATGGATGGGATATCGGATCAACATTCAAATTATCTCATGGCGGGATGGCTGACCATATTCATGATGAAGAATTCAAGGTGGTTGGCGTTTTAAAGTCGACAGGAACAGCAAATGATAAAACAGTTTTCATTCCGCTGGACGCTTTTTATAATATTGCAGGTCATGGTTCAGCACAGGAAGAAGCAGAAAAACATGAGCTTGAATTCTTTGGAAACGAATATGAAAAAATCTTGTCAAAGTACACCGATAAAGAATACAACAAAGGATTTGATGACCATTCAGGGCACGATCATGGCCATGAACATGCGCACGAATCAATGACTTTAACAAAAAAAGAAGTGACTTCCGTTTTATTAAGAATGAAATCGCAGACAACGGCATACATGTTTGCAGGGGGAATTAAAAAAGGAAACAAAGCACAGGCGGTGAATCCCATCATGCCTATGAAAAGATTAATGGATCAGGTTGTTGGAAATATCAGGACGGTCCTGCTGTTTTTAACAGGGTTAATTATTCTTGTTTCAGGAGTTGGGATATTTGTCAGCATTTACAATTCCATGTCTGATCGGAAAAAAGAAATTGCAATCATGCGTGCATTGGGGGCAAGCAGGAATACCGTTTTCTCCGTCATCCTGATGGAATCGACGCTCCTTTGTTTTATTGGTGGTCTCATGGGAATTTTACTCGGGCATGGCCTGGTTTTTGTGATTTCCCCAATTGTCGCAGAACGAAGCGGAATATTAATGGATCCATACAATTTTGAACTAGCTGAACTCATCATCCTGCCAGTGATGATCGTACTTGCATCTTTGGTCGGCTTTATTCCGGGAATGACCGCGTATAAAACGGATGTCGCTGAAACACTATCCAGCTAGACTTTGCCTGAGCATATGAGTTATCTCATTTCAGTGATACAACTTATGGCATTTTGACATATTATTATATGGCTTTTTTTCTAACTGGGAAATCCCGTATCTCTGGTATAATTGACTGCAAAGTACATTTAACCCGTTGAAAATCAATTCTGTGATCTGGAAACCATCCATACCTCTGGTAAAATGACAGTCGTGCACTAAGAGGTCACAACCCTCTTTATTTGTAAGCTTTGAAGAGTACAATAGAACAAGCAATTTTAACCGTATAGTATTATATGAATATCCTGTCATTCAGGTGGATGGCAGAGTTTTTAAAGTGTGATTTTTAAGATTCAAAGAGAATTCTTGCTGCTTATCATGATATTTTTTTTATCGCAGCAAAGAAAGTTTGGAGAATAAACAATGACAGATGGTAGTTTAGTGAATGAGGTGAATGGTTCCATGTCCGAAGGATATGTTGAGCAATCGAATGAATTTAATTATAAACCGGTTCCTCCGATGGCTCCTGTCAGCTTGGTTTTAGGACTTTTATCTTCCATTGCTTTGCTTTCTTACATTGGCATTGCAATTGGAGTTTTTGGAATAGTTTTGAGCGCGGTTTGTTGGACAAGGATCCGTAATTCACAAGGAGAACTCGGCGGAAAAATTTTACCCGCCATTGGATTGATTCTTTCAGTCTTATTTGTAACTGGAGGATTAAGTCTGCATTCCTATGCTTATGCCACAGAAGTTCCAGTCGGTTTTACTCGAATTAATTTTTACCACGATATTTCTAAAAAAGGTTTTGTCGTTGAAGATGGAAAACAGGATTTTGATCCGGGCGTAAAAGAACTCGAAGATAAGAAAATATTTATCAAAGGTTTTATGTATCCCACACGAGATACGGAAGATCTCAATAGTTTTCTGCTTGTTAAAGATAGTGATGAATGCTGTTTTGGAGGTGAACCTGATTTATCTGACATGATTCTTGTTGAGATGAAAGAAGGCATGACTGTAGATTTTCATGATGGTATGGTAGCCATTTCAGGAATATTCAAACTGAAAAATATACATTCAGGTGGCGAGTTAAAACCTGTTTATCAAATTAATGGAGAATTTTTCAGTCATTCAAGGACATTATTCTAATATGGAAATAAGAAATTTCTGCCAACTGCTGACATTATTAGCTGTGGTCTATGGATGGAGCTTCACGGGTTGCAGAAATGATGATGCATCATACCAAAAAATCACACAGCTTGAAGAATCAGCCGAGGATACTTCAACCTCTCCTGAGATCGATAAAAAACCGACTGTCGAAATAAAACCTGCTGTTAATCCGGAAACAGTTGAAAAATCAATAAAAACAGAGGTCTCACAGGCATCCGTCAATTCTTCGATCAAAAGTTCTCCAAAAATTCCTAACATAGTTGCACAAGTTAAACATCCAGATAAAAAACCGTTTGAAGGTAAAAAACAGCCTGATAATACAAAGCAAACCAATAATACAAAGCAACCGGTGGAAAAACAGAAGCCTTTAAATTCTCAAGATAAGAGCAGCAAACTACCCGAGCAGAAAAAGAAAACTGAGAAAATAGAGATTGAAAATAAAATCGCTATTAAGAAGACTCAACGATTAAGTGCTGCAGAAAGGATGGCGCTGCTTCAAAACAGGAACAACCCTGATAAGAATATTAAGAAGCCGGTCAAACGGGAAGTGAAAATTCTCATCCCGGATAAAACTTTCAAAACCACCGGAAAAAACAAAGCTCTTCGCGTAAGTTATGATGATATTGATCTGCTCAAGGTGATTAATATGGATCCTGTAACGCCGGATGTTGCGGATAAATTGCCTCAGTGGTTATTGGATCTGGATGGAAAACGAATCCGGATCAGGGGGTTCATGTATCCTACTTATGTGGAAAGCGGAATTGAAAAATTTGCCCTGGCTCGTGACAATGACATATGTTGCTTTAAAAGGAATCCAAAAATCTATGATGTTTTCATGGTTTTCATGCGTAAAGGAATGACAACAAATTACATTGAGGGAAGACCCTTTGATGTTGAAGGCATCTTTCACGTCAAAGTGGAAGCAGAAGAGGGAATTATGCTCCAGTTGTATTTTATTGATGATGCAATCATCATTAAGAAATAACGTTAATAATTTCACTCACATTAAATTAACAACAGATAAAACGAAATAACAAAGTCGGAGTATTCCATGTTCACTCGAAAAGCTTCTCAAAAACTGATTCTATCCATAGCCATGTTCATGTTTTCATCCCTGATTCCTCAATCAGGAGAAACTTGTCCATTCTGCTCCGCTCCTTCCCTGACTTTTTTGGAACAGGTGGATGAATCAAAAGCAGTTGTGTTGACTCGCTGGGTTTCGACTAAAAAATCTGAGGGAGATGAACCTGCAAGCTCTGTTTATGAAATCGTCGAATATTTAAAAGGACCAGAAGCTAAGCTGACACGCGGAACCAAAATCACCCTGCCGATCTATCGTAAAGCAAAAACAGAAAACCTGTTTTTCTTCACAGCAATTGGTGAGAAGGAATTGGAATGGAACACTCCTGTTGAAATGACTCGCCCTGCTTTTGAATACCTCAAGAAAGCTCCTTCATCTAAAACATCAGCCAAAGAACGACTTACATACTATGTTCAATATCTGGAAAATGAAGATGAATTGATTGCCATTGATGCCTATTCTGAATTCGCCAATGCACCTTTTGACGATATTGAAAAAGTGAGTTCGGTCATGCCTCGGGCAGATTTACGAAAATGGATCCTGGATCCGAAAACGTCTTCCACTCGCCTTGCTTTGTATGGTTTGCTGCTCGGGCTATGCGGTCAGGAAGAAGATATCGCCGTTTTTCGAGAAAAAATTCTAGAGCCAACAAAAGATTTTCGTCTTGGAATTGATGGCGTAATGTCAGGATATCTGCTTCTTGCCAAAGATGAGGGTATTGACCTGCTGAATGAAACCAAATTCAAGAACCCCGAAGCAGTCTTCAGTGAAACTTATGCAGCGATGCAGGCTTTGCGATTTATTTGGACGTATGGAAAAGGGCGAGTCAGCAAACAGAAATTAAGAGAATCAATGAGATTGCTTCTTGATCGTGCTGATATGTCTGACCTTGTTATCGCGGACTTGGCTCGGTGGAAAGACTGGGGCGTTCAGGATCGACTGATGAAATTATATGGATCAGAAGGATATGAAATTCCAGCAATTAAACGATCCATTATTCGGTTCATGCTAGCCAGCATTAAAGATGTTCCCAAAAATAAAAAGGAATCAGGCTCTCTTCCCGAACATGCAGTTAAAGGGAAAAAATATATCGAAAAACTCAGGGAAATCGATCCCAAAACAGTTAAGCAGGCAGAAAGATTTTTCTTCCTGAACTGAATCCATATGTTGGATAAGGCAATTTCGAGAACATGAAAATAAGAATTCCTGATTCCACTTAAAGTTGAATTAAAGTAAGGACTGATAACTTGTTGTCCGGATTAAAAATTCTTAACGGATTCAAGTTCACCTCTTTAGTATTTTTCTTATGGGCTATTGCTTCTTTAAACGATTCTTCAGGTTGCCCATTTTGTCCTCCGGTTTCATCCACGTTGGCTGAACAATTTGCAGAATCTTCTATAGTGGTTCTCGCTGAATGGAATTCGACCCGCAAAGAAGACAAGAAATCACAAACAACCTTTGCTCCACTAAAAATAGAAAAAGGGAACAAAAAACTTCTGGAATCAAAACAATTCATTTCCGTCGATGAAGAATATCAAGGTCAGAAAGGTGATCTGTTCCTTCTCTTTTCTGAAGAAGATGATTTGCAGGATTGGCAGGAAATCATTCCTGTCTCAGAAGCTTCCTATCAATATATATTACAAGCACCCGGCTTGGAAACCGAAACAAAAAAACGGTTATCCTACTTCCTTCGTTTTCTGGAATATCCTGATCCTTTGATTGCTGATGATGCGTTTTCAGAATTTGCGCAAGCCAGTTTTGAAGATGTCTTCAGCTTGAATAAAATATATCCTGTTTCCAAAATACGGAAATGGATACAAAACCCGGAGATGCCTGCAACCAGAATTGGACTTTATTCCCTGATGCTGGGATTATCTGGCAATAAGAAAGATGCAGAATTTCTTAAAAAACGGATGAAAACTCTGGATGATGAATTTCATCTCGGGCTGGATGGAATGATGGCGGGATATATATTGCTTTCAGGAAATCAGGGGCTTAAATACCTGAATCAGAATTACCTGACCAGAAAAGATGCTTCCTCGAGTGAATCTTTTGCAGCGATGAAAGCTCTCCGGTTTTTACATCAACATGCACGAGATAAAGTGGATCCAAAGCTGGTGGAAGCATCCATGAGGCTGATGTTAAAACGTCCATCCATGACGGAACTGGTTATCATTGATTTAACACGATGGAAAGACTGGAGCATTGCTGAGGAATTAATGAAATTGTATCAACAGCCTGGGCATGATAACCGACCAACGAGACGTGCAATTATTTCTTATTTGCTTCTGTTTACAAATGAAAAAATCAATTCCACCAAAATCCCAGAACCATTTCGCAAAAAAGTGATTACATTTTTAAGTAATGCAAAAACAGATCATCCACGAGCCTACCGTGAAGCAGAACGTTTCCTGAATCGCAATTAGATGCAACAAACAAAGAGACAACAATCCTTGCAGAAAGAGAATATCAATCATGTTTGATTTGGATAAAATCCAGAAAGCTTTAAAAGAATTTCAACTGGATGGTTGGATTCTTTACGATTTCCGCCAGAGTAATATTCTTGCTCATCGAGTTCTGGATATTCCGACAGATTTAACAATCACCAGAAGATTCTGTTACTGCATCCCGGCAGAAGGAAGTCCAAAAAAATTGATGCACCAAATCGAACCTGATTCCCTATCTCATCTTCCTGGGGAAACTCGTTCCTATTTACGCTGGCAGGAATGGGAAACAGGAATTGAATGGCTGGTTGATGGAATGAAAATCGTTGCCTCAGAATATTCACCTTTTAATGCGAATCCTTATATTTCAAAACTCGATGCTGGATTGGCTGATTTGCTCAAACGATTTCATTTGGAAATTGTTCCGTCCGGAGATTTGATTCAGCTTTTTGAAGCAGTCTGGACTGAAGAACAATGCCTTTCTCATAAGAAAGCAGAAGTGATCACAACAAAATCTTTTGATCTCGCATGGGAGATGATTTTCAAAGAAATTCAAACTTACAATAGCTTGGAAGAACTGGCAGTTCAGAAAATGATACTGGATCATTTTGCAGCGAACAACATGATTACCGATCATCCACCAATTGTTGCAAGAGGGGAAAACAGCGGAAATCCTCATTACGAAACAGGCACGGGAAAGAACACCTTAATTAAAGAAGGTGATCTGGTTTTGATTGACCTCTGGGGGAAATTGGATGAGCCAAATGCGGTTTTCAGTGATTTAACCCGCATGGGATATGTCGGTACAAAAACTCCGGAAAAAGAAGAAGCTGTTTTTCAAATTGTTGCCTCTGCTCGTGATGCAGCAATCAATAAAATCGAAGTTTCCCTTTCCAGCAACCATCCAATTCAGGGTTGGGAAGTGGATCAGGCTGCACGTGATGTCATTGACCAAGCAGAGTATGGTTCTTACTTTGTACACCGAACAGGGCACAGCATCGGGCAGGAAACTCACGGCAATGGCGCAAATATGGATAACCTGGAAACTCGGGAAGAACGCCATCTGCTGCCGAGCACTTGTTTTTCAATTGAACCTGGAATTTATCTTCCTGAATTTGGAATCCGTAGCGAAGTGAATGTCTTCATCGACAAGAATAATCACGTTCACGTTACCGGTGGACCTGTCCAGAAAAATATCGAGCTGATTTTGAACCGGTAACGCTGATTCTCACAAATCATTCCCGACAGTTATTACTTCCCGTTGGCATCCTTAGCTGCTTTGGCTTCTTCACTTTTAGAGAGTTCCGGGTTCGGTGTCACATCTGCAGATTCCAGATTCATGATCCAGCGGATCGCTCCCTCAGTTGATTTCAGGAACGTTTTATTGGTCCATGTTTCTTCGTTATGTCCAAGATTATTATAGTAGATTTTTCCTTCTCCCCATTCACGTGTCCAGGCGACCGGTACATGATACGGTTTCGAAGGTTTGCACTTTGCCATGTTCAGGCTCATCAGGACATGAACGTTTTCTGGAACCCAGTTTTTATACTGGTAAATTTCGTCTTGAATCTGGAATTCACTACCCCACGGTTTCATGGCTGGGTGAGAGGAATCATGAACCGAAATGGTGACCATGTTTTTTGAATTCCAGGGATGTCCGTTAAATGTTCCGCCGATAATTTCCTGATACCATTTGCAGTTTTCGCTTTTTGCACCATAGGTATCTGTCGCAGAATGAAAGCCGATTAATCCGTGTCCTTTTTCTTTCAGCCAGATTTCAGCAAAATATTTTTGAGCCTCTTTCGAGATAGGCAGAAATCCTGTTGTATAAAGCATGACGATGTCATAGTTCTTCAGGTTTTCGATGGTGAAATCAGATTCACAATCCTGCGTACAATGAACTTCGAACAGTCCTGTCTGTTGCCCGAGTTGTGTCATGGCAATTTCCGCAGCAGAAAGTTTATTCTCTTTCCTGTTCACAGCACCATGAACAAAGCCTGCACTTTGTGTGACCATCAACACTTTGGCTTTGTCTGCAGCATGCAATTGAGGAATCGAAAAAAAGCTGGCACCGATTGCAAAAACAATCGCGAATTTAATCAGGGATGCTATTAATGAACCGGACATTAAACCGGGGGATCTCTTTAATTTCATAATCGGGATTCCTTAAGTGAATTCTTGTGCGAGTTGCCTGGAACTCCATCCTAAGGTTTGGAACAAGATGTTTCCAGTTTTAATAAAAGGAATTATCCATATTTCAGAGCATATGCAGAACTGCTCAAATGAAATTATTCGCTCCAGTCCGGTTCTTCATCGGAGATCAGCAGAACGTCTTCCTCTTCGTTGGCTTGCTCATCCGGGAAGATAATTTCAGAACTGACTTGTTGAGTTTGCCCCTTTCTCTCTTCTTGAAAAGCATGAATATCCGGGAGAATGAATTCTGTTTTTCCTTTTTCAATCCAGGCGGGACGAACAGATTCTTCCATATTCATCGTGGTTTTGGGATGGTGTGGATTCGTTTGCTGAGGCTGCTGTTCAATGCCTGCTGACTTGGATGAATTCACGTTTTGAAATTCATGCCTGAAATTCTGCCCGATATTAAATTCCGGGTAACCATTGTAATGAGGTTTAACCCATTGCTTGGCGAGAAAACGTTTTTCCGGATTGACCGAGATTCGTTTGAGTGAAATTTGAAGTTCCATTCGGGTGCCGGTTGGTTGATAAAGAATCAGATCAAACTGGTGTGGAAGAGAAACACCTGCTTTTTTAATTTTTCGATAATTATTCAAGTCCGCATGAGCAATAATATTGTCATTGGAATCTCTCAATTCATGAGCAATAATTCGACCGTAACAGGCATCAACCAGTATGACTCTTTTGAAACTGCGCCCATCTTCTCCGGTACTTGTTGAAACGAGGCTGAGTATTCCATTTCGGGTTTCCGGTATTTGCAGTATGAAATCATCCGCATTTAAAGAGACAACTCCAAGTACTTCCATAAGCCAATTGATCTGGAATGGTATCTGCAATTTTTCTCTTGCAATATCGATATCCTGATGAGCACAAGTGAAGAGATATTTCGGTTCACTTCGACGGACCCAGAACCAGAACTGTTCTCCGTTAGAACCAAGATCGCCTTCTCGACTTGTAATAGCGTGACTGATTGTCATGCGAAAATTAAGAGGTTTTTCGACAGCAATATTTGCATTAAGCCCCACAGGGATCCCGAGAGGCCCACCTTTAAATTTAATTTTGGCGTTTTCACATTGCCAGGAATCAATTTTTTTAACCTGTTCGTTAATGCGGTCAATGACATCTTCTTTAGTGGGAGAACTGGGAAGAGTGCAAATCGGTTTCTTCCACCATGATTGTGTGCTCCCTGTGACATTCAGTTTACATCCACTCAGGGTTATACAGAAGAATATAATGCAGAATGCGCAGCTGGGGATTCGGTCAGTTAATCCTCCTGGCTCGTTTCTGTTGAACATCCTTGTTCCCATGTCAATTTAAAATGTCGTAAAGTCTGTCTGGTCTTTGTTAATTCAGGCCATGTCAAACTGGCCAGTCTCCAGGTATTGATTCATACTGTTTTGCAGTCGTTTGATTTCTGATTCATCCAGTTTTTGATCCCGAACATCATACGGCCCTTCTCCATGACTTCCGGAAAGTTGAAGGTATTCGATTTCACCATCCTGTCGGGTTCCTTCAAGAATAAGACGACGTTTCTGGACGAGGAGTAACGATAAAACATATAGAAGCTGTTCCTGTGCTGGGCTGGCTTCTTCATAAAGTTGTTCAAAAAAAGTTATCAATGACTCAACATTAATAGTTCGTTTTTTTTCGGTAACTGGTTCAGGAATCAGGGATCGCCATTGTGCAATTGTTCCCTCCGGCGGACCATCCCATCCATCGGGAGAAAAATCAAGCCGAGTCTGTTCTCCATCCTGCTGAATCAGGATAGAATAACACAACTCACCCGGTGCCAGTTCCTGACCCGTTTTTGAACATGTTTTTCCGATTGGTTTTACGTGGTAATCCATTAAATATCCAGAATTGAAATATCGGGCGGATCGTAGTGAAATTATTACAAATCAGCAAGGTCATTCCTTACATAAACTAACGTGAACAAATGTCGAAAAATCAAGATTAAAACGAATGTCATATGATTCCATCCCTGGAGATAATAATGCCGTGTGATGCGAGAAATCAGGTTAAAACATGAATGAGCCATCGGAAAAACTAACTGAAGCAATCGCTCTTCATCAGGAAGGGAAACCTGAAGCAGCCATTGTTATTTATCAAGAGCACTTGGCATGCCAACCGGATGATGCGCAGGCAATTTATCTTCTCGGAACTGCTTTGTTGCAGTTGGGAAAGGGAGAAGAATCCATTGAATACCTGAAACGAGCAGAAGATAAGTTTCCCCATATCCCCGATGTCCCCAATAATGCTGGAATTGCCTATCAGTCAATTGGAGATTGGGAGCAGGCTGAAAAAGCATTCCAAAGATCGATCCAGATTAATCCGGATTATGGACAGGCTTATTTTAATTATGGATCACTGCTGCATCAAAACGGTCGACTTCAAGAAGCAGAACAGAACCTGAAGCAGGCAGTCAGGCTTAGCCCGGGCGATTGCGAAGTGATGGGAAAGTACGCGGATGTTTTAAAAGATCAACAAAAATGGAAAGAAGCTTCTGAAAGCTATCAGTCGATGATTAACCTGCCTCAGGTTTCGCTTGATTCGATGGTGAATTTTGCTTTTGTGCTGATTCAACAAAATCGACTTGATGAAGCCATTGAAGTTTATGCACAAATCATCAATAAAAAACCGGACTACTATCAGGTATACAACAGCCTGGGATACCTATTGGAAAAGCAGGGAAAACTGAAGGAGGCATTGAGCCTGATTGACAGGGCATTAGAATTCAACCCGGAATTCGCAGAGGGATGGAATAATAAAGGAGTTGTTCTTAAATCTCTTTATCAATTTGAAGAAGCAAAAGACTGTTTTGAAAAAGCTTTAAGCATCGCCCCGGATTTCTCTCTTTCGAAATTCAATCTGGGAACAACTTTATTAATACAGGAACAATATCAAGCAGGCTGGGAAGGGTTTTCTCATCACACTTTGCTCAACAATGAAGACTATGATCATGATGAAATTCCTGTTTGGAATGGGGAAGCAATTCCGGAAAAAAAGCTTCTGGTTTATATGGATCAGGGATCAGGCGATGCGATCATGTTCATTCGATTTCTGGATGAATTAAAAAAACAGTCTCAAGCTAAATTAATTATTGAATCGCCGAAACCGCTGATTCAGTTATTTCAAAGTTCATTTTCGGACTATGATTTCATTGTTGAAGGGGAAGGTATTCATGACTTTGATTTCCGGTTCCCGATCTCGCAGAGTCCTGTTGTGTTGAATCTGGCAATCGAAGAATTACCCCTGAAAACGAAGTATATACTTGCTTCTGAATCCGTTAGCGATGACCTGAAAGAGATATTGAATAAGCCTTCAGAGAAGAAGAGAAAGATTGGAATCTGCTGGCAGGGAAATTCTGAGCAGGCGCGGGATCATGTTCGGTCCTGCCCGTTGTTGCTTCTGGAAATTCTTTTTGATGAACCCGATATTGAGTGGCACAGTTTTCAGGTGGATGATATCAGCAGAAAGCAGTTACACGATTCAGATCTTACAGAGAAAGTGATTGACCTCGGTGAGAAACTGGAATCTTTCAGTGAGACATCTTATGCATTAAGCAAAATGGATTTGATGATTTCTGTCGACACATCCATGGCTCATCTTGCAGGAGCAATGGGGATTCCAACCTGGGTGATGCTTTGCCATTTGCCTGACTGGCGCTGGCATCTTCAAAGAGCAGACTCTCCCTGGTATCCCGGGATGAAACTTTTTCGTCAGCCCGGATGGGGAGATTGGAGTAGCCTGATTACTGATCTGAAAATTCAGTTGAAATAAGAAATCAACTGATAAACAAATTCAGCTAATCGTCTTAATATCATTGATGGATAAGATTGATCTTAAAGCGGCCATTCCGAATGACAGTCCAGGCAATGGAATCCAACTAAAGTGCAGGTACCGGGAATGGGAATTCCGTTTCGATTATTAATACCGTCATCCAGTTCAAGAGGTTCCACTTCAGGATGATTACAGGAAGGACAAAACCGATTATTGTAAATCACTTCAGCTCGTCTCACAGCATTTGAGAAAATGCTTGTTGTTGAAGTGGTCTCGACTTGAGGGAATGAAAGAATGACAGGATCTGTTTCTGAATGACTGCTGTCTAAATAGCGAGGTTGAAAGAGGCGTAGTTGGCTCATCCTTGAGTCCTTGAAAATAGGTTTGTATCCCGAAACTTGCTTGAATCTGGTTGAACTCTTTAAGAATAAACGCCCAATTATCCAGACTGCAAGGTTCGAGAAAGTCTTATTAAATCCGGGATGAATTTCCATATTCAACTACCGGGCATCTCGATTACACGACGGCCGATAAGGATACAAATCAGGTTAACGTATCGCAAGGTTGACTATTACAATAATTCGATTTTTCATGAGTCAATTTTCTTAAATAGCGAAGAGTGATATCCTTCGGAATTGGAAATTGATTCTGTGTTTTTAATTGATGCATCCTGACTGAATTTAAAATGGATTGCAGGAGTTCCCTGAATTAACTAACCTTCTTGTTTTAATGGATCATCCTTTGATCTTGTGTTACTTTTAGACATGAGTGCAGTTATGTTCAGGCTTCATCGGTTTTAGAAGCAATTTTCAAGGTGATTCCAGTTTTTTGTCCCGTTTTAGAAAACAGTCCCCACATTCTTGAATTCAAAAGCATAATTTAACAATATCAACCATCAAGAACTATCCAGCAGCTTTCATTCGATTTTCCAGAACTGCTTTTAAAGAATTATTTATAATAAATGACAGATGAACAGAGTGACAATTCAAAAGGAGTCCATTGGGGGAAGGTGATCGGTTATCTGAAATGGCCTGCAGGTCTCCTGATCCTCGGATTTTTAATTTATAAAAACAGATCAATATTCGATGACTTTTCTCAGGAAGATATTCAGTGGAGCTATTTGTTAGTTGCGTTTGTTCTCTGTTTTGTATCAATCGTTCTGACATTCATTAGATGGTATATCCTGGTTCGTGTTCTTGATTTTCCTTTTCGTTTACGAGATGCCCTTCGACTTGGATTTGTCAGTTATGCGTTTAACTATATCATGCCCGGTTCAGCTGGCGGTGACATCGTTAAAGCAGCAATGATTGCAAACGAGCATCGTAGTCGAAAGTCAGCGGCAGCTTCGACTGTCATCATGGATCGATTACTTGGAATGCACGCTTTGTTTATTGCAGGATCCATCGCTTCGTTATTTCAATATGAATTTATTATGGGAAGTGCAGAATTAAAAGCTGTATGCGCATTTCTCTGGGTGGGAGCCATTGGAGGAGCGGTCGGAATATGGTTAAGCCTGCACCCTCTTTTTTTACGATCTCGATTTATCATGTATTTCACCAAGATCAAAAAAGTAGGCCATATTGTTGAGGAACTCATCTCAACGTTGGAGCAGTACCGGGGACAATCTCGTTCTCTCTTTTTTGTTCTGTTCTTAAGCCTGATAGGTCACTTCGGAATGTTGTCCTGCTTTTATTTTTGCTCGCTGAGCATGGGGCAGGAAGGAATTGCTCCCGGATTCTGGATGCATATCGTGATCATTCCAGGAGCTGAACTTGCAGGCGTACTCATTCCAACTCCCGGGGGATTGGGAGTTCTTGAAGGCGCTATTGCTGTTGTTTATCAATACGCAGCGCATGCAACAGGTTCAACGATTACCGATGAAGCGATGGCCGCTTCTGGAATTTTAACCGGTCTCGCATTTCGCGCAATCAGCATCTCAATTGCAGCGATAGGAGTGGTTTATTATCTCGCGCAACGAAGACAGTACGACCAAGCCATGACCGAACAGGAAAAAGAATCCTCTGATTCAAAATCCTGATTACTCCCCGTTTTTTTAGCGATCTTCTATTGCTGGATATGCTCGTTCTTCAGGGCCGATGTAATTTGCTTTAGGACGAATAATTTTGTTATCGGTTAACTGTTCAAGCACATGAGCACACCATCCCGTGATTCGACTTGCTGCAAAAATGCAGGTAAACATGTCTCCCGGAATTCCCATATAGTGTTGAACACTGGCAGAGAAGAAGTCGACATTACAGTCCCGGCTGATTTCCGCAGTCACCTGTTTTTCAATTTCAATAGAAAGTTCGTACAGGGTGGTGTCATTACACCCTTCGCCCAGTCGCCTTGAATATTCTTTCAGGAACTTGGCACGAGGATCAGCCGTCTGATAAACAGCGTGGCCAAACCCCATGAATTTTCCTTTTGAATCTCGAACTTCTGTGATCCAGGCAGCCACATTTTCCTTGGATTTCAAAGTAAGTAATGTTTTCAGAACTTCCGTATTAGCACCGCCGTGCAGTTTACCTTTAAGGGCACCAATTGCTCCTGTGATGGAGGAATAGAAGTCCGTCAGGGTTGCAACAATAACTCTTGCGGTAAATGTACTTGCGTTAAAACCATGCTCTGCATGAAGGATTAACAGGAGGTCCATTGCCCGAGTTTCATCCTGAGTCGGTTCTTTGCCAGTCATCATGTACATGAAGTTTCCTGCAAAACAAAGATCATCCTTTGGTTCCACAGGTTCTTTGCCTTCCTGAATACGTTTGAATGCAGCAGTCACGGTAGAAATGAGTGAGGTCAACCGAATTGCAATTTTGAAATTTGTTGCAAGGTCATCCGTGTTGGCTTCTTCGTCATAAATTCCTGCAATCGAGATTGCTGACCGAAGGGCAGACATCGGATTAACGCCCTTAGGCAGTCCATAAAGAAAATCCGCAACCTGTTTTGGCAGCTTAAGATTCTCCCTCAACTGATTTGCAAAAGGCTTTAACTCCGCTTCAGTCGGGAGTTCTCCTTTAAGAAGCAGGAAAGTCACTTGCTCAAATGAGCTTTCCGTTGCCAATTCGTCAATATTGTAACCACGGTACAAAAGGCGACCTTCTGCTCCATTAACCAGACAGATTGTACTGTCCGCTGCAAGAATTCCTTTTAATCCTTTAGTAACACTCGGGTTGTTTTCAGTTTCAGTAGTCATGATTGCATTCCAGTTGAAAAGTCTGAACAGCCACAATTTCAAAACAAGCATTGGTAACGCCTGCAGGCTATTCTGGTCTTATATAGTAAGCTTTACGCTTTAAATATAATAATAAATGAAACAGTAATATTGCTGGTTCAGTGCACCGAATAATAATATCTAAATCAGGAACAGGAATAATGATCAGTACGTCTGTTTATAGATTGGAAGGGTTCCAGGTTCAGAATTAATTATAGTGTTTCCCCTAAAACCTGCCAGTCTCTTGAAATTAAAACTAAGAGGACAAATATCCACTTCTTAGTTTCCTCAAAGTAGATCGCTTTGAACAGAATTCATCCAACCTCATTTAACATAACGATTTTCATCGCTAAAATAAACTACCCAGAGGTAGAGTTCTTCAGCTTGCTTTAATTACAGTGTCATTTATATCTTTCAGGTAATCTGCATAAATCAGGAAAGACATCTTTTAAAGCGTCTTAATGTGCGATATTGAACATCTGCTTGATTTCGGTATGTAAATCGTTGTTTTTTAAGAAGTTATGCTCATTTGCTGCTGCACAGGTTCTTTTTCGCTTGTTTTGCAGGTTCTATATTTGCAGGTTCTATAATAAGTACAAGAAATAATTATAAATCTCTGTGATACCCAAGATGCTAATATATCTTCCTGGACATTTGGGGGTCTAAGATGAGGAACAGGATTGTAAGGCTTAAAACAATTTTGGAAAAAAATTACTGAAATTAGTATTTAAGGTAGGTTTCTAAAATAAATATGGTAGCATCGTTCCAGTTCCACAATTGGAATGTGTGAATTTTTTTGGTTCTCGGGAAGAAGGGATGCTATTGTTGAGAACCGGTTTAACGACATATTGATTGCTATTCTTCAGTAATTTAATAGTTGGGTCATGCCGTTCTGATAGCATGTTGTGTAAATCGCTTGAACAATTCGTTGGGTGGTTTCTCTTCGCTTATTCCTGTCAATCAAATTTTGATATTACTTCGCCATTGATTTTTTTAATGTGAAGTGGATCAGGTTCACTGCATTCTTTAAAGTGGTTCCGAATGGAATGGGTACTCATTTTTTTCTTTTTGTTACTGTTCCGTGTTCGTACTATTCATAATTATTATTACCTGCTGAAGATTAAACAGTTTGAATCGTAGGCAAGATACAAAAAGGGATTAGCCAAGCCGTCGTGCATGGAAGTACGATTGGGTAAAGAAAAGGAGTGTTTTACGTGCAGCTTAACAATCAAGAATTTCATGGTTTTCTGGAAGAGATAAAAGAAAAGGGATATTTATCTTATCAGCATCTGGATCAGTTTCTTCCGGACGAAGGTGGTGATTCAACACTTGTCGATGACATTGTACTTGCACTTGATGAGCACGATATCGACCTGGTCAATATGCCAGTGATTGAAAAGAAAAAAGCTGCTCCCAAAGCAGCGAGTCAATCATCAAAGAATTCTTCCCGAACTGTTTCTGCAGTCGAAAAAGCATTCATGCACCAGGAGCGAACTGCTCTCTCTTCGCGTGATCCCATTCGAATGTATTTAAGTCAGATGGGCAATATTCCACTGCTTTCACGTGAGCGTGAAATATTTCTTGCAAAACAGATTGAAGTTACAAGAAAACGATTTCGCCGGACTGCTCTTGAATCAGATTATGTTCTCAGGCAGACAGTTGAAACTCTCGAAAAAGTTTATACAGGGGAATTACCTTTCGAGAGAACGTTAAGAACATCTGAAACGGAAAATGTTCAGAAAGAACAAATTCTCGGACGCATGCCTCATAACCTGAATACGCTACGAGCGTTGATGGACAAAAATTGTGATGATTTCAGGTCACTTCGTTCTTCGACCTTAAGTAATGAAGAGGAAACGCTTGTACGAAATCGTATGCTGATAAGACGACGAAAAATGGTAACTCTTTGTGAAGAATTAAGCCTGCGGACGCAGCGTTTACAGCCTATCATGAAGCGTTTTCACCAGATTACTGAAAGAATTGTCAGCCTTCAGGACCAGTTAAAAACGGGCCGGTTTCGTGGAGATGTTTCTGTTCTGACAACCGAACTGGAAGAGTTGATTCAAATGGTCAACGAATTTCCGGAAGAAGCAGTAACTCGTTCTAAAAATTTACAAGATCGGTTTGACAAATGGACCATCGCAAAGCAGCATCTCTCCGGTGGGAACTTGCGTTTGGTTGTTTCGATTGCCAAAAAATACCGTAATCGTGGGCTCAGTTTTCTTGATCTGATTCAGGAAGGTAATGCGGGCTTGATGAGAGGCGTGGAAAAATATGAATTCCGCAGAGGGTATAAGTTTTCCACATATGCAACATGGTGGATTCGACAGGCTATTACAAGAGCCGTCGCAGACCATGCAAGAACCATTCGTATTCCGGTTCATATGTTCCAAAGCATTTCAACTTTGAAAGCAAAAGCAGAAGCCATTCGGCAGGAAACAGGACGTGATCCTGGAATTGAAGAACTGGCAGATGCTATCGGAATGACGATTGAAGAAACCGAACGGATCATGAAAACCTGGAAACATCCTGTCAGCCTGGACATCCCGGTTGGTGAAAGTGAAGATGGATGCTTTGGTGATTTTCTTGAAGATTCCAATGGCTGTTCACCCGATCATGCAGCAACACAGAACATGCTAAAGGATAAAATTAGTCACGTTCTGAAAAGCCTGACTTATCGTGAACGGGAAATTATCAAACTTCGATATGGTCTTGGGGATGGATACAGTTACACTCTTGAGGAGACTGGACGTATTTTTAAAGTCACCCGGGAACGTATTCGCCAGATTGAATCGAAAGCCCTCAAAAAACTTCAACATCATACTCGGTCTGATCACCTGATCGGGTTTGTTAAAGATTTGTTACCGAATGAAAGCAAAGAAGGTAATGAAGAGGAAACAAAATCAGAAACGACCACTGCATTAGCAGGATGATTCTTTTCAGGATCATTTTAACCTGAATTCAAAATGCTATCGAGGAGATTCTCTTCGGTAGCTTTTTTTATGCTTTCATGGCATAGATATACGATTTTTTTCAATACAAAGCATAGTTGATTTGGAAACCTTGAATAATGTGATAACGCTTTAAACCATTGTTATTTATTGCAATTATCATTAAATTGAACTTAAGATTCTCGAGTATGACCTTTAAGTTTATGGGGGAATCTAATTTATCCCGTTCGGCATCCTTTTAAATGATTTCAGGGCGGGTATAATTTTCAGGGTTCTGCTTGAAGAACTGTATCTTAAAAATAAATAATGTTTGCAGGTGTTATCGCCTGTAATGATAAAAATACAAAATTGAACTTTCGATTAAGGGGAAATTAAAGATGGGTTTGTTTGAAGGTAAAAAGGGACTAATTTTTGGAATTGCAAACGATCATTCCATAGCCTGGGCGATTACAGAGCAGCTTCACAAAGAAGGTGCTGAGATGGGTTTCACTCATCTTCCAGATAAAAACCCGGAACGTCCTCGAATGGAACGACGCTTGAAAAAACTTGTTGAACCATTTGCAAAAATCATGATGCCTTGTGATGTGACAAAAGATGAAGATCTTGATGCCGTCTTTGCAGAAGCGAAAAACGTTTTTGGTGAAATTGATTTTGTCCTGCATTCTGTAGCTTATGCACCAATTGATGATCTGAAAGGTCCCGTTTATGATGTCAGTCGGGATGGCTTTAAACTGTCTATGGAAATCAGCGTTTATAGTTTATTAAGTATTGCAGGTCGCGCAAAAGAAATTCTCAAGCCGGGGGGAAGTATTCTTACAATGACCTACCTCGGGGGCGAAAAAGTCATTCCGGGATACAATGTAATGGGAATTTGTAAGTCTGCATTAGAAAGCAGCATGGAATATCTTGCCCATGAATTGGGACCAGAAGGAATTCGAGTGAATGCCTTGAGTGCAGGTCCGTTGAAAACTTTGAGTTCAGCTGCTGTTGGCGAGTTTGATAAAATGGTTCAACTTTATTCATCATTTTCCCCCATGCGTCGAAACATCACTCCGGAAGAAGTCGGAAAAATGGGCATGATGATGCTCAGTGATTACAGCAGTGGAATGACAGGAGAAATTGTTCACGTTGACGCTGGTTATCACATCATGGGCGCTCCTCCTGAAAGCTTGCACTAGACCGACTGTATTAAATTTTATTAATACATCACAACCGCTTGAATAGCCGCAAGTAGGGTCTGCTGTGCAGACCATTGATTATATCGAAACGTTTAAATTTCGGTCTGCACAGCAGACCCTACAAATTTTATATTGTGGGTGATCTTAATAACGGAAATGGGAAAGCCTCTTCAAAAAATCGCGATTGCCATCCTTGAACAAGATGGACGTTACCTACTGGGAACCCGGCAGGCAGGAACTCACCTTGCTGGCAAAACGGAATTCCCAGGAGGAAAATGCGAATCGGGGGAATCGATTCAGGACTGTCTTGTTCGGGAATCTTTAGAAGAGGCTGGAATCGACATTATTCCCGTCGTAGAATTTTATCGAACTCAGCATTCATATTCTCATGCAGATGTCGATTTGCATTTCTGGATATGTAAACCGGCCGATCAGAATTGTACGATTATAGATTCCCATTTCTGGGTTTCTGCATCGGAATTATCGCAATATTCATTTCCTGAAGCGAATCAGCCAGTCATTGAAAAACTGGTCGCGCGAAATCGTTCTTTATAATTTATGAAATGAAGATAGATTAATTAATGGGAACAGTTAATTGTTCTCCATTATTTGCCGGCGTAAAATTCAGGATATACGGAACTGCAATGTCGCCCCATTCTTCCGGGCCGGGGAATTTTTCTGCAGATTCGCCAAAACAAATTTGAAGCATGTCTGTATTTATGATTCCGGGGTTTAACGGAATCGCAGCCATTCCTTCGGGTAGTTCCATTGCCAATGCCAATGTCATTCCTTCCACGCCCCATTTGGATCCACAATACGGCGCAACATTGGGTGAAACATTTCGTCCCCATCCGGAAGAGAGGTTAATTATAATTCCGTTCTGTTTTTCAATCATCGCAGGAACAAAATGGCGAATGGTATTCGCAATACCATCCAGATTCACTTTCATTACCTGTGAAAATTCTTCGCTCGTGATTTCCCAGAGAGGCTTGGACGGATTCATCGCAGCTGCATTATTGATGAGAAGGTCAGGAGCACCATACTGCTCAAGAACACTCTCAGCCCAGTTCTTCACGGAAGAACAATCGGTAATATCAACTGCATCAAAGCGATGTTGTGGATTGTATTTGTTATTCAATTCATCAATCAAGTCCTGGGATCGACCGCAGCCAATGATGGTATGGCCACATTCAATGAAACCCTCCACTAAAGTTCGGCCCAGACCTTTTGTGCAGCCTGTTAAAACAATAATTTTATCGTCCATTTTATCTCTTTCTGAAACCTGAATATCATTGACTCAATATGTGGTATCAAAGAAAATTCAGGTTGTTGTGATCTGCTTTACATTTCAATATAGGCAGGAATGTATCATTTTAAAAATGTTCGTGAAGGGAAATAAGCACCGATAAGATTTTTCTGATCAACGTTTTAAGTTCCAGTTTTGCCATTTATTCTGTACAATAAGGTACTATATACCGTATTAGATTGAATCAAAAATAATTTGACATCATACACGGGATGAATAAATAATTCTTCCGTGGTGAATAAACTCAATTGAAAATAAACAAATGAATCAACATGCGAACGAAGAGTGGGACACAATTCTGAGTGAATTCCGCAGTCAGTGTGAGCAGATTTTTCTCGGTGGTGGAGAAAAAAATATTGAAAAACAGCATAAGAAAAACCGGTTAACCGCTCGCGAACGGATTAGTTCCTTAATTGATAATGGAACTCGCTTCTTTGAACTCGGCCGATGGTCTGCCTGGAATATGTACATGGAATGGGGAGGGGCTCCCTCTGCAGGAGTTGTTTGCGGAATTGGAACAGTCTCCGGTCGCCAAATTTTAATCGTAGCAAATGATGCAACCGTGAAGGCAGGAGCGTTTTTCCCTGCAACCTGTAAAAAATTATTACGGGCACAACGAATTGCAATGGTGAACCATCTACCGGTTGTTTATCTTGTTGATTCCGCTGGTGTTTTCCTTCCATTACAAGAAGAAATATTTCCTGACGAAGATGACTTCGGTCGCATATTCAGAAATAATTCTGTGATGTCAGCAGAAGGGATTCCTCAGATTGCTGCTATTATGGGAAATTGCGTTGCAGGTGGCGGATATCTTCCGGTGCTTTGCGATAAATTGGTGATGACAGAAGGTTCAGGACTTTACCTTGCAGGTCCAGCACTCGTAAAAAGTTCTATCGGACAGGAAGTTGATCATGAAGAATTAGGGGGAGCAGAAATGCACGCCTCAATCAGCGGGACCATTGATTTTAAAGAAGCGGATGATCCTGCTGCCATTGATCGATTAAGAAAACTAATCGATACAATTCCCAAAAATCATATCGATTCCCGATTCAGACGAGATAAATCGGTTAAGCCAAATAAATCATCAGAAGAACTACTTTCCATTCTGACTCCCGATCCACAAAAACAGTATGAAGTTCGCGATCTTCTGGATTGCATCGTTGATGCAGATAGTTTTCAGGAATACAAAGCAGATTATGGCAAAACATTAGTTTGTGGCTATGCTCGCATTGGGGGTTTCAGTATCGGGATTATCGCCAATCAACATCATCCCGAAAAGACGCCGAAGTCCGGACTTCAATTTGGTGGAGTAATTTACCACGAGGGAGCAGATAAAGCTGCTCGATTTGTGATGGATTGTAACCAGACATGGACTCCGATTATTTTTATTCAGGATGTTTATGGTTTTATGGTCGGACGAGATTCCGAACAAGCAGGAATCATCCGATCCGGTGCCAAACTGGTTAATGCAATTTCAAACAGCCGGGTTCCAAAAATCACTCTAATTACCGGCGGTAGTTATGGTGCAGGGAATTATGCCCTTTGTGGCAAAGCTTTTGATCCAAGATTTATCTACGCCTGGCCAACGGGAAAATACGCCGTCATGGGTTCCAATCAAGCTGCAAAAACAGTGTTGGATATCACAATTTCAGCCATGAAACGTGCAGGTAAAACACCTGATGCAGAAGAGCTGGAAGAATTGAGAACCCAAATCGTAGATTCCTACGAAGAAAAAACAGATATCCGTTACGCAGCTGCCCGAGGTTGGGTGGATGAAATCATTGAACCCACAGAAACCAGAACAATTCTCATTGAATCACTCAAAGCATGCACGCGAGTGGCTGATGAACGACCATTCTGCGGCGGTGTCTATCAGGTTTGATTCGCAGAATTAATTTTCTGAACTATTTCGATACAGATTCAGTTGGCCGTTTTGTTTTCGGAAGAGGGTTATCCGAACCGGGGATAACATTCAATAATTGTTTTCCTTCAATCGTGGGGCACCAATATTGTTCAATGTGCTCCACGACCAATTCCGTTCCTCTGGTATGACTGACGTAAGGATATTCTCTGGGATCGTACATGGAATCAGTCAGGTCTCTGCAGAGAACAACATTCATTTTCAGGTTTACCATCTGTCGAATCCCAAACGGTCTTCCTAATACACACATGTTCGTGTGCACTCCCATCAAGACCACATTTTTAATTCCATGCTCCTGACAATAATTATAGACTTCCTGTCCGCTGTCGCTGATTCCATCGTAGCCGGTGATGACAATTTTGTCATTTTGCTTCGAAAATTGTCGGACTGCTGGTCCTACAACAGGATCGTCACAGGAGCAGTTTGATGTATCCACTGGCATTGGTGGTTCATTATCTGGCTCAAGGTGACACCATTTATTTAATGGGAAAGGAGGTTTGCTTTGTTTAGCCTGAATCATTCTTAAGCGGTAAGGTGTTTTGGCATAAACGTCCATGCAACCACTCGGGGAATGAATAATCATCACTCCTCTTGAGCGAGCACGAGTAATCACTTTATTCATATACGGTGCCATCACACCAACTCGATGAGCTGCAGCCTTACAAAAATGGCCATCCCACATGTCACAAATAATGATGATTGTTTCAGATGCTTTCCATTTCAAGACTTTGTTTTTAGAAATGATTTTGCCTTCTTGATTTTTTTCACGGTATCTCGCTTCGAAAGAATAAACTCCCGGCACAACTGGGCGGTTTGAAATTTTGGGATCACTTTTCTTTGATGTGTCTGGCTCTAATCCATTCACATATGTAAACGAAGATAAAACAAGTGCCAGAAAAAGCACTGTTGAAAATGATTTTTTCATTGTTGCCCCAGTGTAGAAATATTGTGGAGTGTTAAAAAATGGTGGTTGATACCGATAATCCATCAATATTAAATCAAAAACGGGTCATCTAATCAAGTATTCCCCTCAACTCTGTCGTCTTGGAATTCCTACTAGACATATACGTAAGCCTCTACGATGTAACATCTTATACATTATTTAATCTCTTTGAAGAGAAATAGTTTCTAAATATAGAGCTTTTAATTCACGCCTCACAATCGTCATAACCGATAGATTTTAACATGTGCGGAGAGACCGCATATTGGGATCGGCATTGGTTTCAAATCAAGCTGATTCTGGTGATCCAAATTTTTATGATTTTCATCTTCTTAAAGGAGCGAGAAATGCGCAATCGATTTGCCATTCTCATCGGCTGTGGAACCGTTGTTTTATTCTTTGGTGTCGGATTTGCTGCAGATGATCTGAGTCCGTTCGATACAGGTCTACCGGTCAAATCTTTAAAACGAGGGTCAGTCCCAAAAACTAATCTGACTTTAGAAGAAAAGAAAAGCAATCTCGATCAATTCGACAAACTTCTTTTCGGGGAATTGGATACGGTTGATGAAGAATTGAATTCACTTCCTCCTTCTGCTCGGCTTAAAAAAATCAAGAAGCATGATTTTATTAAAAGAGCATCAAGTAAAAAACAGAAAACGGTTACGAAACCAAAACAGGCAAGGCACAAAAAACATTCAGTAGTCCAGGCTGGTTTTGAAAAATCAACTTCTAAGAAGAAGACAGGTATCGTACAAGTCGCTGGTCCGGGAGATAGTGATTCTCCATTCAGTTTACCAGATGAACTTCTAACAAACGATTCAGAAGGCACTGATACTGCTGAAGATGATGAATCACCACTGATCCTGTTATTACCCAAAAATAACAAGAATGAAAATCGGACTGTAGAGACTATCGAATTAAAAAATGACAATAATGAACTCCTTGAGTTATCTCAAGATGAGGTTGAAGAATTAGAAGAGATTGAAGATTTAGAAAATGTCAAAACCGAATTAGTTAGAACTGAATCGGCTTCGCAGGATTTTCCAATTGTTGGTACAGGAGTGCAAAATTCTTCTGTATCGCTACATTGGACAAAAATATCTGCTGTAAATATAGGACAGGAATGTAAATGTGAGCTTGTTGTAAAGAATACAGGCAAAACATTAGTGCGAAATATTGATGTTGATGCGTTCTTCCCAAAAACACTAAGACTGGTTGGCGTGAAACCACAACCGGTTGATCATAACGACCACCTAACCTGGAATTTTGATTCACTCACGCCGGGACAGGAAGAACGAATTCAAATTCAAATGATACCTTCCCAAAAAGGCGATCTTGGAACAACTGCTTTTGTTCGCTACACAGGTGCAGCTTCTGGTTCTTACGATGTACGGGAACCAAAACTTACCCTGTCAATGAAAGGAACAGATAAAGCCATTGTAGGAGAGCTTGCGTCCCAGATAATCGTTGTCACAAATGAAGGCGATGGAGTTGCAACAGATGTGACTGTGCAGGCAATAATCCCTGAAGGGCTTGAGCATGTTCGAGGAAAAAAACTGACTCTTGAATTAGGTTCACTGGAACCGGGTGAAACTCGAAATGTTCGGCTTTCTCTCGAAGCAGTTCAAGGGGGAGATCAAACAATTCAAGTCAAAGCAAAAGCGAATGCAATTCCAGTCCAGACAATCTCAGCGAATGTGACTGTTGTTGCTCCTAATCTTCAAGTTGAAGTGGAAGGTCCCGGGCTTCGGTATGTCGGAAGAAAAGCACAGTACAAAATACATGCTTCTAATGATGGCCAGGGAATTTCCAATAATGTAAGAGTTATTTATAACATTCCTGAAGGGTTTAAATTTATCCGAGCTGACCGTGGTGGAAAATATGATGAAGTTTCCAATACCGTTCAATGGTTTATCGGGCGACTGGAATCTGAAGATACTCGTCAGGTTCGGATCGAATTGTTAGCGGAAACTCCGGGAGAATTTACTCACCAGATTGCTGCTTTATCCGAAAATGGAAATCGTGCTGAAGCAGAACTGGAAACATCTGTTGAAGGAACAGCTTCGCTTGTTCTGGAAATCATTGATCTGGATGATCCGGTAGAAGTTGGTTCTGAAACAGCTTATGAAGTCCGAATTAAGAATGAAGGATCAGCTGTTGCAAAGGATGTTGCCTTAACATGTGAAATGCCCGAAGGACTGAGTCTTCTCGAAGCAAAAGGGCCAACAGATTTCCGAAATGCGGATGGAAACCTCATCTTCAAAGCTGTCTCTGAATTACAACCCGGAAAAACAGCTCTCTATCGGATTCATGTCAAAGGGAGCGAAGCTGGAAACAAACGGTTCCGAGTTAAGCTTATGAGTGAATCGATTGAGGAACCACTCATCTTTGAAGAACTGACGAAATTCTACGCAGAATAAATAATTCGTCGGGACCAATTCAACTTCAGCAGGAATTGATATATTCTTCAAATACTCTTGCTAAAAAGAAGAGAAATCTTTGACAGGATTCTACGCTAATTCCATATCAACTGATTCAATTATTTCTGACTTGCTTTAAATAGTCAGGATGTAAAATACCATAAGAAGGGCGAAGGCCGAATTCCACCTTTAACCGGGTGATTCGGCCCCTTTTATTTTATCAGCCTTTTTATTCTATCTGTTCATCAGCAGGATTCTCTTCCGGTTTGATTTTCATGAATCGCCCCCAGACCAGATAATGAAATGAACAGAGAAACATAAAGCCCCCAACAACAATCACAAAACCTGCAATTTGTGGCAGGACCATTGCTGTTAATCCCATTAATCCGAAACTGATTAACAGGATAAAAAACAAGGCAATGAATGTTGGTGCATCATCCTGTTTGCGTGATTGGTTCATATCAGTTCCTGTTTTTATTCTTCTTTGAAGACTCGACTGAGCATGTACTCACGGTATTCATACCCTTCCGTAAGAGATTCGCGTATACGATCTTCAGTCATCATGAACCCAATAATTCCACCGGGTGGTTCAAATTCAATTTTTTCATACAGTAATGTTCTGCCATTGTCCAGAACTTCCAAGTGGTGTTCCTGGACAAACGATTCCAATGGACCATCTATTTGTTTTTCAATAAATTTTGATGGTTCTTCAAAATGTATGATTTCATAAACAATATTGCCTATTGGCCCGATTCCCAAAATCTGGAACTCAAATTGAATGTTGTGTGAAAACTTTTCAGGGGCATCCAGAAATTTTAACGTGGGGGGAGAAGGAGCCAGATTCACAATGTTGTCCGGGCGAATGATGTAATCAAAAAGGGTTCCGGGATCCGTGTTCACTTAAATTTTTGATTCAAATAATGCCATCTATAAATATATCCTGTAGAGACTAGACAATGTCTAGAAATGATTTAGAACGTGGCGTACTGTATATACAGTCGGAATAACACTTAAACCTTCTATATCAATTGTAAAAACGCTCTAATTTTTGACTGCGTATGATAATTTCATTAAGCCACCAGATTACCATAATCACGAGAAATATAAACAGCTGAATAAGATCATCATTGATAAATCGCTTCTATTTCATACTCTTGAACCGTAAAATAAGCATTGAAATGATATCTCAAGTGCCATTAATGGTTTGTAAACAAGACCCGACTACTATTCAAACCGGTTGAGACTGGAACAGTAGAAAAAGAAATAACTGTCACAAATATGAATCCCGAAATACTTAAACAATGCTGGTTTCTGGCAGGACCAACTGCAAGTGGAAAAAGCTCTGCGGGCATTTGTATCGCTAAAATAATAGGAGCGGAAATCATTTCGCTTGATTCAATGGCGGTTTATCAGGATATGGATATCGGAACTGCGAAGCCTTCCCCGGAAGAATTAAAGGATATTCCACACCATTTAATCAATGTTGTCGCTCCCACCGATGAATACAGTTTATCAGTATATTCAATTGCAGCCGAAAAAATCTGTGAGGAGATTCTTCAGAGAAATCATATCCCATTATTTGTCGGCGGAACAGTACTTTATCTACGCGGTATTATACGTGGGGTTTTTGAAGGACCTTCTGCTGACTGGGAGTTCCGGGATAAACTGGAAGAAGAAGCTAATCAGAAGGGGAATGAAACAATTCATCTTCAACTTCAAAAAGTGGATCCTATCGCTGCAAATAAATTTCATCCGAACGACCTTCGAAGAGTCATCCGTGCATTGGAAGTTCATCATCTGACAGGCGTTCCGCTTTCCGGTCAACAGAAACAGGATCCGCTTTCGGAAGAAGAATGTCCGCCCAATCTTTTCTGGTTACATCCATCCCGAAAGCAACTTTATCAACGGGTGAACGATAGAGTTCTTCAAATGTTTAAAATGGGACTGGAAGAGGAAATCAAATCTCTGTTGACAAAATATGGCCATGTAGGCAGGACTGCCCGACAGGGATTAGGATACAAGGAAGTGATTGACTATCTTGAAGCTGATATTTCAGAAAGGAATCTGGATTTGACTATTAATCTGATTCAGACAAGAACCAGGCAATTTGCAAAAAGGCAGCACACTTTTTTCAGGAGCATTGGTGAATGCAAGCCTATGATGGTGACGGGAAAAGAATCTGCTGGAGAAGTCGCTAGAATGTATCTGGATCTGGCAAAAAGATGATGCAAATAACACATAATAAGTGTTTAGTATAATAGACCATATTCTTGTTGGAACCACAGATCAGCACTAATTGACGCAAATCAGAATGCTGAACTAATGGGTTGAAATCTACAGAGATATTATTTTTTTATAATCTTATTTATTTGATTTGTCTTTCTTACCGTAACCATTATTTTTTGACGCTTGATATTTTGATATAATACTCTCTGTGACTTTACGATCTCTGCGTGAGATATAAAAACAAACAATCCTGTTATTCGAAAACAATCTAATTATCTTAAAGATGCATATTCAAAATAGACCTGATAATTCTTTCGAGATTTGAAAAGAAGTTTGCAAGTATGACTGATGAAATTCATCTTTATAATTCGCCGGAACAAAAAGAGAGAGTAGGCAAACAAAAAAACTCATTTGCAACTTTTCTGCTCTGGCTGGTTTCATCAATCACCACTGTAATTGTTTTGGGTTATTTCAGTGCATTCATCCCGGGTCGATTAAAATTGCTTGGCCTGTTCCCCTGTTTTCTCGGATTAACATCTTCGTTCATAATTCTTTACTGGCGGAATATGTGGTCCTGTTCCGGCACAAAATTCATCCTGCCATTGTCATTCCTGCTTGCAATAACCTGTTTTGGAATTTCAACTTATTTCAGTTATCAAAAATATAACGCAATTCTGACAAAGCAGTTCAACACTCAAAAGTCTCAACATATTGCGATAAAAAAGAAAAACACCCAATCCCTCACCCCTGAAGAAGAAAAAACAGACCGTGAAATCCGACAATCGTTTCGGAAAATATTTGAATCTGAAAAACAGAACCTGCGAGATAAATCGTCATTCCGAGCATATTTAAGCCATCGCGTCAGTTCTCTGGGAAATTGGTCCAAGCCGTGGCCTGAGTTTTTCTGGATTATCGAGTTTTTATTTGCGGGGACATTTTCCTCTCTATTCACACGCAGGTTTCTTAAAAAGACTGTTCCAATTACTAGTCCGGATGAATAAACTTGAATTAAACAATACCTCTTTCTTGACCAACTTATTTTGTACTACAAAAATTACTGAAAAGTTTATTTATGATTATCGGACTTGGAACAGACATCATCGAAATCGTTCGCATCGGGCAGATGATCGAAAGGCATGGCGAACTTTTTCTTACCCGTGTTTTTACGGATGATGAAATTGCATACTGCCAGAGAAGAAAAGAAAATTCTCAACACTTTGCAGGTCGTTGGGCAGCCAAAGAAGCTGTGATGAAAACTTTAGGAACCGGATTCATCAAAGGCATTGGCTGGAAAGAAATCGAAATCATTTCCAATAAAAGTGGTCAACCTTTTATTAAACTGACCGGAGGAACAGGTGACTACGCTGGCAAACTAGGAATCAAGGAAATCCTTGTTACCATTTCCCATTGCAGAACTTATGCCACTGCCACTGCAATCGCAGTCGGACACATCCAGAATGGCTCCCGTCCTGAAGAACTTTCAACTTGAACCAATTTAAGCAAACTCCATTAACAAGAATTATTTTATGAGTTCTTCATCTGTTGGAATGGTTGGCCTGGGACTTTTAGGTTCTTCGCTAGCCGAACGTTTAATGGAATCCGGATTTACAGTTTTCGGATTTGATGTCGATCAAAGTTGCAGGAATCAATTCCAAAAAAATGGAGGAACTACAGTTGATTCTGTTGCTGATCTTTTAAAACCGGAATACCGAATTGTATTCTCGCTTCCGACTTCTGATATTTCACTGAAAGTTGCAGAAGAAATTATTTCAACAGAATTAAAGCCAGAGATTGTTATTGATACAACGACGGGCGACCCTGCTGAAATGATTCAAATTGGAAAATTACTGAACGATAAAGGGATTTCATATCTAGATGCAACTGTAGGGGGTTCCAGCCAGCAAGCCAAATCAAGAGAGATCATTCTGATGATTGGGGGCGATAAA
Organism: Planctomycetota bacterium; assembly: GCA_024277145.1. Classification (GTDB taxonomy): domain Bacteria; phylum Planctomycetota; class Planctomycetia; order Planctomycetales; family Planctomycetaceae; genus JAJRVU01. Next base: position 30,001 of record JAJRVU010000144.1, read on the forward strand.
ACAGCCTTTGAATCCTGCACCGACATCTGGGATTGCTGGTCAAAATATTATTCCCACATAGGACCATCCGGTTCAGGCGCAAAAATGAAACTGGTGATGAACCTTGTTCTCGGATTAAACCGAGCAGTACTTGCAGAAGGTTTATCGTTTGCAGAATCGCTTAATTTATCCAAAGAAAAAACTCTTGAAGTTTTGAAATCAAGCCCTGCGTTTTCCGGTGTCATGGATACCAAAGGGAAGAAAATGATTGATAATGATTTTCAATTACCGCAAGCACGATTAGCGCAACATTGGAAAGATGTACGACTAATCCTGAAACTGGCTGATGAGAATTCTCAAAAGACCCCGTTCACTTCCTTGCATGAAACCATTCTTGATCAACTCTGCAATTCAGGATTGTCTGATGTTGATAACAGTGCAATCATCAAATTCTTTGAAAACCAAAACTTAGATTGAGGACTGATTCCCTACCGAATCTTCTTATTTTCAATCGGTATTTTCCTCTTATTTCCAATCGGTGTTATTTTTCTTATTTCCAAGCGGTGTTGTTTTTCTTATTTCCAATCGGTGTTATTTTTCTTATTTCCAATAAGAGGGGGGAGAAATTTCCGGCTGCTGTTCCTGATATCCCACCAGTTCTATGGAATGACCTGCACCGCTTCGTAATTTTTTCTGAAGCTGAAGAGTATTTGAATCAGTTGGATTTAATTGCAGTGATTTATCAAGGTATTCCCTGCATTCTGGAACTTGATAATTTTGATAACAGGCATAAGCTAAACGGTACCAATCGTCTGAACTGGAATTTTCTTTTTGGTCAATAACCGAAGAAAGCACTACAACAGCGTCTTCCCATTTTCCATTTTTCCCGAACATTATCCCAATATTCCACTTCGCCTGAACAATCTGCTGGGGTGTTGCATTTTGATCAATAAGAATATTCCTGAAAAGGATTTCTGCCTGTTCATCTTTATCATTTTTCATATACCAGGAAGCTAAAGCAATTTGTGCAGGAAGATGTTCAGGATCAACTGACAAAACTCGATGATAAAGGTCACCCTGAACTTCAAAACGTTTTTGCAAAAGAGCAATTTCTGCAAGCATCATCATTGCATCTGTGGTATTGGGATCGATGTTCAACGCAGTTTGCAAGGTTTTATCTGCCAGCATTCGATTTCCTGAATGCAACTGAGCTTCAGCCAGGTTGAGATAAACCTGAACATCGTTTGGATCCTTTTTCACAGCGTGAGTGAGTATTTCAGATGCCTGTTTGTATTTCTTATCCTTGCAATAATTTTCTGCACTTCGAAGTAAGCAGAAATTTTCATCCTTGCCTAATTGAGCTGCCTGTTCCCAGAATTCCGCCGCCTTCTCAAATTCCTTTTTCTCTTCTGCAAACTCTGCTAATTGACTCAGGTGTTTACTTTCCTGTTCTTTATGATGTTGGAAATTTGCAAATGAAGAACAACCTGACTGAAAAAGAAACAGCAGCATAATGAACAGGCAACATCGAATTCGACAAGACGTACTTAATACACGTGAGCTTATTGCAAATGAGAACGCACGGTTCCCACGAAGATTGCCGAAGAGACAGGGTTCAGTTTGACTATTGAAATGGATCAATTGCATGTTCAAATAAATAAAAGCGACAACAATCACCGGAGCAATCGCAATACTTGCTTAAATGTGAAGGGATAATTTTGTAGGGGAATTGATTGACCTGAAAATCAGATCGAAAGGAAGAATGAAGGGGCCTGAATGCTATCAAATTGTCTGAATTCGTTGAAGACCTGTTTTTGTTTAAATCAAGTTAAGAATCAGGCGGATCTGCACAATATTAGCGAGTAAGGGAATTAACAAGGGATTGTCTGAAAAGAAGAATTACCACATATCCCACATAGCTCCTAATCACCTCTTGCTACCCATTTAACCTTATCGACATTCCACAATCCTTTACTCTTCACCCGTAAGTATCCCATTCTATTAATGAGCAGCAATGTGTTGATACTGTATCCATTCACCAGCAAGGGATTTCCCTTGAATACTGTCACACATCGAATGTTATTGATTGATTCATTGATGATCGAATACAGAAATAGTCGAAATTATCTCTAGGGATTATGTGGTTAAAACCATGGCCTACGGGATACCTTTCCTCACTGTATTCTGTGTTATCGCCACATTCTTCCCATTTTACAATAAGTCTGTTTGAGAGTTTATTCAAAGGATTCAAAAAAGATCTGCACCTAAAGATCTGCATTTGATTAGTCAGGATGATGTTTTAATGCCCTATCTAGTTCTTGAAGTTACCAACGGGCAAACGGAGCACCGTTTGCGTCCAGTCCTTCATAAAAGGTATCTGATTGGCTCAGGTACGAATTGCCACCTGCAGATTGGTGAAGAAAATTTTCCACCATTGCATAGCATCATTTTAAATGGGCCAGAAGGTGCAGAAATAGAGTTGATAACTTCCGGTTCAGAATTAATTATCAATGGCGAAAAAACAGAATCTGCAATTCTAACGCAAGGCGATGAAGTACAAATCGGACAAATCAAATTTAATGTCCATCAACAGGAATCAATTGGAGAACTTATGGCCCCTTCTCAAAACATCTCACAGAAGCAGGTAGAAATTAATCCAGTAAAAACAAACGCGGAAGATACACACACAGAAGAGGCTCATATCGTCCCCTTCCCAGCAATGGATTCGCCTGAAGAAGACCAAGTTGAAGAAAATCAAGTTGAAGAAAATCAGGCAGATAAAAATCTCAGTGAACTCTCTGCTGAAGAACTTGTTGACATGATTCAGGAAGAAGAGCAACTGATTGAAGAATATGAATCAGGTGTTCAAGCAGGGTATTCTGCATTGCTTCATGAAGCAGGAATCTCAGAAGAACAAATCAATATTAATTCCACAGAACCAGAAACCAATGAAGACGAGTGGAATTTACTTCGATTAAAACTTTCTCAAATCGTCGGGCATCCCCTGAGCAACCATGATGCAAGTGACCATCAAAATCAGGCCGTTAATGAAAATGATCTGAATCAGGTTGTCCTTCAGCTCTGTGAGTTTGCAGAAGAACTGGAACAACGATCAATATTAATTTCCAATCGGGAAAAAGAATACTCCGCTGCAACAGAAGAACTTCTGAATTCACAGAAAATTCTTGCTGAACAAATTGATTACCTGTTACAAAAAGCAGATGAACTGAATTCAATTGAACAACAGAATCCTCCAAGAAGAGCTTCTGCCTGATGTGATAGCAGTTCTAAATATTTTATATCCATAAAATTAAAAGCCATAAAAAAACTCCAGACTCAAAATTGTGCCTGGAGTTTTTTCGTTACAATTATTTAGTTGTTAAGTCAGGAAGCATCCCGAAACTGGAGTGAAGGCTTCTCAATAGTCACAACAGTATTTGCAGGAACCCCTTTAATTAAAGAGACAGAAGCACCTATTACGGAATTCTTACCAATAACGGTATCTCCCCCCAGAATGGTGGCATTTGCATAAATCACCACGTTTTCTTCAATGGTTGGGTGTCGTTTTTTCCCGCGAATAATATTGCCATTGGAATCTTTCGGGAAACTTAACGCTCCCAGGGTCACTCCTTGATAAAGCTTGACATTGGCTGCAATTTCGCAGGTTTCCCCAACCACAACACCTGTTCCATGATCAATAAAGAATGAAGGACCGATGTTTGCACCGGGGTGAATATCAATTCCTGTTTGCAGATGCGCCCATTCACTCATCATTCTCGGAATCAAAGGGACATCCAATCGAAGCAGTTCATGAGCCAGTCGATAGATTGTAACCGCTTCAAGCCCCGGGTAGCAGAAAATGATTTCATCAAGGCTATCAGCAGCAGGATCACCATCAAAAGCAGCCTGGACATCACTTGCGATGATTCTCCTTAATGCTGGCAATGTTTCAAGAAATGAGATTGCTTTATCCTGACCAATTGCTTCAAAATCATGCCCATCAACACAGCCTGATTTATTTCTCAACTGATGAACAGTTCTTAGCGCGCGAGATATCTGTTCTGTCAACCTGTCATGAAGGCTGTCAATCAGATCCCCCACATGATACATCACGTTGCTGATATGCAGGTTCTGACGTCTCCCATACCCGGGATAAATCACTTCCTTCAAATCCTGAACAATGGAAATGACATCATCATTACTGGGAAGTGGGCAATGCCCGAGGTGATTGATCGTACCTATATCATGATAGGAAGACACAATTTGATCTGTCAGTTCCGGTAGCTGTTCTTTTTTACGAAAGTCTGTAGCCATGAGTCACTTACCTTTATTGTCGCTATTAGCGAATCAGACAATCGCTTGTGAGATCTGATTCATATTTCAATTGGATAAAACATCTGTTTCTGATGATTTCTGCGACCTGTTTTAAATTGGCAGGAAGATCGGTATTGAGTTTGAAAGAAATTTACACAGGTGAATTTCGTACCGAAAAGCAGAAGAGCCATGTTTTTTAACATTGGCATACAAAGATTGCCCGGCTACACCGGGCCGATACAGAGACAGCAAGTCCTGTTGATTATTAAATGAGGCAATCTGTATTGAAACATTTGTCTTTCCACTGAGCTCATTAGTGAGGATTTCATAAGTCTGAATTCATTTTAAGGAAGAACTTAAGATAGCGTCAAGGAGTCAAATCGGCAATTAAGCCGTAAACGTTCAATAATTCCGATTATTCGAGAAATCTGGTAACAATAAAATGAAAAAAACCGTCATATATTAAACCTGACAGCTGGAAATCCGGGAAGATTCAGATTTCAGCCAAATCTACATTCTCGCCATTACTCTTGTACACATAGGCAGTTAAGAATATTGCATCTAAAAATATGAAGATTCATGATAAACCATTTATTTTTGAATGTCGATAAAAAAAGAAGGACTCCAGAAGCAGTCTATCACCGTACTGGAGCGTAACCCAAACTTTTAACAATTAAGCGTTTATATCAACCGGAAGAGAATTCAGTACTGGTTCTACTGAATTCTCAATTTCAATATTTTGAGAAAATCAAATGCCCTCGCAACAACGACATCGAATGAAAAAGCTCATTTATCGAATTGATAATGAATCCCAGAAAGTCTGCGCCAAAACAGTCTCTCAAATATTGAATGCAGACAGAAATCCTCGAACAGATTTTCCTGAAGATAAAATTGTTTCAGATTACTCGTTATTACACAATCAATTCCACCAGATAATTCTTTTCACAAAAGAACTCATCGAGAACCCATTGATACAGGAACCGGAATTCAAGGAACAATTTGGCATCATTTCTGAAATCATCAAGTCTTCTAAAATTATTCGTGAAGAATTAAATCGATTTGAAAGTTCAGCCGATACGATTTCCGACCCGGATGAAGTCAGAAACTTCTTAAACGTGATTCAAAATGAGTTAGTCCAAATTGATCAGGAATTCCAATCTTTAGACC